>CAZHYM010000053.1:0-1610 GCA_964536785.1 uncultured Candidatus Saccharibacteria bacterium | reverse complement strand
CGTTTCATGCACTTGTCTTTCTAGACAAGTGTCCTACTTCAAAAGGACCTGGGGCTGACGCTATACAGATTGAATTTTTTAGAAGGAGTGGTTAAATTGTTAAGTTATACTCATAAGAAGTCTGACGAGCAGTATTTTGTTTCTGAAAATGGATGCGTTCGGTTGGTTGTCGCGGAGGAGCATGTAAAAACGATTGAGTGCAGGCCGGCGTTTAAGGATTGCTACGACAGATTTGCGTTATTCCTTACAACATTAGACGCTCTAGAATCATTCACCTTTGGGCTTTCAATTGATTCTATCCCTGCATTTGAAACGAAACTTGACGGCATAAGGTATCGTTTTAGCAGTCAAATAACTAAAGATAAAATTGATTCACTTAGGGTCGGCATTTCATCTATTAGAGATGTAGACGACTATAATTCAGAAGAAGCAACAGTCCTGCTTGATAATTTATTAAAACATCATGTGGTTGAATATTAACTGCTTCTATAACCCGCTCTCAGGTAGCGGGTTTAATTTTTTAATACTAGTTGAAAAAATCTAAATGACCATTGGTCGCTAATGATTCATATATCGGATTGAGTAAATTTAGTGAATTAATTATGCCACGAGGGGATAAATCGTAGCCAATAATTTGTTTAACTTTGCCGTCGACGATTGCTGTAGCTTCAATGGGTCTGTTTTGGCCAATTGCATAAGCTAGCCTCACAAATACTTCTTTGGCCTGAAATTGTTTTAGATAGTCAACAGCAATTTTACGAGCCATGTACGCTCCCGAACGGTCAACTTTTGAAGGATCTTTACCGCTGAAAGCTCCGCCACCAATAGGTATACTTGGGCCGTAATTATCTACGATTAATTTTCGTCCCGTCAGTCCAGTGTCGGCTTCAAAACCACCCAGCTTCCAATCTCCTGCTGGATTTATGAATAATTTTGGATTGCTATTACGATACTTCACAAAACATGCAGAAGCATACTTTTGTTTTTTAGCCCAAAGTTTTACGGCATCCTCTAATTCATCATGCGCAGAGTTTTGGAAACTTGCCACAATAGCAATTATATTCTGTCCGTCAATGGTTACCTGCGTCTTACCGTCAAATGGCCAGATATTGTATAAGAAACGGTTTAAATCGCGAGCTAACACGTATTCGAGAGGCAACATCTCAGGCGTTTCGCTTGTCGCGTAGCCAATCATAATCCCTTGATCGCCGGCACCACCACTATCTACGCCACGGGCGATTTCTGGACTCTGATGAACTAGTTTTTGGCTTAGCCTGATGCAGTCTCCGGCTAGGCGTCTAACTATCGGCTCAATATCAACTGTTGCCGTACTAGTAATCTCGCCTAATATATAAACTTCTCCATGTCCCGCCATAACTTCGACTGCCGTTCTGGCCTGGGGATCTAGAGTTAAGTAAGCGTCCAAAATAGCATCGGCTATTCGGTCACATAATTTGTCTGGGTGTTTTGGCGAAACGAATTCCGCGGTTCTTAAAGATGTATTCATATCTTTCCCTTTCTATGGGTTGGATGAAGCACCGTGCTAGTTAGCAAAGCTAGTCGGTTGCTGACGGGTCAAAAAGCCAATTCTCTCGCCGTACTCTTGATAA
>CAZHYM010000052.1:0-1678 GCA_964536785.1 uncultured Candidatus Saccharibacteria bacterium | reverse complement strand
GAAATTAAAGTCTTGGCTTTGACGGTGGTTAAAATCATCTCGGCGATACGATTTTCTTTTTCTTCAGTCGTAGCTACTAAAGTCTGGTTGCCGGTCACAACCATGATTATAAAGAATACGGCTAGAAATATTCCGGGAATTATCATCTGAGCTAAGGGGTTGTAGTCTATCCCCTCATCGTTAATCACGTGTGTTTCTTTGGATAGGGCTTGAGCCTTCAAAATGTCCGCTGATTTCTTATCAATATTGGACTCGATGCTACTTTGAAGTGCCATTGACGATAGCGTTTCAATACCCATCGATAATCGTTGAGTTTCGGCTTTATCATCAGTTAGTCTGGTATATATAATTATTGGTTTTTCAGGTATTTCTTTAGGATAGATGATTAAAGCTTCTTTGTTCTGGCTGTTTTTGAACTCAATAATCGCTTGATCTTTATCTGTTTTGAAGTCGGTTGTCAGTTCGCCGAATGCATCCTTCTCAACTAATCCAGTTTCATCAACAACGATGATTTTCTTTATAATTTGTTCGGTCTGGTTTTTGGCTATCTCTCCTTGATTCATTGCAAGTTCGGTGCTTATATATGATAATCCGCCGAAAAGCAACAACATTGTCGGAAAGGCAAATATCGCTACCCAAAAAAGCGGTTTACGTATTTGCTTTAAAATTTCAAATTTAACTACCGTGCTTAAATTATGCATTTTCAATCTCCCCTTCATGATTCAGTTTAGCTCCATAGATATTAACGAAGATGTCATCTAAGCTCGGTCGTTCAACGGAATATTGTCTGATGTCTACCCCTTGATCAACTAATGATTCAAGAACGTCTTTGGCTGTTTTGCCTTCGCGCAAAGTTAGTTCGGCGGTGGTTTTAGTTTGGTTTGAGATTGTATAAATTTCGTTAGAGCCAGGAATTTGTCCATTAAAAGTTATCCGGATGATATTATTGCCGGCTTGATCTTTGATGTCCTCGGTCCGTCCGTAGACGACTGCTCTACCATCTTTAAGTAACAAGACACGATCGCAAAGCCTTTCAACTTCTTCCATGTGGTGCGTAATCATGATTACTGTAGTTCCCTTTTGGCGCTCTTCTTCAACGATATCGAGTAGCAATTTGCGATTAACTGGGTCAAAGCCTTTTGTTGGTTCATCCAATATTAGTAAATCAGGATCGCCCATCATCGTAATACCTAGTTGAACTTTTTGTTGCTGACCGCTTGACAATTTATCGAGACGAATATTGACCTTGTCTAGCAGATCGACTCTGGATAAGAATTTATTAATAAAACTCTCTGCGTCACTTTTGCCTAGACCTTTTAATTCTGCAAAATAGCGCATGATGTTGCCAACTTTTTCTTTCTTGTACAGGCCTCTTTCTTCGGGCAAGTAGCCAATTTTGATATCAGTCTCAGGTGAGAAACGTTTGCCGTTGACTGATAGCTCGCCTCCTGTCGGTTCGTACAGACCTAGTATCGCGCGTATGGTGGTGGTCTTGCCTGATCCATTAGAACCAAGTAGGCCGAAAACCTCGCCTTTTTGTATCTCGAAGCTTAAATCTTTAATAACTTGATTGTTGCCAAAGGTCATTTTAAAATGGCTAACTTTTACAACAGGTGCTGCAATTTCATTCATGCTATATATTTTATCAGAAAAAAGCACCTCAGGTCAGAAGTGCTTA
>CAZHYM010000051.1:0-1711 GCA_964536785.1 uncultured Candidatus Saccharibacteria bacterium | reverse complement strand
AGCCACCAAATATGAAGATTAGTTTCATCGACTAGTCTTTTTATTTCACTAAATTTGCAATGTGGCTAGATTTGACTTGATTTCTTTTATTTATTAGTAGTGGTATAGTTAAATTGCTAATAAGCGGGAGAAACACTATGTCAATAGAAAATGTGTTAATCTGGATCGTCCTCGGTGGCGTATCTGGATGGGTCGCATCAATTATCATGAAGACCGAACAAGGTCTCGTGGCGGACATTATAGTCGGCATCATTGGCGCGCTAGTCGGCGGATGGGTATTCAACCAATTCGGCGAGGCGGGCGTAAGTGGTCTGAACTGGTGGAGCTTCCTAGTAGCTATCGTCGGTGCAATGATAGTGTTATTCATTTACCGATTAGTTACTGGTCGCAAATTATAACTTCTAGCTTGCGTCTGATAAGTAGCCCTTTCTTACTAGAAGGGGCTATTTAGTTTAATATTATCTCGTCACCTAATTTCAGTTGTAATCTTTTTATTTCACCTGAGTTAATTTCTATTATATAGGCGTCGTTGGCGCGTGATTGGGAGGGATTTTTGTAAATTATCTCAGGGTAGCTAGAGGGCTGAGCCGAGTCTACGAGATAGGAAATCTTATATTCAGAATCAACCCATATTATGTCGATTGGGTATTTCATATCCTTCATCCAGATTCCCGTATTTGGAGCAGCTTCGAAAAGCATCCCATAGTTATGCGGTAGTTTGTTAATGACACTCAGCCCAAGCCTTTTTTCGGAATCGCTGTTTGCGACTAGTAGAGTAAATTTTTCGCCTGCGATTGTAACCGACTTGTGAGAATAGCTTTCGATTTTTCGACTAAGTGCGAACTGAGAATAAACAAAGTATGAAGCAACAGCAATTAGCGTAGTTAAACAAAAGATTTTAATGATTTTTTCTAGAGATTTTGGCCAGTATTTACCTATAAGTTTAACTATCTTCATTAACATCAAGTATATCATTTAGAATAATGAAAGAACTCACAAAAAGTGAGTTCTTTCATCTGGTGCGCCATAAGCTATGAAGTTAAAACCATCTACCAAGTGAGTCTTAGCTGAATCACATCGAGTCAATTTGACAAAATAACAATAAACAGTATAATCAGCAGTAATAGATAAGGAACACTATGGTTAAAAACAAAAAAAGCACTCAATCATACAAACGAATCATCTATATCTTATCCGCAGTTATTGCCATTCTGATAGCTGCGCTCATAATCTCACTCGCTAAGCAAAATATAGCCGACAAAACCGAGACTTCACACAGGGATAATGCTATAAACGTAGAGCTTGGCTCATACCAATATGATTTTCAAGGTACAAAAGCAGTAAAATTATCTGATGAAAATGTAATGAGCCTTAATGACTTCTTGACTACTGCTGCCAAAAAAGATATTTCATCAAATTGCGACAAATCATATTACTGGGTTATGGCATTTAGTGATGATAGAAAACAAGTATTACTAAATTACGGCTGTGAGAATCCTGGCTCAAGAATGTTTGCCGTGCAGGAATCAGGAAAATGGAAGTTTATTTCGCCAACCAATCAATTTGATATGTTCGGTGTTCCGCTGTGCAGCCACGTTAACGAAAACGACATCGCAAAAAACATTGCACCTGTTTGTTATAGCGAAACGAACGACGCAAAACACCCACTTCAGTATCAGGCTAGGTAGTTACTAAACAAAGGAGACGAGGT
>CAZHYM010000050.1:344-1801 GCA_964536785.1 uncultured Candidatus Saccharibacteria bacterium | reverse complement strand
AGTCATTATTCACCACTAGGCACTAGTTGCCCCCGATTATAATCTCTACTGTTGGATTTATGGCTTCGCCATTAAAAACATTCTTATTTGGCTTCACTACTTCTGGCTCCAATAGATCGATTGTTTTAACCTCTACCGAAGACTCGTCCGGCTTGCCCAAGATAGCATTAAGTAAAAAATAAGAGCTGAATAAGCTTACTGCTACCACTAATATAATGAGTGCAATTTCACTTCGTTTCATATTATTCTCCCGCCTTTACTGTCTTAGTCTTTAAAGTTGCCCTGAGCATTGGTTCGTAATAAGTGTGGCCCGCTACAGTAAGCCAATTTTTCTCATCACCTTGCTCGATTATGAAATTATCGACATGCATCACTCTGATAGATTTTTCTAAATTCCTAAGAATTGAATTGAGATCATTAACTGATGACCCTGAAACCTTAAACGTAAAGCTAATCCTATTTTCAGCCATAGTTGATTCTTCGACTAATTCATCTGAATCTGTATTCTGAACCATCAATTTTTCAATTTCAACTCCCTGAACGCTCAATAACTTCTCTTTAAGACTTGAACCAAGAGCAGTTGAATTAACTTGTGCGGGCAATGCATCTAGTACAACAGTTAATGGGTCTTGATCGGCTTTAAACTTACTGGATAGCAGGGCTTCGTTGGTTTTTAACACCTTTATGTCTTGCTCCAATTTTGGGACGTTTTCATTATTTTGTCTTAGAACTGAAATCGTATTGTTCTTTTCTGACAAAACCTTGTTGTTAAACATAATCTCTTTAATTAAGAAAGTTGCACCGACTAATGAGAACCCAGCAATGAACGCAGCAATTGCCACCACAATGAAGATGTTGTGGTTGGCTTTGTGAATTTTTTGTCTTTTCCTAATAGCTACTTCTTTTTTTGCCATTTTAATTCCCCTCTACTTTATTAGCATCCGTGGAAGCCTGAGGCGTAAACAGGCCTTCTGGGATAGAAGAAACTGAATCGGTAACGTTTTGTCTAGAGACAGACTTAATCACAATATTTCTATTAGTTGAAGCAACTAACTTAGGATTAACAATAAAGCCTATTTTGAATATAAGCACTTCTTTTTGAGCAGTACTCTCTCCATAAACTGGCTGGTCCATTATTTTAACTTCTTCAGTTAATTTTTCAACGATTGGTTCTGCCGGAGTGTCTTCGCCCTCAAGTAACTCTACAGGTATCTCGATGTCAGTTTCGAGAATAGTTTTTTGCAGTTTCTCTAAAGGTATATATCCACCGCCCGACTGGCCTTCAATTATTATTTCACCAGTATCTGATTTATACTCCATCCTTGAAACTTTAATTTGATTAGCTTCGCTCTCAATGACTACCGTAAGCATGGTAAAAAGCCTCGAAGAAATTGGCTTTTTATCATGAAGGCTATCGATTTTCGACAACTGATTCTGCAGAGTTATCATCTCGTCAA
>CAZHYM010000050.1:0-334 GCA_964536785.1 uncultured Candidatus Saccharibacteria bacterium | reverse complement strand
GATATTTTTCAAACTCATCTGATATTTTATTATCGGCATTATTAAGAAGCAGCGTCTGGCCAACAAAAGCCGTCATCGCCAAAAACGCTAGAAAGCCTAAAGCTCCCAGCGTCACAATTGCAGCCGTAGCAATTACTCGATTTCGTTGCCTCTCAGCCTGAATCAGCTCTTGCTTAACATCTGGGACCAAGTTAACCTGTACAATTTTTCGCTCGCTAGCCATTTAGTTAACCCTCCTTTGCGCCAAGCCAACAGCCACTGCAAATTCTTGACCAAAATTAGCCAAATCTCTTTCCTGCTGAGGGCTAAGAGCAACATTCTGCCAAGGACTTCC
>CAZHYM010000049.1:0-1850 GCA_964536785.1 uncultured Candidatus Saccharibacteria bacterium | reverse complement strand
CCTGCCAAGTTATGGGCGTCCAACCGAAACCATACCTTCTTCTTTTAAACCAATGCTTTTGCTTTTTGCTTTTATTCATCACTCAATTATAGCAAACCAGAATATGACTCTTTACCTTAAATCTGTAACTAAGTAATTTAATTTAACTCATAGAAACTGCTAACCGGACAATAGCCCCATGTATGTTATGATTATCATATGAATCCAAACAATATTGAAACTAGAGCCTCAGAATCAAAACCAGATCTTATTAGTCAATTTGATTACCGTGACGCTGAAAACAAAATTCACAATATAGATCTAAAATGGTACGACATACCGTCAAAAGCAGACTTGCCTAATTTGCCTTGGCAACAAGTTTATATCGTTGGCAATCTTAATAACACAGTCCCTTTGGTTCAATATCCAGAAGACCCCGATAACTTACCGGGAGGTAGAACTGAACCAGGAGAAACTATCGAAGAAACTGCTATTCGCGAAGCCGAGGAAGAAATAAACTGCAAGTTATTATCGTGGGAACCACTTGGCTACCAGTCAATTTACGAAAACAGTAACCTCCTTGGGCATCAACTCCGCATTTATGCAGAGCTAGAGAAAATAGCCGACTTCGAAAAAGATCCCGGAGGACCGGTTATCAGCAATAGGTACATTCAAATTGACCAATTGGCAGACCAATTAAATTGGCCTAAAACCGGTCAAAGGTTGCAAGATTTAGCTAAAAAGTATTTCTCAGTAGATTAGATACTAAAACTAATTAGAGCACATTAGAGCAATAGCAAATTTTAATATATAATATTTACACTTATGGAACGACAAAATAAAATATCTAATCTATATCTCACCATGACCATCGGCTCAGTTATCGGCTTTGTTGCATCGTTCTTGCAGATAATGGACAAGATAAGCTTATTAAAAGATAGTAGCGCTAAGTTAGCTTGCAACATTAGCGATGCTCTTAACTGCACAACTGTATTAAACTCACAGCAGGCCTCAGTGCTTGGACCACCAAATGCTCTAATCAGCACTATTATGTTCTGCTTTTTATTGGCCATTGCCCTTGTCGGGCTTACTGGTGGTGCTATCTCTAAAAAAATGCGTTTTATCGCTCAATTTCTAGCAATTTTCACGCTAGCATTTGGCAGTTGGTTCTTATACCAAAGCGTATTTGTAATTGAATCACTTTGTATTTATTGTGTATTTAACATCTCTGGATTGCTACTAATAAACGCAAGCTGGCTCAGAATTAACTATCAAGATCTAGGCAATAATAAATTCAGCTCGTTAATTAGAAAAATAGTTAACAAAGATTTTGACATCTTAATCTGGCTAACGATTGCTGTTTTGATAGTCGCATCGGCAATGCTCATATCTATTTAACACTCTTTATTAAGGTTTTTTATCTCTTTAATGGAATTACCTTACAAGCGTAATAACCAAAAAAACAGTGGCTAGACCGTTCAAAGGCTAGCCACTAAAAGCTTTATTACTGAACTAAGCTCGTCGCTTTTTAAACAGGTAGACGACCGTTCCAGCTAAGCCGGCTAAACTAACAGAGCCGACGGCAAAGTATTTTGTTATACCATCATAAGTGTTTGGATTAGTCACTGCTTCGCCGTGAGCGATTGCGTAGTCAGAATAAGCATCAGTTTGAAATGACAGCATGCCGGTTTCAGGGTCGTAAGTGCTGTCTAACTTGGTGATTGTACCCTCGTGATCTCTCAAAACAGTGTAGTCACTATAGCCTTGGAGTTCGTCAGACAATTCCACGTTTACGGTCATCTCATCGTCAAGCACCGTAACTGGCGTTTTCCATGAATCTGCAGTCGTGCCCTTATAAATCACTTCGTTTA
>CAZHYM010000048.1:0-2032 GCA_964536785.1 uncultured Candidatus Saccharibacteria bacterium | reverse complement strand
GTTGAAAACAGTCTAATAAAATCCGGCCATATAAAAACGGCCAAAGCCTACATTATCTATCGCGAGCAACACCGCAACATTCGCGAGATTAATTCAATCAATCAAGTTAAGCTCGTAGACTCATATTTAGGCAAGCTAGACTGGCAGATAAAAGAAAACTCAAACATGGCCTATTCGTTGCAAGGACTAAACAACTACATTTCGTCAGAAATTAGTAAGAATTATTGGTTAAATAAAATCTACTCTAAGGAAATTGCTAAAGCCCATCAAGAAGGTGATTTCCATATCCATGATTTAAATTTGCTAAGCGTTTACTGTGTCGGTTGGGATTTGATGGACTTGCTTAAAGAAGGTTTCAAAGGCGTTCCTGGCAAAGTAGCTTCAAGGCCAGCAAAACATTTTCGCTCAGCACTCGGACAAATTGTAAACTTCTTTTATACTCTTCAAGGCGAAGCAGCAGGAGCTCAAGCCTTCTCAAATTTTGATACACTTCTGGCTCCATTTGTTCGCTACGACAAACTAGATTATGAAGCCGTCAAACAAGCCTTGCAGGAATTTGTATTCAATGTAAACGTTTCGACTCGAGTTGGCTTTCAAACTCCATTTACAAACATTACGCTAGATCTTAATCCTCCTTCTTATTTAGCAAATACTCCAGCCGTTATAGGAGGAAAATGGCAGACAAATAACTATGGCGACTACCAAAAGGAAATGGACATCATCAACAAAGCACTGCTTGAAGTCCTGACCGAAGGGGATGCAAATGGACGAGTCTTTACCTTCCCAATTCCAACTTACAATATCACCAAAGACTTTGATTGGGACAATCAAATTATCAAAAATCTTTGGGAGACTTCAGCAAAATACGGCATTCCATACTTTTCAAATTTCATCAACTCTGACTTAAAGCCAGAGGACGCCAGAAGTATGTGCTGTCGGCTACGAATAGACAATCGACAACTAGAGCACCGCGGAGGCGGTCTGTTTGGAGCAAATCCGCTAACCGGATCGATAGGTGTCGTTACGATAAACCTACCGCGCTTAAGTCTCAAAGCAAAAAACATTTCGTCTTTCTACATTCGGCTTAACACACTGCTAAACTTAGCAAAAGAAAGTTTAGAAACTAAACGAAAAACAATTGAAAATTATACTGATTTAAACCTCTACCCATACACCAAGTATTACTTACGCGAAATCAAAAAAGCCAGCGGGCAATACTGGCGGAACCATTTTTCGACGATCGGTATTATCGGTATGAACGAGGCTCTTATGAATTTAATCGACGAAAATATCGGAACTGACGAGGGACAAAAATTAGCAGAAGAAATAATGGATTACATAAGAGAAAAACTAATCTCATTTCAGCAAGAAACAGGCAATAACTATAATCTAGAAGCCACTCCGGCAGAAGGGACTACCTATAGACTGGCTCAAAAAGATCAAAAAGACTTTAAGGACAAAGCCCAGTTTGCTAATGGCAAGGGGCTTAAAGTCAAAGCACCTTTCTACACCAATTCGACTCATCTGCCAGTAAACTACACCGACGATTTATTTGAACTATTAGATCTTCAAGATAACCTACAAACAAAATATACTGGCGGAACTGTTGTTCATTTTTTCCTAGGTGAACGAGTTGATGATCCCGAGACAATTAAGACTCTTGTAAAAACTATTTGTACGAAATACAAACTTCCTTACTTCACCTTTAGTCCAAGCTTTAGTGTTTGCGAAAACCATGGCTACGTTTCCGGAGAGCATAAAACCTGTCCAAAATGCAATGAACCGTGCGAAGTTTACTCGCGCGTCGTCGGGTTCTTACGTCCAGTTTCGCAGTGGAACGATGGCAAAGTAGCAGAATTTGAGCTTCGTAAAAAATTTGATAAAGCCACCAAGAGTTAATTATGCTAATAGGTGGAATCCAGAAACTATCGCTTGTCGATTACCCAGGAAAGACGGCAATCAGCCTATTTACCATCGGATGCAATATGCGTTGCGGTTTTTGCCACAATAAAGAATTAGTAGTGCCAGAATG
>CAZHYM010000047.1:0-2192 GCA_964536785.1 uncultured Candidatus Saccharibacteria bacterium | reverse complement strand
GATGCAATATGCGTTGCGGTTTTTGCCACAATAAAGAATTAGTAGTGCCAGAATGTTTTACTGCGAGCATGGGCACTGACAAGATAATCAACTTTTTGGAATCACGTATTGGTCTAGTCGAAGCAGTTGTTGTTAGCGGGGGAGAGCCGTGCCTGCACCCAGATTTGCCAGATTTTATTAGACAAATCAAAAAACTAGGTTATCTAGTTAAGCTAGACACAAACGGGACAAAGCCGGAAATGCTCAAAAAGCTCCTCGACGATCAGCTACTTGATTTTGTAGCCATGGACATTAAAGCACCGCTTCATAATTACGAAAAAGTTACGAATCGCCCAGTGGTAAATAGCGATATCGAAAAAAGCATACAGTTAATCAAAAGTAGCGGTCTAAAGTACGAGTTTCGCACAACTATCGTCAAATCTTTACATCAAGTTAGTGATTTCACAGAAATAGGGAAATTAATTGCAAACGGTGGTAAAGCTAAACGCTATGCATTGCAACGGTTTCAGCCAGCCAAAACTTTAGACCCTGCTTACAAAAAGGATCAGACCCTCAGCGAAACGGATTTATTAACAATCGGAAATATCATGCAAAGCTACGCTGACACGGTTATTGTCCATTAGCTTAAAGTTGTTATAAGAAAATAGGTGCTTATTCAGCACCTATAGTAACTAGTGTTTTGAACTTACTATGTTCTACTTCTTTTTTCCTAGAGAACAGCTTTAGGAATGGCTTAAATATGAATCTGAACAGAGCCCAAAATCCTTTTGGCTTTTTGGCAGTTTTCTTGATCATAGTTTGACAATTCGCTAACAGCAGGCCGCAATCATCTTTGAGCAAAGGCTTAGCCCTCTCTGCATATTTATGTGCAGCATCCATAAAACCTTGACGATAGTTTATGAAACTAAAGTCTAGCTCAATCATGCCGCGTTGGCAATCCGTCTCAGCCGAATCTTCAGCCTTTTTCAAGCAGACAACTGCAGACTGTAGACGACCGCTAATAATCATCTGCTCAGCCTTTGCGCAGTTGTAGAAACAGAGTATTGCGCCTTTTAATTTGTTGGCTTTTATTTCTTCTTCAGCCATTTCTAGAGCAAGTTCAGAGCTCCATAAATTATGCGATGCTTGATGGCAATGAGCTTCTAAAATCCAGAGCTCAGCCCGATGGCGGTCGCATAAATCATCACGCCTGCGATGGTCACGTATAAAAGTAAGAGCTTGATCAATTTTACCTTTTTCAAGAAGTTCAAATACTGGTTTTTTGTACGTCCCGAAATAGTAGCAATAAGACATTTTACATCACCTCTTTCGTGGAATCAGATTATCATACACCTCTTCAAGGGCGAAATCAATACTAATTGAGAAAATATTTAGGCTACGTTGAAACGCTTAATCTAAAATCGACAGGCAAACAATTGAGAATCGTGTTGCGATTGACTTCTTTTTATTTAATGTTAAAATAATAAACGTTAATCCACTTTATGGTAAGTGGATAAAAGTAAGTTTATGCCAAAATCTAAAGCGAGGTGAGTATTTATGGAAGTAGTTTTTTACGACTTTAAATTTTGTCGTAAGATACTTAAATCCCTGGAAGACAATATGAGTTGCGTGTCTTTAGACGGCTCAGACGATTCGGAGGAAGCTGACGTTAAGATAGCAAACGCTATAATCAATGCCGCCGCTGAATATTTCGGCCTCGAGACAATTGAAGAGCTAAAATTGGTTTAATAGGCAGAAAGTCGCAAGCATACAGTTTGCGACTTTTTTATTTCACCTTTTAATTAATACTGCAAGCGATTCAATATGCGGAGTCCGCGGAAAGAAATTAAAAACCTTGACAGTTTTAAGCTCATATTCCGCGAGTAATAACTTTATATCTCGAGCCTGAGTGGCCGGATTGCAACTTAAATAGATAATCTTTTTAGGACAAACTGAGAGAATTTTGGCTACTACATCTTTGTGCATACCCGCTCGCGGTGGGTCAACGATCAGCTGAGCGTCTTTATTAATATATTCCGTTGCATCTTCGGCCGGTGACAAAACCGCAACCGCATTGTTATAATTTAGATTTTCAATATTTCTTTTCATTTCATCTACCGCTTCTTGATTAATTTCAATCATCTTCAATTCTTGTCCACTTGCAACTGAAAGGCCAATTGAGCCCACTCCGCTGTACAAGTCGATTATTGGTC
>CAZHYM010000046.1:0-2370 GCA_964536785.1 uncultured Candidatus Saccharibacteria bacterium | reverse complement strand
TTGATAAATTAATAATGTGCTGTGTTACATTATAGCCTATCAAGCCTGAAATCAAAAAATCACTCTGGCTATGCATGAGTGACTTTTGACTTTAGAACAAACTTTAGTCGATAACTTCGACGCCCATAGAGCGTGCTGTACCGGCAATAATTTTCATTGCAGCTTCTTCGTCAATTGAATTTAATTGGTCTTTTTTCATTTCAGCGATTTCTCGGAGTTGAGCTTTAGTAATTTTGCCAACTTTCTCAGTATGAGGCTTGCCACTGCCCTTTTGGACGCCAATTTTTTCTCGAATCAGATCGTCGACAGGTCGACCGAGTGAATTCCAGGTAAAGGTTCGATCATCATAAACTCGGATATGAACGATCACGTCTTTGCCCATCAAATCTTTGGTTTTCTCATTAAATGGATTAATAAAATCCATCATATTTAATCCCCATTGACCTAGCGTTGAGCCAACTGGAGGTCCAGCTGTTGCCCGTCCGGCTGGGATACGGAGTTTCAAATTCCCGATAATTTGTTTTGCCATAATATTTTATTCCTTTATACTCGTTAATTTACATCACGAGTGCGTAACTTTTATATTTTAACCTAGATGCCCTTAACTTGCAACGCGTCGAGCTCAACTGGAGTTTCGCGACCAAACATGCTGACGAGAACTTTTAGTTTACCCTTTGCTGGGTCGATTTCATCAACAGCGCCGTCAAAACCTTTGAAGGGACCGTCGATAATTGAGACAATTTCGCCTTTAGTGAATTCGATATTGTGTTTTGGATCTTCAACGCCCATCCTTTTTTTGATTTTATCCATTTCTTTATGAGAAACTGGTGTTGGAGTCGTGCTAGTGCCAACAAAGCCTGTTACGCCGGGTGTGTTGCGAACTAAGAACCAAGATTCTTCAGTTAGATTCATCTCAACCAGCACGTAGCCTTGGAAGATTTTCTTATCGACAACTTTTCTTTTGCCGTTTTTAATCTCAATTTGTTTCTCTTTGGGCACTACTGCGTCAAAGATAAGGTCTGCCATATCAACGCTTTTTATGCGCTGTAGGATGCTTTCTGCAACCTTTTCTTCATGACCAGAATAGGTATGGATTGCATACCATGCACGAGTTGAATCATATCGGTTTTTTGCCATTTTTTTGGTTATCCTATCATTAATTTAATTATCCATCGAAAGAAGGAGTCTAATAATACCACTAATAAAATTAGAAGAGCTGAGTACATAATTACTGCCAAGGTCATTGCCCAAGTTGATTTACGGCTTGGCCAGACTACCTGTCTAAGTTCTAGAAATGAGCTTTTGAAGTATGCACCAAGTGATCTAAACGGTTTAAGGATTTTACTGATAATTGCATTTTTGCTTTTCTTTTTGACCTGTGATTTTGGTTTAAGTATCGGCTCTACAGCCACAACTTTTTCCTTAATTGGAGCATCAGCCTTAATCCGAGTGATTTTAGCGGTGCTCGACTTGCTCTTAGTTTTTTTGCTCACTACCTCTCCTAATTTAAAAAATCTGCTTATATTTTTTCGCAGATTGTCAAATACAATTATATAGACTCCAGTCAAATTGTCAATAAAATCGTAGTATAATCAATACATATGCTTTATTATTTGCTTTTTACGTTACTCTACGGCACTATTTCGCTGTCGATTTTATACAAAATCATTAGAAACTTACGTCGGTTATCGATCAATCTTGATTCCAAGGCCTATATGCCTATTCACGAGGCCCCGTCGGTCACTATATGCATACCAGTTCGTAATGAAAGTCATGCTATTAGGGATTGCTTGGAGCGAGTTATGTCTAGCAACTACCCAAAATTAGAGGTGCTAGTGCTGGACGATGAGTCTGTCGATAATACGCCATTTATCGTTAAGGCATTTGCTCATGACGGAGTGAGGTTCATAAAAGGCCGGACTTTACCCGAGGGATGGGTCGGAAAAAACAATGCCCTAGATCAATTAGCCAGAGATGCAAACGGCAAATATATCTTTTTTATGGGAGTGGATACGAAAGTTAAATCGGATACTATCTCTAGATTGGTTTCAATTGCCCAAAGCTCACAGTCAAAAATGGTTAGTATCGTACCACAGCGACTCGATAGCCATCGACCGAATGCTGTTTTTGGGACATTGAGATATTTTGGTGAGGTACTATTTCATACTAAAGCCACTCCAGCCATCAGCACGGGGGCTTGGCTTGTGGAGCGCGAAGCTTTAGAAAAACTTAGTTACTTTGAATTTTTTAAATCCGAACTGAGCGCCTGTATTTATAAGCATGTTATCTGTATTTACTCCGTTAGGAATTGCAGCCCCGAACTGAACATTAAATGTATCTGTTTCAAGATAATAGCGTGCGCCGATTGCA
>CAZHYM010000045.1:1830-2520 GCA_964536785.1 uncultured Candidatus Saccharibacteria bacterium | reverse complement strand
CAATTAGTGAAGTCACTAGCCAAGCCGAATCCTGCGACCAGCCGCCTAATAAGTTCAAAGCGAAACCAAAAAACGGTAATATAGCTAGGCCAGTTCCCGTAAACGCTACTGCAGCCGGACGAAGCTTGACAGATTTTTGATAAAGCACCAAACCGGAAATATAAAACGCCAGCATAACAATAGCTAGTGCCACTAATTTGATATTAGACGTCAGAGCGAAGTTTATAAACAAAGCCGCTGCCGCCACAATCAAGAAGCTACCAACATATAGTAATTTATTTAAGTTAGCAACCGCTTGCCTTTCTTTCTCGGCAGAAATTTCGGCCTCGCTTAATATTGGTGTTGGCACTTCAGGAATCGAACCAACCATAGATGCCAGACTTGCTTTGTCCTCATTTCTAATAAGACTGAAGCTAGTATCAGCGACTGGCTTAACCTCATTTGCACTAACCGTTTTTTGAGCTGAATACAAGCCGATTGCTGATCGAATTTTTTCAGATTCAACTAAATCACTGCTCAACAGCCCTACTAAATTATTTCTTGTTAAATCTAAAGCATCTTGCCAGCCTCGCTGGTATTCAATTTTGGCTTTTTCATCGCTTTTAGCACGTTCTTTTCTTAATTTAAATGGTAAAATTATTGCCACCAAAAACCAAATAAACTCCATAAGGCTCCTTTTAATTAACCTAT
>CAZHYM010000045.1:0-1820 GCA_964536785.1 uncultured Candidatus Saccharibacteria bacterium | reverse complement strand
CCCTTCTGGATTCAGGATAGCAATCTCATAACGTGCGAATCCTTTTAGGTCTTCAGTGATAGGGACGCTAATTGGGGTTGGTCCATAGATTGGGACTGGGATATTGTTTGAATCAACAGCACGAATTATTTGCTTAATATCGAGGATTAGCTATCAGTTTCAGAATCTTGAAACTTCGTTTTCTTAGCCACGGTGTAAAATAAATCATTTCGCCTGACTCGTTCGCTAACCTTTAATGAGATCAAGCTTTTTTGCGGTGCTAAGCTAACCGGTTTATAATCGAGCCGGATATCTTCCGCTATCCCGAAAACTACACCAGTTTTACTACCAGTAAATAATACCTTGTCGCCTTTTTTTAATTCACCAGCTTCTAACATGATTTCCGCTACTCCAAGCTTGGATAAATAATTTGTGACTTTGCCTTTATAGGTTCTTTCTTCGGTTGCAGCTGAGCCATAAGTATTTGAATATTCGCCAATTTCCTTGCCTAAGAAAAAATTACCATGCGATAATTTACGATTAAACACAGTTTCTAGATCTTTGAAATATCCATTGATTTTTTCCTTGGTATAATTTCCTTCTTCAATATCTTTCAAAGCTTTTTTGTAGGTCGAGACAACTGTATAGACGTATTCCGGAGCTCGCCCCCTGCCCTCTATCTTAAGAACTGAAATACCCGAAGCAATAAACTTATCTAGAAAATCAATCGTGCAGATATCCGCCGCTGACATTATGTACTGATTATCCAACACTAATTCTTTTCCGGTACTCATATCCGTCACCCTGTAAGCATGACGACAGTTTTGCAAACACTCACCCCGATTTGCAGATGCGTTCATGGTGTACAGACTCATCCAGCAACGACCAGACTGAGAGACGCAGAGCGCCCCGTGGCCAAAAACCTCAATCTCCATCAGCCGTCCCTCATTGCCAATCAAGTTTTCTTCGACAATTTTATCGTGAATTGCCTTGATTTGTTCGAGAGTCAACTCACGCGCCAAAACTACTCGATTAGTCATTTTCGCAAAAAACTTAACAGCTTCATAGTTAGAAATTGAAAACTGAATTGTAGCGTGCACTGGCATACCAATTTCGTTGCAATAGCTCATCGCTGCAAAATCAAATGCAATAATCGCATCAACTCCATATTTTTTGGCCGCATCGATTAATTCTCGAGCCGTGTTCATGTCGTTATCATAAAGCAAGGTATTTACAACCAGATAGGTTAGAACTTTAGCTTTTTTGGCTCGTTTAACAATCTCAGCCATATCAGCAATTGTAAAATTCGCTGAAGCTCTAGCTCGCATATTAAGTTTAGTTACGCCAAAATAGACCGAATCAGCACCGGCTTTTATCGCCGCTTCTAGCGACTCAAAACTGCCAGCAGGTGCCATAATTTCAATTAGTTTTTTTGCCATATAAATTTATTTCCTCTAGATATCCTCATCGGGATTATCAGTTGCTTTAATCCCCCAACGCCATTTCGGGCTAGGGCCTTTTTTAACCGAAACAATTATTAGCATTAGAGTTGCAAAGGCAAAAAATACTAAATATAAAATCGCTTCTGGAGACAATGTATTTCTCGGCGTATCCTCTATTATATAAGACCCAATCATCACTACCGCCAAGAATATGAGTATGCTCAGCCAACCCTGCCAAGTTATGGGCGTCCAACCGAAACCATACCTTCTTCTTTTAAACCAATACTCCTCTTTTTTAATTTCATTCATAACTCAATTATAGCAAAACAGATTAAATTACTTTTTATAATTAGCGCTTGGCTAGTTATTCGCATTATATTTGATATATAATAATTACAC
>CAZHYM010000044.1:0-2604 GCA_964536785.1 uncultured Candidatus Saccharibacteria bacterium | reverse complement strand
AGACTACTCATAATTTTTGCCCGCCGTAATGGCGGGCTCTTTCTTGTTAATTTTATCTATTTAGACTCTAACGCAAAGCTAAACGCGGATCCATGATTCAACCTAGAAGTTAGGATAATTTTAGTTTTAATTTTTTCTGCTAAACGACAAGCAACATACAGGCCGAGGCCTGTTCCATTGGTTTCTCTAGTTCTGTAGTCTTCTACCCGGTAGAATTTTTTAAATATTTTTTTCTGCTCGGTCTTGGGTATGCCTATGCCAGTATCCTGAACAGCGAATTCAATGCTCTTTTGAGTTTTATGTATCGATATCGTTACCGAGCCCACCTCGGTGTACTTGATAGCATTTACGATTAAGTTTTGCATAATTTCTTCTAGGTATAGTTTATTTGACTTAATCTTTCCGAGAGCTGGGCTAATATCTAGATCTAGCCGCAAACTCTTACTATTGGCTTCAGGTAAATATTTGTCATACAGATTTTTGGCAAACTTTTCAAGGTCTATCTCATCGTCTAGGCTAACTTCATTGCCCTCGGCTCGGCCTAACGACGAGATGTCATTGAGCATTTTAGCCAGATAGACAATTTGATCGTGAGCCGTGTCGATAATATCTCGAACTACATTGATATCGGGATTTTTGCTAATAACCATCTCAAGATTGCTCAGGGTTGCCTCAATCACCGTTACGGGAGTTCGTAGTTCATGGCTAACTACATTTATAAATTCATCACGTTCTTGCTCGAGACTTTTGAGCTTGGTAATGTCCCGAATTAACAAAATATAGCCAGACGGCTTATTGCTCTTAAAATCATCACTTCTAATTGGTGTGACGGTTAACTCTAAGCGTAAATTTTCACCAGTTTCGTAACCATATACAAACTCGTCAAAAATAGTTATCTTCTGGATTTTTTTAATCTCATCTAGGACATTAACGTCATCGCCCGCTAGATTTTTAAGAGTTAAAATTTTCTCGAGGCTATGACCAGTCAAAGTAATATTGGTGTCTAAAATATTTAAGCTTGAGGCGTTGTAAAGTCTGATGATTCCCCTATCGTCAACCTGAATAACTCCATCTGCCAGGTTATTCATCAAAGCAATTAAAGACTTGTCAGGATGCTCTTCGATGTAGCTAACAGTAGACAATTCTGGTGCACTGGCATTATTAGATTTCCCACGCCTAAACATAACCAAATTATATCATCTATTAGATAAGTGGAGAATGATTTCGTAACTTTTTGACTAGATTTTTATAGTCAGGCAGAATTTCACTAACTTCGTTCCAAAAATCAGCACTGTGATTCATGACGCGAGTATGACATAGTTCATGGATAATTACATAATCTATAAGATCGTGATCTAGATTCATCAACGTGATGTTTAGGCTAATAGTTTTCTCGGAGCTACAGCTCCCCCATCGACTTGAGGCATGTGAAAAGCGTAATCGACCATAGCTAAAACCATATTTATTTGCCAAAAAGCTAATGCGATGTGGAAGGTAGGCTTTCGCTTGTTTGCGCAAGGCTTTTGCAACTTCTTTTCTAACTAAATTCTGAACCTTAGAGTCTGATAATTTATCAGTTGGAGATAATTCAACGATTAAATAGTTTTTGCGCATGAAAACAGAGGTTTTCTCTGCCGGGATCGTTTTTAGTTTATGAGTTTTGCCAATTATTTCACCCTCGGAGTAGGTTTTAGAGTTGGCTCTTTGTTTCAGCTCGATTAGCTTTTCGGAATTTTGGGCGATGAAGAAATTGATTAAAGTTTTCGGGGTGAAGTACGGACATGTCAATTTTAAATTACCCTGAGGGGTGATTCGAGCGGTCATTGAACGAGATCTACGCGACCTACTGATTAAGATCTCACCTAAATGCTTATCGACTATAGTTTGCATTTATCTGATTAGATGGGGTTTTCGAGAGATGTTTTTAATGGCATCAGGCCCGGTAACTGCCCGCGTATGGGACTCTGCAATTTTTCTGAGAACGATTTTAGCTTGAGTCGAAAAAGTATGCTTACCACTTATGACCACTAAGTTTTCACGCATATTAGGAGCAGTAAATTTCTTTATCGAAGCCTCGAACGCTTCTAAAGACATAATTTCGCTGTTATTATATGGAGATTTCTTGGTAGCTCGAGTTTTGGCTGTTTCTAAGACATTTTGGACCCAGACTGTTAAAATCTTGTAGCCGTTCATTTTAGCTAAATTTGCCATCTCGTACCGATCAATTCGAGCGTCTAGTTTGCCTTCGAGGATAATTGCCTTCTTTGATCGCATCATCTCTGTCAAGAGACTGACAGAAATTTGTTCAAGCTTGTCATTTTCATCACGCGAAAATGTCGGTTTGTCAAAAATTTGATAGCGCAGCTGGTTTATATTTAGAAACGGCGCGCCAAAAGTCTTTGAAAACTGATTGGCAAAAAATGTTTTGCCAGCGCCAGGTATGCCCACCATCAAAATTAAATAAGGCTGATTCATAGATGATATTGTACCAAAATTATAAGCCAATGTCACCTGATTGTGATATAATATTTTCGGTTATAGGGGTATATTACAATGGTTAGTATAAAGGTCTCCAAAACCTTAGATCTTGGTTCGATTCCAAGT
>CAZHYM010000043.1:0-2848 GCA_964536785.1 uncultured Candidatus Saccharibacteria bacterium | reverse complement strand
GCATTGCCAAAGACATAAAAAGATTTTTTATCCTCGGTAGCTTGATTAAGTCGAGTCGACCGCTACTGTCTTTGGGTAATGTGATTACAATTATACCACATAGGATTTTAATGTAAAGTTATCATCTATAACTTCTGGTGTATAATTAACATATGGATTCGTATTTGTTAGATTATGTTCTTTATTTCATTGTCTATTCCTTTGTCGGTTGGCTAGCCGAAGTCGTATTTGTATATATTAAAACTGGCAAATTTATTAACTGCGGGCTGCTTTATGGTCCATTTCTGCCGATTTACGGCTCAGGTGCTTTAGGTGCGGTTGTAATTAGTCAATATTTGAATGATAATTATTTATTAATATTTATATCATCAGCTTTAATTTCATCGATTATAGAATATTCAGTTCATTATGTGTTAGAAAAGTCATTCAATTTGAGGCTTTGGGATTATAGCGATAAGGTTTTTAATTTGAATGGTCGGATTTGCCTTGAGTATGCAAGCTTATTTGGCATTGGTTCGTTAGCAGTAGTTGTCATGCTCCATCCCTGGGCTGAGGATCAAATAGTAAATATCAGTCAAAGCATTAAACTTATCTCGATAAGCTTATTTGTTGCTTATTTTATATTAGACTGGGCAATGACTCTTGTTGCTTTAGGAAAGGTTAGTTATGTGAAAAGAAATCATCCGGAGCTTATTAAGTATCTTAGGCATAGACGTCAATCCATGGATGATGATTTTTCTAATATTGCAGAAGAGGTCGCAGAAAAAACTAAAAACCGGACTATCCTGATAATCAATACAACTGCCTATGTAGCAAGCATGATTATCAAGAATATAAAATTTAATATAAAGAAATAAAACAAATAATCGCTGAGCTTGGATCAGCGATTATTTTAAAGAGTTTTATCAATTAAGCTTCGACTTTTATGCTAGGACCATGAGAGGTCGACACAAATATAGATTGAATAAATACGCCTTTTACGCTAGAAGGTTTATTAGATTTTAAATCTTCTAGGAATGCTTGTGCATTCTCAACTAGCTTATCTTTACCAAACGAAACTTTACCAAAGCCTAGGTGCAGAATCGCTTGCTTATCAAGTCGATACTCAACTCGACCAGCTTTAGCCTCTTTTACAGCTTTAGCAACATCGTTAGCTACTGTACCCGATTTAGGGTTAGGCATTAAGCCTTTTGGTCCGAGAACGCGAGCAAACTTACCAAGTTTTGGCATGTATGCTGGCATGGTAATCAAAATGTCAAAATTAATTATGCCCTTCTCAAGTTGTTTGAGGAATGTGTCATCGCCTACGATGTCTGCGCCGGCTTCTTTAGCATTGTCTAGTTGATCTTCAGGTGCAAAAACTGCAACGGTAATCTTTTTGCCGGTTCCGTGTGGTAGGGCAACAGTTGAGCGAATGTTTTGGTCAGCTTGCCTTGGATCGACTCCTAGTCGTACGTGTATCTCAGCGGTAGCATCGACTTTAGAAACATTAGTGTTGATAGCTAGCTCAACTGCATCTTCTAAAGAATAAGTTTTATTTTTATCAATTTTTTTGATCGCTTCTTGGTACCTACGTCCTCGTCGTTCAATTAGTGGTCGACTTTTTGGCGCTGGACCTTTTTTCTCGTTAGCGATTGCTTCTCCTTGAGGAGTGGTGTCGGCTACAGCTTTTCGCAATTCTTTATCGGCTTTTTCTTCTGCCTCTTTTAAAGCTTTTTCGCTTCTTTTTCCGGCCTTAGCGACCTTTGCTTCACGATGCTCAATAACCTCTTTGCTCTGCTCTTTTTTAGCAGCTTCAGAACTTTTAATAGCTTCGTTAATTTCAACGATTGTATTTTTTTCTGTAACTTCAAGACCCATGCTTTTCGCAAGATCTAAAAGTTCGCCTTTTTTCATTGTCAAGATGAATTCCCTTCTGTGGTTTTAGCGAGCTTTTTGGCTCTCCCATCAATTAATTTTAGTTGTTTGATTATAACATCATGGTTGATTTATTGCAATAAAAAGTCCGTCGCTATTGCAACGGACAAAGTAGGTGGATGGATATTAGCTATAATTTTGACTAAGTTCTTCGATAAACTGATGAATTGTTTTTCGATAGCATAAGCTACTTCGTCGTAGGCCATTGTCAGCGTAATCTCTTTTAAAAATATAGTCTTTGTTCATTTTAATCCCGCAATGACCATGGCCTGGGTCAGTAATAACAGATTCTCCAGCGTGGTGAGTGTAGAAAACGATAATTTCATTTTTTACGTCAGTAGTGCTGTCGAGTTCTGAGTATTCATATCCAAAAAATATTCTAAGGTACTTATTCAGAACGTTCATCTTTGATTCAATTTTGCTTGTTATCCTGACGGCTTTGATAATTCTTCTTATCGACGAGAAAGCACTCGTCAACCCTAACCAACTTGAAATCAAAGCTTTGGCTTTCTTTGTTTTTTCAATTTTTTGGCGTACGGTTTTTCGATCCAGAATTATAAATTTGCCTATTTCACTGAGCTCAGATATTACGCTATCAAAAGCAGACCAAAGTTCCTCAATTTGCTTTTTCTCTTCTAGAATGTTGCCTGCGAGTTCCATAATCACGCGGTATTGGTTTTCGGGCGACATTTTTTTAAATTTCGCCGCCGATAACATCATGACCACCTCCCCTAAAATAAATTTTCAAGGTACTAAAATTATTTTAGGATTTAACTTATGCTAAGTCAATAAAAAAATCCGCTACCTTGTAGCGGATTCAGAAAATGCAAAAGATTGGTTGAATAGGTAATCTTGTATGCTGAGGCGCTCGCAAGGTTTTCTATAATCGAACTCGTCACCATGCGGTCGGGCAAAGACTTCCTTGTCTTTA
>CAZHYM010000042.1:0-3074 GCA_964536785.1 uncultured Candidatus Saccharibacteria bacterium | reverse complement strand
TCGTTAAAGCCTTTCAAGCTAATGGTGAGGCGGTTGCGATGACGGGTGATGGGGTTAACGATGCGCCAGCCTTAAAAAATGCTCATGTTGGGATTGCAATGAGCTTACGTGGCTCTGATGTTGCCCGGGAAGCGGCTGATCTAGTCTTACTTGACGATAATTTTGAAACTATCCTAAAAACCATCAAAGACGGTCGTCGGATTTATAACAATATTAAAAAGTCAGTCGGCTATGTCTTGACTATCCATATCCCAATAGCCATAATTGCCCTATTGGCTCCTCTGCTCGGCGTTCCGCCAGAGTTTTTATTATTACTGCCTGTACATGTAGTGTTGCTTGAATTAGTTATTGACCCAACTTGCTCAATTTTACTCGAGAGAGAACCTTTGGAGCCAGATGCAATGAAAAATCCTCCGCGAAATTTGAACGAGTCTTTGGTAAGGGCTGGAGATTGGACTAGAATAATTATGCAGGGCCTATTAATTGCGATCGGCAGTTTTGGCAGTTATTATTATCTGCTATCAACAACTAAAAACGCTGAGTTAGCGAGGTCGGTAGGATTTGGAATCATCATGGTTTCAAACTTGTTATTGGCTCAATTGACAATGACTGGCTCTATGAGCGTTTATCAGGGAATCAAAAATGTCATAAAAGACAGGGTCAGCTTAGCGATTTACGGAGTTATGATTATCGCTCTTGGAATTATGTTTTATACACCAGCAGGTCAGTTCATAAGGTTGGCGAGGCTGGATTTGATGTATGGCGCTTGGGTGATTATAGTCTCAATTGTCGCTACTTACTGGGTTAGACTGATTCGAAAAAAGTCAGTAGTTTAGTTTAAAAATTTTCAGCCATCTCTGTAAAAATTATCATTAGCACTCTTGACATAGGAGTGCTAATTTATATATAATGATTGTATTAGCAGTTATTAGTATAGAGTGCTAATTAATAAATCTTAGACTAATAACCTATTTTATAAATAACAAAAGGAGAAAATTAGATGAGTAAAATTATCGGAATCGATTTGGGGACCACAAACAGTGCATTTGCATATATGGTAGCCGGAAAACCAGAAATTATAACTAACGCAGAGGGTGATCGTACTACCCCAAGTGTGGTAGCAATCAACAAAAAAGGCGAACGCTTGGTCGGAAAGATTGCGCAACGTCAACGAGTTACAAATCCAAAAAACACAATTTATGGCGTAAAGCGTTTGATCGGGCGAAAATTTGATGATAAAGAAGTTCAATCTGATATTGAAATTTCACCATACAAAATTGTTAAAAAAGGTGGAAGCGTAGCGGTTGAGATGGACGGCAAAGAATACACGCCAGAGGAAATCTCAGCTATGATTTTGTCAAAAATTAAAGCTGATGCTGAGAAATTCTTAGGGGAAAAAGTAACCGAAGCGGTGATTACCGTTCCGGCATATTTCGACGACTCCCAACGACAAGCTACAAAAGACGCTGGTAAGATTGCAGGTTTAGAAGTTAAGCGTATCATCAACGAGCCAACGGCAGCCGCACTCGCCTATGGTCTAGAGGGCAAAAAAGATGAACAAATCGTAGTCTTTGACTTAGGCGGTGGAACCTTTGACGTATCCATACTTGAGCTAGGCGACGGAGTGTTTGAAGTTAAATCAACCAATGGCGACACCCACTTAGGCGGTGAAGACTTCGACAATCGTATCGTAAATCATTTTGTCGATGTATTTAAGTCAGAAACTGGCATTGATATCAAAAAAGACAATGCTGCGATGCAGCGTTTGAAGGACGAAGCCGAAAAAGCCAAGAAAGAACTTTCAAGCGCGACTGAGTATGAAATTAATTTGCCGTTCTTGACCGCTGACAGTGACGGGCCAAAACATTTTGAATACAAACTTACTCGAGCTAAAATGATTGAAATTGTCCAAGATCTGATTGACAAACTCGAAGACCCTGTCCGAAAAGCGATCAAAGATGCAAAATTAACGATTAAAGACATAGATGAAATTGTCCTAGTCGGCGGTATGACCCGCATGCCGGCTGTTGTCGAGAAAGTTAAATCTATTTTCGGCAAAGACCCAATGCAAGGAGTAAACCCTGATGAAGTTGTCGCCATTGGCGCAGCCATTCAAGGCGGAGTTCTGGCTGGTGACGTTAAAGACGTGTTGCTTTTGGACGTTACACCTCTCTCGCTTGGAATCGAAACGATGGGTGGCGTATCTACAAAACTAATTGAACGCAATACAACTATCCCTACTTCAAAATCTCAAGTATTCTCAACTGCAGCTGACAACCAGCCACAAGTTGAAATCCATGTATTGCAAGGTGAGCGAGAATTCGCCCAGGACAATAAATCTCTTGGCCGATTTGTTCTCGATGGAATTGCTCCAGCCCCTCGTGGAGTTCCACAGATTGAAGTGACCTTTAACTTAGATGCAAACGGAATTTTAAATGTTACGGCTAAAGATAAGGGAACTGGCAAAGAGCAGTCAATTACTATCCAGAACTCTGGCAATATGAGTAAAGAAGAAGTTGAAAAGGCTCAGAAAGAGGCAGAGCTACACGCTGATGAAGACAAAAAGAAGCGCGAGACGATTGATGCCCGAAATACTTTAGAAAACACTATCTATCAAGCAGAGAAAATGCCAGATGAATTCAAGGACAAGATTAGCGATGAAGACAAAGAGGCAATTAAAAAAGCTGTCGAAGAAGCTAAAAAGTCTAAGGATTTGGACGACAAAGAAGAACTTGAAAAAGCAACCAAAGTCCTGAATGATATCTTAATGCCAATTGGATCTAAGATGTATCAAGCCAAAGCTGAGGAATCTAAAGATGACTCAAAAGCAGAAAGCTCTAAATCAGATGAAGCTGTAGAAGGCGAAGTCGTCGACGAAAAATAGTTTTTAGCGCTTACGCTAAACTGACTCTCTACCCTAGAAACAGGGTAGAGTTTTAGTTTATGTATGGTTATGTTCTCTAGCCTAAAATGTTGCTCGGGGAGTGGTTTATCCACATCTCACTAACCAAGTCTCAATTCCACGCTTGACTTTCATCCCGTTTATGCTTATAGTCAGAACTAACTATTAATAT
>CAZHYM010000041.1:0-3736 GCA_964536785.1 uncultured Candidatus Saccharibacteria bacterium | reverse complement strand
ATTTTACTAAATATCGTTTCGCTCATAGCTTAAAGTATATCATTTTTTTTATATCTAAGCTGGCGGAGAGAGAGGGATTCGAACCCTCGAAACTTTGCAGTTTACCGCTTTTCGAGAGCGGCCAGTTCAACCACTCCTGCATCTCTCCATACCGTAATGTTAATTTTAACAAATTGAAGTAGAAAACAAAAAAGATTGACCGTTAAGCCAATCTTCTTTGTATGGTACACCCGGCGTGATTCGAACACACAACCTTCAGCTCCGCAAGCTGATGCTCTATCCAGTTGAGCTACGGGTGCATAGGTGAACTGTTTGACGGTTCACCGACTAAAAATAAAAGGTGCATGCTTAAAAAGCGATGTCAGAAATTATAGGGGAAAGCCCTAGATATCGCAAGTAGTATTTATAAACCAATTTTTTGAACGATTTTATCGATAAAGTTAAGCTCGAGTTTTTGCATTGGCAGACGAGCTCCAAAGAAATCAACGACTCGCTCTCCCTCAGCTTCTGGCAAATCAAGAGTTAAGGCAGGCATGAAACGCTTGGTTGGCAGCAAAATTAAATTATGCAAACCGTTTGAATTTTTAATTAAGCCAAAGGCCTTAAAACTATTAAGTTCATATCGGTTGTCGTCTATAAAAAGTTCGCTGCCCGAAAGGGAGTATCTAGTACTGCCGATTGGTTTCTTAATATAGAAAATCACTGAGACTAATACGGCTACCAATAGTGAGGCAAAAGACCATGATTTCATAAGCAATACTGCCAGAAACATCATCCCTAAGAAAACTCCGCCTAAACCAACGTACCAAGTTGAGGAATATTGTTTAATTTCGTGATCTACTTGCCAATTAATTGGCGTATTCGTTTGATCTATCGTTTTGTTATCCATAACCACATTATATCACCAACAAATATAAAAATACGACCCACTCAAGGTGTCGTATTTTTATTTGGCGGAGAGAGTGAGATTCGAACTCACGGTACATTTCTGTACGCCGGTTTTCAAGACCGGTGCCTTCAACCACTCGGCCATCTCTCCATATCCTTATTCTATCAAAAGTGCTACCTTTTCTCAGAGAAAACCGTCTAGTGAAGCTATCGCTTCAACGCCGGTTTGGTTGCTGACGCAACGCATATGCCCAAGACCGGTGCTCTTGCACCACTCGGCCATCTCCAAGTTTCAATTTCATTTCTAAAACGGCTTAACAGATTTTATCAGAAAACTATTTTATTTTCTAGACATTAGTTCCGCCACTGAAACCTGTATTAAAAGTTCCAACCACGAAATTAATAATTGAATAAGCTAACAACGCGACAATCAACCCAACAATTGCATAAAGAATTGTGTTTTTTGCGCTAGTAACTGCGTCTTTGTTCCCACCAGATATGACGTATTTAAGTCCACCGATAACAATCATAACAACGCTTAGGATACCAATAATAAATAGCAAAAAGCTGGTTATTTGATTAAATACACCGCCATTTCCGAACAAATCTCCGGGTTGACCTTCTGCTCTTGCGGCATTAACACCAGATTCTAGTGGATTTGCTGCAAAGTAAAGATTACCAATAGAAGTAGCCGACGCTAAACCGGGTAAAGTAGCCATGGTTATTCCCAATACGATTGCCAAGGTTGTCTTTTTCATAAAATACCTCAAATAAATTATCATTTATATTTTAGCATAATTTATTGAATTAGTCTAGCCCTGGCTCACAACCCGCATCTGTGATAAAATTCTCACAGCCACAAACTTTTTTATGGATACCCAAGTGGCTGCGGGCATGAAATGCCAAAATTAGACATAAGACGGTTACCGTCCCTAGTTTTGGCCGACATGAGACGCTAGTTATAAGCCAACTAGTTAGATAGTACGGAGGAGTACCCAAGTGGCTGAAGGGGACGGTTTGCTAAATCGTTAGTATGGAGAAATCTGTAGCGAGGGTTCAAATCCCTCCTCCTCCGCCAAAAAATTGCCAGACTGTATGTCTAGCAATTTTTTATTTTAGATTCTGCCTGGCGATTATAAGCAGACTGACGTCTTTGACTCCTGCTGCTCGAAGGGCAGAACAAGCGTATTTAACCGTCGCTCCTGTTGTCAAAACATCATCTATGAGTAAATAGTGTCTTGAACTATCTAGAGTCTTATTGACATAAAACATATTCTTGGCGTTTTCAATTCGCTCTGCGCGGTTCTTGCCAATTTGTTGAGTAACTTGACGATTTCGCTTCAAAACTGGCATATAGTCATATTTTTTCGCTGAAGCAACATATCTAGCGATTAGCCCTACATGGTCAAATCCTCGCTGTTTTATGTGTTTTGGGGAGCTCGGCAGGGGAATCACTGCAAATTGCTCATCAACAGGCAAATCTTTGACTAACATTTCGCTAAACTCTTTAGCAAGTGCTCGGCAAGGTCGAAATTTGTAGACATTGATAAGCTTGGCCATCTTATCATCACGATTCGACAATATGATTAGCTGGTTGAAGTCGTCTGAATCTAAAATAGTTGACTGAAGCAAAGCGGAATTTGGTGAAGTCAAAGGTTTTACGATGTCATTTTTACAACTATCACACCAAATGAGCCCAAGTTTTCCGCAGGTTATACAGTGGTGGGGAGCTATGATATTTAAGATTTCGTCAAGCATTGTAATTTTTACACTTTAAGCATAACTTTTATTGATTATAACAAAAACTTTAGTTATACTGTAAGAGGAATATTTGTCAATGGTCAAAAATAACTATTGATTTAACATGGAGGAGTAGAATGGCTCAAAAAATGGATAACGATCTATTGATGGAAGACGAATTAGCTGCGGCTTTCCTAGATGACGATCAACTGCTTGGCGAGGAAGATCCGATTTCCGAAGACAAGCCAGCTAAAGAACATCAGGAAGAAGATGCGTGGGATGACGAAGATACTATGCCCGGACAACTTGCTGTTGATGTGTACGAGACAGATGACAGACTAATCGTGAAAGCTAGAACTGCTGGCGTAGAGAAGAAGGATTTAGATGTCAGTATATCAGAAGGCATGCTGACTATCAGCGGCACTTTATCTAGCGGTGATGATTTCGAAGCTACAAATTATCATATCCAAGAATGCTATTGGGGCGAATTTACCCGAACACTTGCCTTGCCAGTAGCGGTCAGAGAAGATGAAGTAGAAGCAGTCTTAAAAGACGGCGTGCTAACTATCTCGTTCAACAAAGTGAAGCAAGAACAAGCTAAGAAAATCGAAATATTGTAATTACTAAAATTCAATCGTTAAATAGTCCTCTCAAGCAGAGGGCTATTTATTGTCAGATGATATATTCTTGCCGTCTGATAAGGCTAAGAAAAAATACCTACCGAGGTAGGTATTTTTTGCAGCTTAAAATTAAGGTTAAGCGGTTGTCGCTCCTAGTTGGTTCGTAACAAATCTGATAATAGCGTAAGCAAGCAATGCAACTACTATGCCGATAACAGCGTAGAGAATAGTGTTCTTAGCTGAAGTAACTTTACCAGCATCGCCACCTGAGGTAGCGTACTGAAAGCCAGCAAAAACAATCATCACTACTGAGATAGCACCAATAAGGAATAATAAGATATTAATTATTGTGCTAAAAATACCACCAGTTCCAAATATGTCCGTGATGTTGAAAGATGATTTAGTCTCTTCAAGTCCGCCATCTACTTGAGCCAGTGCAGGGACTGCAAAAAGCCCAACTCCTAATACAGCGACGACCGCTAGTATAG
>CAZHYM010000040.1:0-4084 GCA_964536785.1 uncultured Candidatus Saccharibacteria bacterium | reverse complement strand
CTTAGAACAATTAACATTACAGGCTTAGTGTCCTACTTGGGGGTATCCTGTGCGTGCGCCATTAATCCTTTTATTAGACAACAATAATCGTTTAAAGTCAATAATGATTTTTTTGACGTGGTTTTTGAATAAAAAATGCCCCCGCTTGGCATAACCGAGGTTATGTTTGCGGGGCGCTAGAGTAGTATTAGCGTTACTGTGATTGTGATAATAATCATCAATACAGTAATGACGCAAGCGAACTTTTGACGACTTTTCTTTTTTTGGTTGCCGAGTCGAACGAGGTATGACTCGGCTTCGCTCAGTTTGCTAAAAATGGCAATTATTTGCCAATTTTCAGGTTTGTCGTCGCCGGTTGGATCGTAGAGACGATATACTATAAATACATCATCTCCGTTTCGATCTTTGGTTGAAAAAATTAAACAATCTTTCACCGCTTTTTCACCTCCATCATGGGCAACTGACTCTTTTAAAGGTCGGTAATGAACTAGATGCTTTAAATTACAGCACTAAGCTTGGCAATGGTCAAATATAGAAACTATAAAAAACAAAGCCTAGCCGAATAGGCAACCCAAGTTTCGTTATTGTTAGTCCTATGATTCGACCTGATCGATATCTCGACCTTGGTATTTAAACATAAAAAACATAAAATTTGCCAGCCACTTCGGCCAGCCGTGGTGTTTATAAAACCAATAGGCCGTTGATCTAATGATAATATTTTCTTTACTAAAATGCTGAATGTGCAAATGATCAAATTTTATAATTGGACTATGTACGACACGATAGCCAAGTTTACGTGCTCTAACGCACAAATCTGGGCCTTCGTGATACATGTCAAAATTTGCATCAAATCCACCGAGAAGTTTAAAAACCGAAGACCTGACGGCCATTACGCCTTCGGCTAACCAAGTCACGTTGACCGGTTGTTTTGGAATTTTGTGTTCATAAATTCTTGATAGTAATTGATAAATACGCCAACTTATTGGCTTTGTCCAGCCAAATAGCCAGCTTTGATCGATAGGCCAAAATGGGCCCATTCCATAGCCAAATACCAATGGTTTACCGTTTTCTAAAATTTGACCACCGAGAATGGCAATTTTTTCATCTGTAAATACGTTGGTTATATTATCGCAAATATTATCAGAGACTTTTATTAAATCAGAGTCTAGAAACAACACCACTTCGCCCATGTCAAGTTCTAGCACTCGATTGCGATTTTTGGTTGTTAATAACCTTTTGCTTGATGGAATTAACTGTACGTTGTTGAATCTTTTTAGCGATTTTTGAATTTCTGATAAATTAGGCGAGCAATCGTCTAAAACATATATCTGATGAAAATTTTCGTCAGACAATTGATCTATTAGGTTTACGAGGCTGTCGTGGTTTTTGTAGTTGGGTATCGCAACGCTAATTTTCATATTCTAAGCTTATCATAAAAAATAACACGATGCAGGGGAGCGCGCTGCTCAAATTAGATTTAATTTGCTCTAGAGAAAACATCTGGCTTCGATTCGCTGAATGATATCCAGCAATAGAAAAAATCCGATCAAAAGATCAGATTTTTACTATGGTGATCCCACCGGGAATCGAACCCAGATTGCCAGGATGAAAACCTGGTGTCCTAACCGTTAGACGATGGGACCATAATTTCTAACAGGGAGATTATAACCTAAAAATGTTAATAATTCAACCTGATTTACTCCGCCGTGCGTTGTCTTCTGACGTAACTCGTTATTATTAATCCAAAAATCGCCATAACACTAATGGCGGCGAGTAGGGAGTTGTCACGAGAAGCTGATTTTTTATCGTTTTTAACTCCTGGCTCAACAATTCCGGGCGAATCTATCGCTGAGTTCTTTTCGGTTAGACCGTCTGCGACGACTGTTGATGACTGGGGGGTGAACAGATAATCATCAGACATTAAATTTTGATAGTTGTTAAGCAACTCATAAGCCGGTTCTCGAACTTGGGTTGTTTGCTCAGGTGCGATTTGGTCAGGAGATTTCCTTATCTCTTCGGTTTGCTCGGGCTCTTGAGGCTTTTGCTCGGGTTCTGGATCAACGACCAAATCGTAGTTGACTACTTGATAGCCTGGATTTGGATCACAGGCGTCGCCGGTGCCGTCTAGGTCGGTATCGTCTTGACCGGGGTTGCTAGCGAGTGGGCAGTTGTCTTCACTATCTGGAACTGTGTCGCCATCGACACTAACAACTAGTCTAGTGTTGGCAATATTAGAATAATTTTGGGAGTCTGTGATTTTCAGCGTCATAAATCCGTCAAAAGCGGTGTCGAGTTGATGCTTAATTGCTGGTTCTGTGGTCGTTAAATCATAAGTTTTGTCGTCATTAAAATCCCATTCATATTTAACAATTTCACCATTTGCGGAGTATGATCCGCTGCCGTCAATTTCGATAGTGTCGCCGATTTTGGCTGTGTAGGGACCGTTTAACCAGGCATAAGGTTTGGTGGACTCGGAATTAGCAAAATCGATAGAGGTTAATTTAATCCTTACGGGTGTTGTGTTTATTGCTTGTCCACCAGTGCTGGCGGCAACTGGCGCAAGTATGTCGCTGAAACTAGTCGAGCCAGTGTTAATAAAGTAAAGTGAGGCGGGGTCGACGCTAAAAGCTTTGTCGATGACCGTTTGAGCGGTATATCCAGTGATTGGCTCGGGGTCTTTTGGTTTATCGTCACTGATAGTTATGACGATTTTACGTACTCCTGGTCGCCATTTTAAATTTAGACTCGCCATCACACCGGCGTAAATTGATTCCGTGAAATCACAACCTGACTTAAGGGCGATAGCATCAGTGGCTGTTTTTATCTCAGAGATATTGTAGGTAAAATCCTTCTCAACTCGATAGGGGTAATCGATGTCGGGACAGCCATTGGCTTCTCCATAATCTCGAAAAGTGACGAGAGCAAATCTAGCTGTTTTGAATTTTGTAGAAATCTGGTCAAGAGTAGTTTTGATGTAGGTTTTAATGTAATAAATTTCATCTGTCATCGAGCCAGTTGCATCAATGTTAAAAACTAGATCGATGTCCGAGCTAGCTGGGCTAATTACTTCGGCTAGATTTTCAAGATCGAGTGATTTCAGAAGGGTTGAGTATTCATAATGCCCAACTTGGTTCGGGTGATACCATTCCGGAGGATCAACTCCTGGTTCAAAAAAATCATTAAGCCAGCGGTCAGGGTTTCGTTTTAAGAGGCGATTATCTGGCTCGTGAGTCGAGAAGTGCTCGGGAATCGTACTTATGAATAAAGCTTGGTTTGGATGGGTCTCATTGTACTCTGCAACTGCCGAAGCTTGAGCTTGGTTGCCTCTCAATCCTAGTTCACGAATTAAATCAGAAACAGGGTAAGTATCATTGTTAGTTAGGGTTTGGCCGTCATCAAGGGACAATAATGGATAGCCTAGTAGGATAATCTTAGCGTCACTTCTGAGGCCGTGAGATTTGATTTGATTTAGGGCGGCGAGAATGTCTAATTTGAGTGAAGTTAATATTGACTCTTTTGCTTGCTCTATGTTTTCTTTGCAGTCATTATTTCTATAGAGAAAGCAACTTTCGACTATTTGTTGAAAACCTAAATTATTACCGCCGATGGTTAGTAGAACTAAATCGGTTTCGGGGCCGATGAAATCAGCCTGGGGCCTCAGGTTGGCCTGGCACTGGTATTGGACTACGGTTTGGTTTTTGGACTGTTGGTAATTCAGGCTATTTATTTGATAGTCAAAGTGGGAATAGCTGTCTTCGCTGCTATTGCAAGGATCAATTGACTTGATTTTGTTAAGTGCGACCGGCCTATCGGTAACTTCGCCGCTTAGATTGAGGTATCTAGTCCTAGCCGGAAGAGGCTTAGGGTTCGACAAATCTCTGGTTGTCGCACCGGAGCAAGCACGGTTTTGAAAAGTCACATTGACACCTTTGTTTCTGAGGAATTGAACGTATTTTTGAGCCCAGTTATTTTGACTGCGATAGCAGCCGTCCGGGCCACTATAAAGTCCAGCTCCATTGCCAGCAGAGTAGGAATCGCCTAGAAGCACTACGTTTAAGTTTTTTTGTTCGAGGGCAGTGCACTC
>CAZHYM010000039.1:0-4088 GCA_964536785.1 uncultured Candidatus Saccharibacteria bacterium | reverse complement strand
ATTAAGTTATGTAACAAAACAACCCCGATCGTAAAGCATCGGGGTTTTTCTATTGGCTTTATGCTAAGATAAATATGTAGATAAGGACATTATAAATGGTCCAACTTGAACTAATCAGAAAGGTTATAAAATATGTTTTACAAACTCTATGCAATTGCCTTGCCGGTTTTTTTTGCTATCGATATGGCTTGGCTGGGACTAATTGCTAAGAATCTCTATGCTAAACAAATTGGTGGGCTCTTAAAGGAAAACGTGAACTGGGTTGCGGCGATAGTTTTCTACTTAATTTTTATTGCGGGTCTCGTGCTTTTCGTAATTTTGCCAGCTGTTGAAAAAGGTTCTTGGTCGCACGCGATGCTTTACGGAGCTTTGTTCGGATTCGTTTGCTATGCAACTTATGATTTAACCAACTTGGCGGTTGCAAAAGATTGGCCAATTTTCATAACGATTGTTGATTTGATCTGGGGAGCTGTATTAGCAACGTCGGTCTCCACAATTACCTATTACATCGCGAAGAAGCTAGGACTATGAATTACTATTTAAATTTAGGGATAATATTATTCATCTACATGACCATGTGGTTTGCGGTCTCAATAGTAAAAAAACGCAACGATATTGCTGACATAGCTTGGGGACTAGGGTTTGTTTTAATGGCTTGGAGTTCTTTTCTACTCGGAGAAAACTATAGTCAAAGAGGAATTTTAGTCGGTTTGCTAGTAAGCGTCTGGGGAATTCGTCTAGCTAGCCACATATTTAAACGAAACCGCACAAAAACCGAAGATTACAGATACGCTCAGTGGCGTAAAGATTGGGGTAAGTGGTTCTACTTGCGATCATATTTTCAAATCTACCTTTTGCAAGGTATGCTGCTTTACCTGATCGCAATACCGATATTTATTATTAATCAGTACACTGGAGCAGAAATTGGTCTGTTAGATATGGTCGGGCTTATGATTTGGCTAATTGGATTTGGATTTGAAGCTATCGGCGATGCCCAGTTAAAGAACTTCATCAACGACCCAGTCAACAAAGGCAAACTCATGCAGTCTGGATTATGGCAATACACTCGTCATCCAAATTATTTTGGTGAAGTGACTATGTGGTGGGGAATTTGGATTATCTCACTCTCAGCCGTATTTAGTATCTTTTCTATCATAAGCCCGCTGGCTATTAGTTTTCTGATACTAAAAGTTTCGGGCATCCCAATGCTAGAGAAAAAATACGAAGGCAGGACGGATTTTGAGGAATATAAAAAACGAACTAGCGCTTTCTTTCCACTGCCACCAAGATAAAATGACTAAAGAAATTCTCGTTAATGACAAAATGCAGCAAGACTACGTTTACTTACTGAGCGAACCTCTTGGCAAAAATTTTGATCCAGAATTCAACCCAGAACTCACCCCCAAAGAAATGCTTGAACTTGGCGTTTTTGGAGGTAAATATATGACTGATTGTAAAGCAGAATTTCCAGTTGAATGGTATAACAACGCTAAACTTTGTGCCGAAAAACATGATTCAAATCTAAATTTTTATGGAATCAATGCCAGTCAACCACTAAGAGTCTGGAAAAGCAAGGGCTGGATGCACCCTGATGACCCCAGAGGCTGGTTCCAATGGTATTGTCGATATTATATGGGAAGAAGGCATGCAGACGACCGAAGGCAAATTAAACGCTGGAAAGCGATGAATCGGCACGCAGCACAAGTTAAAATTTATTGTTCCGCTGGAGATTTAGAGTGCCGGGCTAAACAGCGCCAAGCTCTCCTCCATTGGGCTTACGACAGCAGAAAAATCTAACACCCTGCTAAAGTGCTATAATTTATTTATACTTAATAGGCAAGGAGTCAATATGCAAAAGGTATTATTAACTTTACTAATAGCTCTAGTAGTCATCACGCCCGTCAGCGCTCAAACCACTACTGATGAACTTGTAGACCCTGGCATCACACCAGACAATCTCTTCTACTTTTTAGACGGTTGGGGAGAAAATATTAATTTACTGCTAACATTCAATAAAGAAGCAAAAATTGAAAAAGAATTATTGATCGCTGAAGAAAAACTAGCCGAGGCAAGGCTGATGGCTGAAGAGAGTAATGAAAAAGCATCAGAAAAAGCTCAAGACAAATACGAAAAAATCATGGAGCGCACTACTAAAAGAGTCGAGGGTTTGTCTGAAGGCAAAGAGAATGCACTCATGAAAATTGAAGAAGCGATAGTAAGGCACCGCACTAAAATGGCAGAAGTTCTAAATAAAGTTCCTGAGCAAGCTAAAACCTCCATCGAGAAAGCCATAGAGAACAGTGAAAGAGGCTATCAACAAGCAAAGGAATCAATTTCTAAAGAAAAGCCTTCTGCGAATAGAGTTAATGAGCAAAACGCTTCGGTCACAAATCAGGAACAAGCCGGCAAACAAAACTAAAATTAATACATAATAAGATTTTAAATAAGGCGCGCAACGCGCCTTATTTAATTAGACGGCTATATCACGTTTTCTAAAAATCATGAACGAAACGAGATAGAGCAGAATACCTAGACCTAGTAAAGTCAGTCCCTGAGGTAAGACAAGCGACCAATCAGAAGCTAAATATTTTTCAGGCTCAAACAATGAAAATATAGTTAGATTACTAAAGAACTTTAAATCACCACCGATATTACCTAGCATTTGAAACAGATAGAACATTATCGGCAACCCAGCTCCAAAAGTAAAATAGGCCCACGATTCATTCACCGAACTAGAAACTACAAAACATATTGCACTAATCAAAAAATGAAGTGAGAAAAGACCTAAATTCAAATAAATAAACTGTAAGGCATCCAACTCACCGGGATATATGACTGAGCTGGTGATAAAAAGCGCTAATACCGATAAGGCCAATAGTGAGAATAGACTGAAAACATAAAACGCTGCTTGAGTTAAGATTATAATTCCCCGACTATTTGGGCTAGCTAAAATTGAAGCCATCGATCCTCGATCAATCATTTTTGCGGAGACTCTATGCCCCACAGCAATAAGGTATACTAGTGGCCACATAATGAATATGAAACCATAAAGCAAAGACACAATAGCTTCAGCGTATGTCGCCGGTTCGGTATTTATACCGAAGGCAGACATCAATTCAGGCGCAGAGTTGGTCATCATCGCAGTCTTGTCACTGATGACCGTATCGAGCATAAATACGATAATCAATCCATAAAATAATAGAATAGCCAGAAATATGGTCCAGATTTTATAATTGGCTCTCATGTTGTAGGCAAATAATTTAAAATTAATCATTTATTTTCTCCATAAAAATGTAAAAATATTTCCTCTAGGCTCGGGTTTTGTTTTTCTAGCTCAATCACTTCATATTTTGATAAGGTGCTTAGTAAGCCGCCGATTGAACCCTTTATGGAGACAACGACTTTTTCTTTATCAAGGCTTTTGATTGTAAATGACTCATTAGTGAAGACTTTTGCAACGCTTGAGCTAGAAAATGTTATCAAATAATTTTTTAACTTGGAGTGGATTAAATCCCGAACGTTATCAACAGCGACTATCTTGCCCGCACGAATAATCGCAACTCGATCACACGTTTTTTCTACTTCTTCAAAACTATGTGAAGACATCAGAATAGTCTTGCCTTTTTCTTTTTCCGATAAAACTAGCTTTATAAATTTATTTTGCATTAACGGGTCTAATCCAGAAGTTGGCTCATCCAAAATAAGTATCTGGTCGTTAGTCATGAAAGCGCAGACAAGGCCTACTTTTTGTTTCATGCCTTTGGACATTTTCCGAATTTTAGTATTTGGGTCAAGCTCAAAATACTTGATTAATTTTTCGGCTCGATTAAAATCTCTTTCCCGTTTTAAACCCAGATAAAACTTAATGTATTGAAGCCCCGTCATGTCATCAAAAAAAGCGATTTCGCCAGGAAGATAGCTGAGGTCATTATGTATCTTTGCGGCGTCACTAAAGCAGTCCAGCTCATTTACTCGGCACTCTCCACTGTCGGGCTTGATAAATCCAAGTAAATTACAAATAGTAGTTGTCTTGCCAGATCCATTTGGGCCGAGAAAACCAAACACCTCTCCTCTTTTAACAGTGAAGG
>CAZHYM010000038.1:0-4238 GCA_964536785.1 uncultured Candidatus Saccharibacteria bacterium | reverse complement strand
TCCAGTACGTCCCCCAATCCGGTGTATCGGTGTCAGTGCCATAGCCACTAGTCTTAAGGGTGTCATAAATCGACTTGATGCGCGAGGTCGAAACGTTGCTTGGTGATGAGCCAACTTGTTCAGCGTAAGCTTTAGCTCCTAGTCCGATCAACAACAGGCCGATTAGGCTAAGCAGAATAAGGCGTGAGTTAAGTAAGTGCCGAGAGGCTGTTTTAAAATCATTAAGCTTTTTTCCGATTCCTTGAAACATTGTTATCCAACTCCTCTTATTAATTCCTTTTCCTCATGCCATAACTATATGTGGCAAAATAAGCATTAGCTTTATTTATAGCACTTCTGCTTGCGACATGCAAGACGATTAAATTAAATTCGGAAAATCACGATGAGCTTGAACCAAAGTTAAGACAATCAGTACAGGCAAAATAATGTAGAGGGCGGCTTGAACTGATGGCCACTGGCCGTTCCAGCCAACAACCGACAAATGTTTTGCTAGTATCCCAGCATAAGCCCAAATCACGACTGCACCGTAAGCCCAGTTTGAATTCCTAAACATAGTGACCATTGTGATAACCGCACCAATGATAAGTATCGCTACTGTCCAGAAACCTTCACTTAAACCAAAGCCGCCCCAGCCTAAATCTACTAACCAGGTCGTTATATTTGCGATAGTAGCTACTGTAATCCAGCCAAAGTAAACACCAAATGGAACCTTAATCAACCAATGCTCGGCTTTTGTCAAATTTGGCTGATTAGCTAGCTGATTAATTCTGATTAGACAATAAAGGATAGCGATAATCAGTAGGGTACTTAGGCCGATTTGACGATAATGCCAAGCAAAGATCCAGATTATGTTCAAAAACGATGAAGCCAAAAAATATTTGTTAATCTCATCAATTTTTTCAGTTTTTAGCGTAGGCTTCTTGATGCTTATAACGCCTAGCTGATAAATCGTATACAAAATTAACAAACTATAGATGACTCCCCAGATTGAAAAAGTGAAACCACTCGGAGCAAAAAGATTTGGATAGCTATCTGAAACCTCACCCGTCTTGATGCCAGCAATCGGCAAGATATTAGCCAGACCATTGATGACTACCATCGCTATAAAAGCCGCACCAACCAGCGAACGCATAGGCAATGAGTCTTTAGATCTAATGTTGAACATAGAGAACTCCTTTGTTTATGTTTAAATTATAGCACGTAGGTAGACCGGTTGAGCTACTTAAGGAAAAGCATGATCAGCACGCCAAAAGTAAAAAGACTAAAATTAATAATCGTCTTACCTAACTGCGACTCTTTGTGCAGTTCTGGTATCAAATCAGCCATGGCGATATAGATAAATCCACCCGATGCAAAAGCCAGCAATGCCGATATAATTCCTTCAAATGAGTTGATTATAAAATACCCAGCGATCGCTCCAGCTATGGCTAGCAGGGAAGTCATAAAATTCCAAAACAGAGCTTTAGTTCTAGATAATCCACCATGGACCAGCAAACCAAAATCGCCTAACTCCTGTGGTAATTCGTGAGTAGCTACTGCGATTGTCGTCGCTATGCCCAGTTCCTGACTTACGCTAAACGAAGCAACAATCACCAACCCATCGATAAAATTATGCAAACTATCGCCAGCTAGACTCATGTATGTAAAATTATGCAATTCACATTGCTCGTCTGCCTGACAATGATGCCATTTCAGATATCGTTCTAACCAGAAAAAAGTCGATAAGCCTAAAATCAAAATCAGAAAAGGATTTTGATTAATTGGAGATAGCTCAATCGATTCGGGTAAAAGATGCAAAAAAGCGCCACCAACCATCGTACCAGTTGAAAATGCCACAAACCACATTGATAACTTCGAAACCAACTTTTTTGTTACAAACAAACCGCTTACTCCGACTAGCGAGATTAAGCTTATTAGTCCAGTAGCGATAATTGAATTTAATATGATTTTATCCAATTCTTAAAGTTACCCTCATTTATTTTATTTATCTCATTATGAACTATTTTTCTACATCTAGCTAGTGGGCAAGTAAACCGCCCTCGCCTGCTATTTTGACTATTTTGGACAATTATGGTATAATTAATATATTAACCATTGACCAACTTTTAGCTATGCAGCTTATACACCGGAGGGATTACTATGAAAAACGTCGATTTAAGCATGTATGCTAAAGATCTGGATTTACCCGTCGAAAACTACATTTTTGAGGAGATACTAAAACCAGAAGAAGATATCGACGACAGCTATCGAAGTGCTTATCAGCGACTAGTTAAACTCGAGGTAATTCATGAAACAGTAACTTTATTTCTGCATGTCAAAGAAGATTGCAACCTCGCCCAATTTATCGCGGCTGCAAATGCTTGCGCTAAATCAGACACTGGCCTAATCGTAGTTCATCATCAAGATGATGCGATAGAACCTAAATACCAGATGGTATTGCCAAAAGTCATCTACCACTCGGTATAAAACCTAGGACGGAATTAACAATTCCGTCCTTTTAATTTAGAGGGTTAAGCGTTTTTGTCGTTTAATGCGTAGCGTAATGCCACCGACTAGTAAGGCTAAGCTTGTTATTAGCATAAGCACTTGAGCGCTATTACCTACTCCTGTGCTTGGAGCTGTAACAGTTGGAGTTCCAGGGGCTGGTATGTCGTAAGCTAGGATGCCAATTGTTTCTTCTTGATCAATCTGGAAATAGATATTGTTTTCGTCAAAGGTAGCCGGAATAATTCTAACTATATCCCCTTCTGGATTTAGGATAGCAATCTCGTAGCGAACGAAGCCAGCCAAATCTTCCGTGATGGGGACACTCACTTGAGTTGGTCCGTAGATTGGAACTGGGAGGTTGTTTGAATCAACAGCACGACAAGAACAGACATATTTTCGTTTGAACCTGGTGAAGGTAATTTTCACATTTGGTTTGGATATCAAACCGAGTCGCTTAGTTGGGACTGGGGCGAACTTTACATTGATGGAGCTCTTCTAGGTGCTAGGTTTGGTGGAACTAACAACACGGCATATTATTCCAAGGCAATTTCAGCCGGTGTTCATGAATTAAAGATAATTTATTATAAAGACTATAGCGGTGGCAGTGGATACGACGGAATAAGAATATATTCAATTATTTATCCAGAGCAATAAACACTCTGTCGTTGTTTTCGGAAAGGCCGGAAGGATTATCCTTTTCTAGCACAAGCTCTAGTTCCCCTTCGGCCGTATCTTCAATTTCTAACTTAGCCCAAAATGGAACTAATTTATCGGTCATCCAATCGCCATTAACCTGAGCTAAGGTTTGAGCAACGATTTTGCCTTTACTGTCCATCAGTTTAATTGGAAAACTAGCTTCAAAAGACCAATTTCCCGGAACTTCACCCATCACAACAACTACCTCAGTCAGATTAGTATTTGGAGCTGGAGAATAAAGTTTAACGGCCACTCCCTTAGTTGAAGTGTAGTTATATTTTGCAGATTGAGGTTTTTTGGCATCAATTAACTCAGTCTCTAATTCGGATATTCGCAGGTTGAGGTTTTTTATCTTATGGGATTGCCAAAAATACAATGCAGCCCCTGCTCCAATTAAGACTATCATCAGTAACAGCCATTTTAATTTGTTACCATTACTTTCGCCTTCTCGACTATTTATTTTTAACTGATTCATAGCACCTCCTTCTAGCCGTTTCATCGTACAGCTCGATAATTAAATTATACGCCTAATGTAAAAATCAGTTTTGGAACAAGCTCAATGAGGACAACAGGACTACGGAGGCTATTTATCTTCAGATTGGTTATTGTCGCTTTTAGTTAATCGCCAGATTACAAACACTATCAAAAGCACACCTACGAATAGTAAGGCCATAAAGGTATAGCCGCGCAAGAAATACAAAATTGCCAAAACCGTGGCCACAATACCCCACCACATGACCCATTGTTTAGCTATCAAAGCGCCAACAACAGCCATAATAACATGCTCGATCAAGAAGTAAAGTTGATAACCTCCCCCAATCTGCAGGGATTTTAATGCAGTCGGGATACTGATACAAGCCATGGCCAGCGCCAAACGATTTCTGTGGTCCTCTTGGCGCCACATGGCCATAAGACCAATCGTTAACGCCCACCAATGGCCATAAAAAACCATACCGGCTCCTGGAAATATCATATCTACTATCCGTTGAGCACCAATTGTCGCGCCGTATAATGATTTTCGACGTAATCTTTATTTTTTCCCATATAACCTCTAA
>CAZHYM010000037.1:0-4311 GCA_964536785.1 uncultured Candidatus Saccharibacteria bacterium | reverse complement strand
AGCTGACCACTGCTCTACCCCGCGTCATATATTTATTGTGCGTGCGCCTAAAATATTACCACAGTCTAGCTATTTTATCAATAGTCTTAGCGCTTGACCCCAAAAAAGAAGTGCATCCATTTACGGAAATTACTCTGTTCAAGTGGCTTAGTGGATTTAATCCTAGCATCTTCGGCGTCACGTTCTTTAACCCAATTAGTATAAGGAGGTAAAATTAATACTTTTTCCCCCGGTAATGCTAAATTTAAATTTTTGCGGGCCGCTAAATCTTGATATTCTTGGCTTGCAAAATACTTCTGCTCAAACTCTAAACTTAATGATTCTATTTCCAAAATTGTTAATTGTCTAGTCTTATCTTCAATTTTCCGCCTTAACTCATAATTTTGTCTCATTGCACCGATAGCAGAAAATATCCAGCTTATAGATATAGCTAGAGCCACCATAATTGCCAAATTTTGCCGATCAAAAATTTCATTTCTAAGCTTATAGCTTAGCTGTCGAACTTTTTGTTTATCTATGTTTATTTTTAACATTTTTTCATCTTAATTATAGCCTATTTGAAATTAATAGGCTATAATATGAATATTCGTTAGACGAGTTGGCTCGCTTTAGTTTGTCTATGAACATAACATAATTGTTATATGGGGGTGTAGCTCAGGGGTTAGAGCAGTCGGCTCATAACTGATTGGTCGCTGGTTCAATTCCAGCCACCCCCACCAAATTAAATAATTCACTAAAGTGAATTATTTTTTATCCAAAACTAATTCTGCATGGTATTACGCCCAAAGAAAATCGCCCATTTTACCGGGCGATTTTCTTAGCACCTTTTTATTTCCTATATATTAACAGGAAGGTGCTTATGTTTCAAGCCTTAGGCTTCTTTTTTCTTAATTGTCAAAAATCCGTTGCGTGGGTTTTCTTTTACCATTCTGTCAGCTGGCAAATCGCAAGGTGTTCCTTTTGCGTTCTTAGCGTCTTTAGAAAAGAAGTAAATAGTTTGTTTTTTTCCACCACGTAGAGTTACGTCCATAGTGTGTAGATAGTAGTCTACGCCCTTGGAGTTTTTATGACTATAAGCCATTGTTTAGTAATTCCTTCCCTTAATTAACTTACAGTACTAGATTACTACTAGAGTGCCCCATTGTCAACAGATTAAAATCAAATGTTAAACTTCTTTAAAACAAACAGTAGCGTTATATCGCTAATTAGCTTTAGCACAAAAGTTAAGCCTAAGATAAGCCAAACTACCACCGACATACCGGCCCAGTCGTAAGAAAAAACTGGCGAATCATAATCGTGTCTGTATAGAGCCGGATTAGGTTGCTTGATAGTGATTTGGCTCTGAGCTGGATATTTTTCGACTTCTCTAGTGATGCATTCAAAATAAGGCACTGAATAAGGAGCATGAACGAATTGGGGATCGCAGACGTCTGAAGCTTTTTTGTACACCAAACCATTTGGATTGCTTGAAGCTAATTTCGCCGCCTCGTCTATTGCCGCTTGAGAATCGCGTTTGAACATATTCTCTAGATAAAACCCGCCCGTCGAAGCATTCATATGCTTTTGGACATAGGTTCTTAGTTCAAAAAGACTATCATGGACCTGTTGAGCATCTAAGGCCTTGTCAGCCTGCATGACTGCGTTTTTTCTCTCAATCATACCGACATTGTTTATTCTGAGCATTGTGAGCATTACAAAAGTCATGAGGATAAATAGTAAAAAAGACTGCCAAGTTTTTACTCGACCTGCAATTTTATTTACATCAATCGTTTGTTTTTGCTCTAAAACCATTGCCACCGCTTTTCCTAACGACATTATACCACTTGCTTACGATATATCCTGTAGTTGCTCAGACCGTAGACCGACGAAACTAGTGAAGCTATTAGCAAATAGCGTCTTAAGGCCAGAGCTTCTGTCGAGGTATTAAATATAACTAGTGACATTACAACGCAAGCCGTAAAGGAAAAAAAGTTCCAACAAAGATGTCTCATCATTAGGTAAACCACCCTAGACCCTGAACGGTCGGCAGAATCGAAATGGGCACGAAGAGAAGTCATGTTTTGACTTACTACCATTGCATCGTTATAAATTATGTTGGCAATCACGCTAGCAACCGAACCGCCTAAGAAGGACCTCCAAAGCATGCTTAAAGCATTGCCGATAGAGCTAGCGTGATGGATAAAACGACCCGTCTTATGGCTATCGTCTATCAGTCTGCCAAAGCTATAAGCCACGACTAAAGCTGCCAAGGCACTTAAAGCCGTAAATGCTCCAATCATTATGTACGGGTCGCTATCTTTAAATATAACTATAATCAAAAATAACGGCCATAATCTAGTCGATAGCCACTCAAAACCAACTGAAATCTGCAATAAAAACTCTCGCCAAAAAGACTTAAAGGGAAAGCCTGATAAATTAAAATAATGATTTTTTTTGGAGATGCCCTGGGCTCCAAAAAGCGGCGCAGTTGAAACTAAAAACAATACTGATGAAACTGTAAGTGTAGCTGACGGCCCATAACGACTCGATAATAATCCACCTACCAAGGGCGCCACAACTGCTGTCACCTTCTCAAATATGGCCATGTAGCTAATCTCTTTGCCGGCATTCTCAGTGCTTTTAACCTCAGAAAAAATTACGTCATGCGGAACTTGATACAAAATCACCGCTAACGCTTGCAAGAAGCCTCCGTACATTATTGATACTTCACCCCAGTTGGCAATATTCGACAGAACGATCAATGCTGGGATATAGACGATGCTACTGACTAATAAGATTTTTTTCGCACCCCACTGAGCTGTAAAAATTGCCGCTAAAGGAGTAAACAACGTACAGAGCAAGGCATAGTAACCTGAATATATAACTATATAAGCCAAAGAATAGCCCGTTTGATACATGTAAATTAAAATAAATATTGAGGCGATATTTAAGGCAAACAATCGCAATATTTTTGAAATATAAAGCGCAGATAATTCGCTATATGTAACATCTCTCCAAAAGTGACGTGCCTGAAAAACACCTACAAATTTATTAAACATTAATAACCACCATTTACATTATTTAACCATAATCAGCACCCAAAAGCCACTCTACAGTATCTGATACGCTCTAGCGTTTATAATGATATAATTAGCTTATGAATATTTATTTCTCGGGAATTGGCGGAACTGCTTTAGCTCCCCTCGCTAATTTAGCTCTAGATGCAGGGCATAAAGTTTTTGGTAGCGACCCAAATATGAATCCAACCATAACAGAACTTGAAAAACGAGGCGCCGGCTTTAATGTCGACCAATCAGGAAACTATCTGGAACGAGTCAACTTAGAGCACAAAATAGACTGGCTTGTTTATACCTCAGCCATGCCATGCGATCACCCAGAGCTAATCAAAGCCCAAGGTTTAGGCATTAAAGCCACCAAACGTGACCAATTTATACCTAAATTCATTGAAGACAATGATTTTAAATTACTAGCTGTTGCCGCAACGCATGGTAAAACTACCACCACTGCAATGCTAATCTGGCTGTTCAAAAGTTTAGGCATTCCTGCTAGTTATTTAGTGGGCAGCACTTTGCCTTTTGGACCGGCTGGCAAATATGAAAAAGGCAGTAAATATTTCATTTACGAGTGCGATGAATATGACAAGAATTTTCTGCATTACCATCCTGACATTAGTTTAATCCCTTCGATTGACCACGATCACTCTGATGTTTATCCAACTCAGACGGTTTATCGAGCAGCTTTTTATCAGTTTTTTAAGCAGTCAAAAGACGTGATTCTGTGGGGAGATAATCTATATCCAGAATTTTCAAATCTAGATAATCTGACGGTCGTTGATAAGATAAACCCTAATCTAGAATTATTTGGCCACAACAAGGCCAACGCAACTCTTGTTGTTGAAGCAATTAAATTATTAAACAGGCAAGGCGAAAATATTGATCTAAACAAGGTTATTCAAATATTAAACGCAACTCCGCAGGCTGGAAGAAGATTTGAACGACTCGCAAAAGGCCTAATTAGCGACTATGCACACCACCCTACTGAGATAAAATCAACAATCAACCTAGCGAAAGAATTTGCAACTAAAAACAACTTAAAGAAAGTTGTAATTGGACAGGATGAAGCAATTGATAAAATAAGTAAATCAATCCTTAGAAATAAAGCAGGTTTAGGTGATTCTAAAAGACCTATTGGTACATTCTTATTTTTAGGTCCAACTGGTATTGGTAAAACTCATATTACTAAGAAATTAGCACAAGAATTATTTACTTCTGAAAAACATATGATTAGAATTGATATGAGTGAATATATGGA
>CAZHYM010000036.1:0-4323 GCA_964536785.1 uncultured Candidatus Saccharibacteria bacterium | reverse complement strand
ATTAACTCCGTCGCCGGTCATAGCAACTATTTCGCCGTTTGCTTGAAAAGCTTTAACGATTTTCATCTTATGCTCTGGAGTTACCCTAGAAAAAATATTGATGCTCTTAACCGCTATACTCAGTGCGGATTCATCCATTTCGTCAATATCTCGTCCAGTTAGCACTTCATCTGAGCCTCTTATGCCAACAGCTCGCGCGATACTAGAAGCTGTTCGTCCGTTGTCTCCAGTTATCATCACGACCCTAATCCCCGCTTCCTGACACTCTTCAATCTGAGATTTAACTCCAGTTCGAGGCGGGTCAGATAGTGCCACTAAGCCAACAAATTGCAGGCTCAAATCGCTAAGTTTCTTTGGCAGTGTTTTAGATTTTAGCCCTGCGGCCAAGGCTACAACAATTACTCTTTTGCCTAGAGATGCCATGTCTTCAATTCGATTTTTAACATCATCTAGCTGTTTATACGTTAACTTACAAAAGTCCAAAACCTTTTCAGAGCCTTTGACCGCACCGACAATTTCACCATCTCGACTCCAAATATGGCCCATCATTTTTAGTTTGTTTTCAAACGCATAGTCCTTGATAAGTTCACCAGAGAGAATTTCTTCTCTTGTTACGCCAATAGACTCAGCGTATCCTAGCATCGCTTGTTCCATTGGGTCGTAAGCATCAATTTCGCAAGCCATTCCGAGCACTAGACCTAAGTCTTGCTTATCAAACTGCGGTGACCAAGTCTCATCGACCGTCATTTGGTTCAAAGTAATAGTCCCGGTCTTGTCAACACATAGAACAGACACCGCACCTAGAGTCTCTATCGCCGAAATTTGCCTGACCAAGGATTTCTGTTTCATCAATCGCCAAGCTCCCATTGACATAAAGACAGTTAATATAACTGGCAATTCTTCCGGAATAAGAGCAACGGCGATAGCCACGCCGGAGACAACACTTGCGCCGATTTTTTCAAGCAAGGTCCCTGAGTCTAGGCTAATAAAAGTAATAGCTATAATTAAAATAAAAAAACTTAATGCAAAAACTCCCGATATCTTGATTAAGGCCTTTACTTGCTGGCTGAGCGGGCTTGGCGTCTCAACTACTTGAGCTAGTTGCTCGCCTATCTTGCCAAATTCCGTCTGCGAGCCGATCTTATCTACAATAGCTACAGCCGAGCCCTGGATTATATGAGTCCCACTATAGCAATATGATTTAATCTTTTCTTCTTTGGGCAATCGTGACCAATTATCAGGAGCAGCTTCTTTTTGTACGCCTTCAGGCTCGCCAGTCAAGAGAGATTCGTTTACTTTTAAATTTGTCGCCTCAACTATCACGGCGTCGGCCGGAATTTTATCGCCTTCTTTAAAAAATATAACATCGCCAGGCACAAGCTTGAGGCTGTCGATTTGTTTGCGCTTGCTGTCTCTTAAGACCTCAACTTTTGGTGCTGAAAGTTCCTTCAAGGCCTCTAGTGATTTATCTGTTCGCCAACTCTGAAAAATATGAAGAGAGATGATTGCCGTAATGGCAACCAACATAAACAATCCGTCATTCCATTCGCCTAAAACAAAATATATCAAGCCTGCAATTAATAGCAATAATAGGGTAGGCTCATGCAAGGTTTCAGCAATTTGTTTTAATAAACTAACTTTTTCTTTTGAGCTTAGTTGATTCAGCCCAAATTCATCACGACTTCGGAGTACCTGCTCGATAGATAAACCAGTTTTTTTGTTTGTGTCGGCCCATGTTGGTTTTCGCATATTGCTTTAATTTTAGCACAAGCCGACGCATTATATCCGAATTACTAAGCGGACTACCTTGGGTTAGACATGCCCTTAAAAGCTTCAAGAACTTCAGTCGGTATCATCCAGATGGTAGTGTTTGACTGATCGCTAGAGATGTCATTAATCGATTGTAGAGTTCTTAAGTGCATAGCGCCAGGTACAGCTCCGAGAGTCTTAGCGGCTTCAGCCAAGTTAAATGCCGCCTCTTTGTCTCCTTCGGAGTTAATAATAACTGCTTTTTTCTCACGTTCAGCTTCAGCTACTTTTGAGATAGTTCGTTTAAGATTATCAGGTATGATAACATCCTTCAGCTCTAGGATTTGTACATCAACTCCCCACGGATCAGTTTTCGCATCTAGAACTACTTTAATTCCCTCGGCAATTTCATCACGTTTTGACAATAAATCGTCCAAACTTCGTTCGCCTACGGCATTACGCATAGTAGTCTGGGCTAATTGAGACACAGCATACATATAGTTTTCAACCTCTAAAATTGCCTTGGCAGCGTCCTTGATTCGATAATAGACAACTGCGTTAATCTGAACTGGAATATTATCTTTGGTTATAACTTCTTGGTTTGGCACATCAGTGGTCTTAGTCCGGATATCAACTCGAACTAGTCTCTGAATGCCAGGCAAGACGAAATTAATACCAGGTTCTCTGACACCAGTAAATTTTCCAAGCGTCATAACCACACCGCGCTCATTTTGGTTAATAATCTTAACACAAGCCGGTAACAATAAAATCGCAAAAGTCACCAATACTATAAAAAAATCCATATATCTCCTTTGATTATGCTTTTATTATACTACGTGGACGAATTTCAAACTAAAATAAATTTAAGAAATTTATATAATAAACAGGGGATTTGTCAAACGTCAAAACTTGACCTAATTAATTAAGTTTAAATAATGATATATTCATGTTGTGTATTTTACATTTTTATAACAGGGCAGGGGGCAGAGCATAATAAATATAATTTATCTGCTCTTGAACTGACCAAGAACTATAAATTATTATTTTACCTATCAATACTTATATTATAGCATAAACATGATAATTTGTCCAATGGGAATACTCCCCCCTCCTCTGCCAGAGCTATTCAGCAATCACTACGGTTATCTGAGATTATGCAATTTTACGTCTAGTTAGCCCAACAGCGCCGATAGCAAATGACATCAAAGCTAGTGCTACTACCTCTAGACTCATTGGTTTACCAACCCCCGTGGCTGGTGGTGTTGGAGCGGCTACTGAATCCTAGTATCGGCGCTGGGAAAGATCCATCAGGGACGTAGCTGCCAAGCTTTCCATTCGAGGAGTTGCCCCAACAATAAACTTCACCACTAAGGCTAAGAGCACAAGTATCCCAGAGCCCAGCCGTAATGTTGGTAATAACAGGAGGCACAGCGTTGGCAGAATGTGAGTCGACAACTTTAGCTAAATATGGAGCAAGCGCTACGGCCATGAAAATACCAAATCCTAAGACAATAATATAATTAAAGTTAATTTTGTACTTGCGAATATTGAATTGGCTGATGGGCATAGATCTCTCTGTTTCTAATTAGTTTTAATTATAGGCATAAGAAGAATAAAACGCAAGAATTGCGAAAAGCCAGCATATTTACAAAACCAACTAGGCTTTTTCAAGTTTAATGCCAAGGTCGATTTTTTCGACTTGGACCATCTGATCAAAAGCCCCCGCAGAAACTTGAGTCCCGACGGCTAAGACTTCTTTACAAATCTCGTCACGGAATAAGTTAATTGCTTGCTTTAGATTTTCATCGTCGGCTAGCAAAATGAGATTAATTCGGTCGTCTACATTTAAACCAGCCTGTTTACGAGCATTTTGAATTACTCGAATTACTTCGCGGGTTAAACCTTCTTGCTTCAATTTATCAGTGAGTACAAAATCGAGCTTGCCGACCAACTCGCCCATGCTGTTTTTGAAATTAACAACTTTAACATTTAACTCTTCTTCAAATATCTCATGATAGCGCTTAAGATCTTCAGCTGCCTGACCAAAAACATCAAAAGTTGCAAGTGGTTGACGCACTTTAACTTTAGCGGCCGCTCTTTGCCCTAAACCGTCGTTTATTAGCTTGCGAACTTCACTCATTTCCTCAATAATTGCGGAATCGTATTCACCAGCTGGCATCCAATCAAGCAAGTGGACGCTTTCACCACCAGTCATTTTATGGTAAAGTTCTTCGGCCAAAAACGGGGTAAAAGGCGCAATCGCGATTGAGAGTCTAGTCAAAACATAGTGCAAAGTTTTGTAGGCATCGTTCTTGTCCTCAACTTCATCGGATTTCCAGAAACGACGTCGACTTCTCCTGACATACCAGTTTGAGGCGTCTTCGATAAAAGGCAAAATTGGTTGCATAGCATCCGGGAGATTATAAACGTCCAAGTGCTTTTCGATTGTTTCAATTGTTTGGTGCAATCGAGACACAATCCACCTATCCAGTTCGTTGGTCAAGCTATCGAGTGGGTCGGTTAACTTGCCGTCCCATTCCCACTGATCGACTTCAGCATACATCGTAAAGAAAT
>CAZHYM010000035.1:0-4465 GCA_964536785.1 uncultured Candidatus Saccharibacteria bacterium | reverse complement strand
GCTTTTTTGAGCGAATTAAATATCTTTTCTGGGCCATCAATCCCTAAGACAAAAGCAATCGCCATGACTGCCACGACGGCAATTAAAATTAATGATTTCTTGTCAATCTTGTGTTTATCTACGGGTTGCATAATACTAAGTTTAGCACTAACGCCTGCTGAAAACTACTCGACCAATCTGCTGCTGTCTTATTATCTTTCGCAAGCGATTCCGTCGTTGTCCCGGTCTAATTTATTTTCGTAAGACGAATCAGAACGTCTAATGTTGAATACACCTGCCTCAAAGGCCTCTGTGCAGTTATCAAATTCACGTCCATTTGATGGATTACTTTCATCTAGGTCTTTGACTTTTTCTTTGGCGCTAGCTGATGCTACAGAGTCTGGCTTTTCAGTAGTTGAGCCTTTTTCTCCGTCTGCCTCAGTCTGAAATGGCGAGTATTTACCGTTTTGATCAAGTTGAGCTGGCTCTGTCGCAACAAGTCCAAATGCTCCTGCCCAAAGGAACGCCACGATTATTTAAACTTTCAAATAACATAAATGCGTCAGACGTACTGCTTACTTCTATTTTGACCAACAAAGCAGAATTAATCGCTTTAAGCAGTTTTAGCAAATCTGGGACATCATAATCAGCTAAGCGAACGTCATAATAATGCCTAAATGCTTTTGCAATTATCCTATTGCCCCAGTTGAGATTTTTTTCAGAATAATCAATGATTTTTGCATTATCTAGTGCGGTCTTGAGATCGTTAAAGTTATTGTTCTGCAAAGAAAGCTCTATGCGTAATTTTTTGCTTTCTTTTAAAATAATCCGGTGCTTGAGATTGTATAGCTCAATTTTTAATTCTTCGCTATCGATACCAGATTCGTTAATTTTTTTATAAATTGTTGAATAAAGTATCATTAGCGTCGTGAGCCTATGCTGGCCATCAACGAGCTCTAAGTCCTGGGTATCGTATGAATCGCTTGATTTATTTATGCAAATAATCGAGCCTATGAAATGACCCTCGGGATTTTCTTTAATGTCATCTAGAAGAGCGTCCCAATTTTCTTTACCCCAAGTATATTCTCTCTGATATTTTGGAATTATAAATCGAATGTCTTTATCTGGATTAAAGATATCAGACGGTGTATATTTTTGAACGTTATTAATCATGCGACAAATCCCTGGTCAACGTTTAATTTAGACATATATATTCTCCATAAATCTATATCAACTGTAACATTTAAAAGTTGCTTTCGCTAATAATAAAATTATTTCATATACCGTTTGATTCGTTTTGAATCTTCGCGGGGTTTTTCGTTTTTGACGGTCGCTGTTTTTTCGTTAGCTAAGCGGTGATATACTCTATACATATGTCAAATCAAGCATTTATAGATGGACAAAATCTACATATGAATACTAAGTCGTATGGTTGGAGTGTTGATTTAGCGCGATTTCGTATTTATCTACGCGAAAAGTACCAAGTAGATATTGCTTATTATTTCCTCGGTGCTGTCGATGAAGACCAACAGGCATTGTATGAAAATATCCAAAAAGCCGGATTTATATTAACCTTCCGCGAACATAGTCAGAGTATGATCGGAAAAAAGAAGGGTAATGTAGATACAGATATTGTTTTCAACATCATGGAAAAGATAGCTGAAAAAGAAAAGTTCGATAAAGTCGTGCTTGTTTCGGGCGATGGCGACTATTACAAAATGGTTCGATACTTAATAAGCAAAGATCGATTCAAAAAACTCCTAGCGCCTAACAAAAAGTCTATGTCGTCACTTTATCGAAGCATAACACCACAATACAGCGATTTCTTGGATCGCCCCGACATACAGAAAAAAATTGCCTTTAGAAAAAAGAGCAACAAAAAAACGGGGTCTTCTTAGGTATCACTCCTTTTGAATCGCCCGTATCGGAATACGTCACTATGATAGCAAATTGCGCGCATTTTGTCAAAACAGCTTGCGCCCCGTTTGATAATTTGCCTAAATTTATCGCCATAAAATTATTTCATATACCGTTTGATTCGTTTTGAATCTTCGCGGGGTTTTTCGTTTTTGGCATTAAGTTTAACGAATTTGACTTCGCCAGTGTTGTTGGTGCTATGATAATAATATGAAAATTAAGTTAAATTTAGCCTATATCGATGGTCAGAACTTACGAATGGGCACCCTTGATACCAAGCCATCGTGGCACATCGATCTACGTCGATTCCGCATTTATCTGCGAGAAAAATATCATGTAGAAAAGGCTTTTTACTACATGGGCTATGTTATAGATGGCGATAAATACCAGAAGCTTTATGAACACATCCAAGAAGCAGGCTATATATTAGTATTTCGTAAACATAACAGCGCGATGATTGGCAAGAAAAAAGGTAATGTTGATTCTGATATAATTCTCGACGCCATGAAGCGTCTTTATTTGAAAGAAAAATTTGACCAAATCATACTTGTGTCTGGCGATGGCGACTACAAAGGCCTAGTTGACTTTCTAATAGAACAAGATAAGTTTGGAAAAGTATTATTTCCTAACAAAAAATACGCATCTTCTTTGTATAAACAGCTCGAACCAAAATACTTTGACTATCTCAACAATCCAGCGATTCAGCAAAAAATAGAACACAAAAAAAGAAGGTCCTCCTTAGGTAATTAGCCGTTCGGATCGCCTTCGTCTTTATATACTTATCTTAGCAATTCATTAAAACAAAGTCAATATCACCCGTCATTTCAATTGTGAATTTTGTTTGGTTGGATTTGGCGTGACCGTGATAAGTTGACTAGCTTTTCACACTCACCTGGCCGGTCATGAGCATGGGAAGGAGCCAGTCGCGGAGCTTGGGATAGGGTTTGGGACCATCGGAGTTTCGGTCGAAAAACATACCACGTCAGACGGATAGACTCTGATTATTTTGATAATTAAGCATTAGCTACTTTGACATAGTATGGCTATTATGCTATAATAAAATTGTATTATAACTAATACGGTTATGGATTGCTCTTTAAGAACAACTACACTAAATCCAATTAATATATTTATTCCTTCGACTTCGTGTTGATCACTTGGCTTGCAACTCACTTGTCGGTCAATTGATCAACACAAAGTAGTGATCGTCAGTGTGAGGGAACTATCCTTCTTAATCTTTCAAAGGCATTGACTTGGTGAAAAGATATGGAAAATAATAAGACGATTTCGGATATCTGTGCTGAAATTAAGTCGGTCAGTGAAAGCATCGACGACTTAGCCAATCGAAGATATTTCCCCGATGAGAAAAAACTTCGGACCATGAAGAAAGAGATGGGCGATGTCTTTTTTAAGAGACTAACAATAGCGTGCTGTGCAGAATATGCAAAGGAGGCTGTGGCCTTAATGGCATTGTGTGAGGAACTAGGCTGTGAGTTCTACGTTGAGGATGATCAGGATGATTTGGACGACCCGGACGTAGTGGATGACGGTTACGACGACTCATTTGGAGACTACGATAGCTTTTTCAACTTAACCGAAGACAACGAGCCACTCCAAGTCGATGCTGATTAAGCGCTTCATGTAGTTATATCGACCCGACAAATGTCGGGTCTTTTTCATTTGCAATATTATTATTCAATTAAATCTGCTCCACCATAAATGTTGGATCTAGCCGTCCGTTGATTTGAAGACCAATCATCGCCATAATTAATCGCCTGTTCCAGCACCATGTCGGTGGCGATTGCTTGTTGGTCTGGTGGATAGCCGTACTGATTCAAAACTTTTTTAACTTCAACTTTTAGCCTAGCTTGCGCATTAGTACGAACCGTCCAGTCAACGCTTATATTATTTCGAACTTTTTGAACCAAAATTCTGGCAAGTTCACGTAACTGAGAATCGCCCATCACCTCAACAGCGCTACCGCTAACTCTCAACGCGTCATAAAACGCCACTTCATCATCAGATAATCCTTCGACTTTTCCTTCTTCGGATGATTTTTTAATTTGTTTTGCGATAGCAATTAATTCTTCAATAACCTGAGCGGCTTCAATCGTGCCGTTTTTGTATCGAGTTAGAGCATCAGACAATAATTTCGAAAAGTCATTAGTTCGAATAACATTTTTGCCAAAGTGAATTCGAATTTGATCATTTAGTAGTCTATTTAAAGCTTCAATTGCCAAGTTTTTTCGCTTCATATCGCGAATTTCAGCTAAAAATTCATCAGACAAGATTGGAAAATTCGGTTTTTCTAAACCAGCGGCTTCAAAAATATCTACCACGCCAATTGGCGCAATTGCTCTATCAACAATCTGTTTCAATGCCAATTTATAATCTTCATCCGTTGGCCCACCGTGATTTGTCGTATCTAATTTATCAATTCTGGCCTTAATTGCTTGAAATAATGCCACCTGTTCACGGATAGCAATCGCTTCGCTAGATGGCATTGACAATGCAAATGCTTTACTGAGTTCAGCCAGATGTTGCATGAATCGTTTTTTACCATCTTGGA
>CAZHYM010000034.1:0-4775 GCA_964536785.1 uncultured Candidatus Saccharibacteria bacterium | reverse complement strand
ATTTGTCGCGATGTTCAATTCATAACCTTCTGAACAGGTTTTTTCTTCTTCAACTTCAAGAATTTTGCGACAATATCCCGTAGCTAGATTTCGCTCATAACCATCATTACACGGCGGGTATTTTTGATAAATATTTGAACCGCCTGGTGTAGTTTGAAAAGTTTGCAAAAAAGTATCATCGATTAAAGCATAGCTCGTCTCGGCTTTTAAATTTTCATAAGCTACTTGGTCTACTACCTCCCCAGCTTCATTTAAAAGCAAAACTGCATCGGAGGTCGTTTTAGTTAGACTTAATTCCGTTTCTGAGATAAAAATCACTTGATGCTCGCCCGCTGCTAATTCCAGATCCTCAAAAGTAAAGACTCTGGAGCTCTTTAATGATCTAAGCTTGCATCCGCTTAAATCTAGCGTGGAAGAACTTGTGTTTAACAGTTCGATGAACTGTTGATCGTCTGGCAAGTTAGCCCCGATTTCGGATATTTTTATGCTCAAACATAAATTAGGTAAAATTGGCGGTTCGTAGACTAGAAAATCTTCATAACCAACAATTCTAACTCCATCAATCACAGCATTTACCGAACGCATTAGCGGTTTTCCGGCTTCATCGAGCAATAATTCACCGCCAAGTGTCTGAGCCGATACCGTGTCTTCTTTGTCCGCATAAGAAAATTTGGTTAAATCGACTTCATCCACTAGGCCATTTTCATTCGATATTTTAACAAAACCAGTCTGAGGCAATGTATCTAACTGCGTGGTTGCAATTTGATGCGAGTAAGTTAGTTGGTTCAACCATTCGCTAGCAGCTAAATTGTAATTAGCTGGGCACTTAGTGCTGGCCTTACTGCCAGTTAGGTATAAATTATAAAATATAATATTTTCACCAGGCGCTAAGATAATTTTCTTTGCAGCTTCTATAACATACACTCCGGTCTTCCATTCGACTTTCCAATTAGTTAAATCAATTGTCTTAGTATCAAGATTTTCTAGGACAAAAAATTCAGCGTAATCCGCACAGAGCCAGTTTGTGTCTTTAAGTTGAACTTTAACTACTCGAATATTGCCATCAGTAGCTACTGTCGGCACGGGAGGCTCTGTCTCATCAGGCTGGCCAACTTCCTCGACAGGCTCGGTGATTTCATCTTGAACGACAGGCGTTTCTAGCCCCGACAAATCATCCGGCTCAAGGCTATCCTCCTCAGTTAAAATAATCTGCCCTTCATCTACCGGCTCAATTATTTCTTGCGCCACAACCTGGTTATTTGACAATAAAGTAATCGCGCTAAAAAAAGTTAGCGCGATTAGAATTTTTATATATGCCCAGCCCTTTTTCATTATCACATCTCCGCATTTGTATAAATATTAACAACATCATCAATTTCGTCAATTGCGTCCATTATTCGCATGACTTTTTGACTAGTTTCGTCATCTGTGACGATTTTATTTTTTGCCACAAATTCAATCTCAGCCTGCTCGACTTTTGCTCCAGCATCAAGCAAAGCTTTGCGCACACTCATCAAATCTTTTGGGTCAGTGTAAATAACTAGTTCTTCGCCATCTTCCTGCGCATCAGCCGCCCCGGCATCGAGCGCCAATAAAATTATATCCTCCGACTTCCCGCTAGTGATAATCACACCTTTTTGCTCAAATTGGAACAAAACACTTCCCGCATCAGCAAAGCGTCCACCAGTTTTAGTCAAGGCAGATTTCACTTCTGGCAAAGTCCGGTTGCGGTTATCCGTAGCCACTTCGATTACAAATCCCACGCCACCCGGTCCGTAACCCTCGTAGATAATTTCTTCGAGCTGAGCAGCATTTTTATCAGCCACCCTAGCGATAGCTTTTTCAATATTTGCCTTTGGCATGTTCGCCTGTTTGGCCTTTTCAATTGCCATGGCTAAATTAGGGTTCATTAGCGGATCAGTCCCCCTTCGAGCTGCAATTGCAATTTGGTTTCCAATTTTTGTAAAAACAGCGCCTCGCTTAGCGTCGGTCACCGCTTTCTGGCGCTTGGTAGTCGCCCACTTGCTATGTCCAGACATATTTTAGAGTCCTTTCTGAATTTTCTAGTTTTTATTGTAGCAAATTGAGTATTCTATTTTCAATCTATTTCTAATCTGGCAATATCATCTAGCTTATGCTATAAATATAGATGTAATAAAAGTAGAAATCGCAATGGAAATATGGTTAATGAGTGGGATTTTGAGCTTGGGTGCGATTTTTTATGCACTGATCGCTCTGCCGGTAGCGGTCATGACTTTAATGAGTGGCCACGGTTTTGGCATCAACTCTAATAAAACCAAACTAAAGAGATTATCCAGAAGCTTTATCTTTGGCAATTTTTTTATGCTGTGGTTGTCAATCAGCAGTTTATGCTTAATCGTCGAACGAACTATCACCAATAGCCTAAGCACTGAAGTTTACCTCTGCCTAGCTGTAATGATATTAATCGAAGCCGTAATCTTGACTCTGTATAGTTACAAAAGTTCAGAAGCTCAGCCTTGGATTAGTGAGCCCTATAAGAATTTCCTATACAAGCGAGCGGCAAAAACTAATTCACCAGCCGAAGCTTTTGGCCTTGGATTAAGCGCGGTAGCCGGGCAATTTCCAATTTTCTTGATCCCTTTTATCGTCGTATCAACGGCCATTTTAAGCTTGGACGAGTCACATTTATTGGTAGGGATAAGCATCTACAGCCTTGCACTTATTCTTCCGCTTTTAATCGCTAGCTATATCATTCGAAAACGCAGCAGCATCAGAGATATTCACAAGTTTATTATCGCCGAGCACAAATTTTTACAAGTTTCGGCTTCTTTGACGCTCTTAGTGTTAGCTATTTTTATCATTGGAAATCTAAAAGGTCTAACGATATGACCACCAAACTATTAATTCTAAAACGTAGTCAAATCAGAGAGCCCTTTGATGAAAAAAAGTTTATCACTAGCATCATAAATTCTTGCCTAGCGGTCGGCTGCCCTATGGGTGAAGCAGAAAAAGCTGCTGACCTAACCATGGCGGTAACCGAAAAGTGGTTAGCTAACAAGCAAGAGATAACTAGTTCCGAATTACGACTAAACGCTAGTAAATTTCTAAAAAAGTTTAGTTCAGATGCAGGGTTTTATTATAAAAACTACAAAAAGATAATGTAAGGAGAGATATGGCAAAAAAGCACGAGTTTGATTTAATCGTAATCGGCAGTGGCATAGCTGGAACAACTTCAGCGTTACTTGCAAATGGTATCGGCAAAAAAGTTCTAATAGTCGAAGAAAAAAAATTCGGCGGAGACTCGGCCAATACGTCAGACGTGCCACTTAGTGCATTTCAAAAACTAGCCTACAGTTATCAAACGGCACGAGATTCAAAAAATTTTGGATTGCGCTCCGAGACTATCAGCTATAACTACCCGTCAATCAAAAACTTTAAGGACGAAGTGGTTAGCTCGAGCTTTGTTAACACTAAAGAATTCTACGACGAAAAAAATATTGAGGTCCTAAAAGGCCGAGCCCACTTTATCAGCCCGAGCACGATCTCAGTCAACCAGAAACACTATTCTGCTGATAAATTTATCATCGCAACTGGCTCAAACTGGGCAATCCCGAAGATTCACGGTCTAGACAAAATTGAATTCTTAACACCAGCAACCATGCTTAACGTCATTCGGCCTCCTCGGACTCTTTTTGTAGTTGGTGGCGGAAAAACAGCTTTAGAGCTAGCTGAGCTATTTGCAATTTTAGGCAGTAAAGTCTATATTACCGAAATATCTTCAAGGCTACTACCGAAATTCGACCAAGAAGTTGGCGATTTTATGGAAGATTACCTGACTAACAAGTACGGCATGGTCATTTCAACCAGTAGTCGCGCCCTATCGATAGAAAAAGACGGATTATACAAACGAGTTAAATTTTCTCATGCCGGTATCGAGCGAGAAGTAAAAGTGGAGCACATTTTGATAGCCGAATCCCAGCAACCCGAAACTGATTTAGGGCTTGAAAACGCGGTAGTTAAATTCTCAAAAGATGGGGTTGTGACCGACAAAAACTTAAGAACTAGCAATAAAAACATCTATGCTGTAGGCAATGTCCTAGGCTCTAGATTTGAAGCTCATAGTGCAACTTTAGAAGCAAAAATTGCTATCTCGAACATGTTTGGCTACGTCCGCAGAGAGATTGATTATTCTCTAACGCCCCAAGTCGTAAATTCTTTACCACAAATTGCAAAAGTTGGTTTCGATGAAGATGATTGTGTCAGACAAAGCATTGACCACAAAACAGCAATCGCTAATTTTAGTGAATCGTCAATTGCAACTGTTGAGAAAAGCATACATGGTTTTATTAAATTGGTTGTAAATGCTAAAAGACAGGTAATTGGAGGCGTGATTGTTGGGCCAGAGGCCATTAGCCTGGCACAGCAGATTAATATTGCCATCCAGCGGAAGATGACTGCGTCGGAACTTGCTCAGATCCCTCAACCGTTCTTAAGCTATGGTGAAATTATCACAGTGGTCTGCAACAAACTCTAGTTGTGCTTTTCTTCGCTTCATTTACTCCGCGACCAGAGCGACTATTTTTGCTTCACAAAAAGGTCGTTGGTTCAAGCACTGATTTACTAAGAAAAAAAGTCCACACCTGGACTGTTTTTCTTGGTAGCGGGGGTTGGATTATCGGCTTCGCCTCCTTCGTTCATTTGCTCATAAAAATACTTCGTGCTTTTCTTCGCTTCATTCACTCCGCGACCAGAGCGACTATTTTTGCTTCACAAAAAGGTCGTTGGTTCAAGCA
>CAZHYM010000033.1:0-4858 GCA_964536785.1 uncultured Candidatus Saccharibacteria bacterium | reverse complement strand
GCCACGACTTCACCAGCTTGAGTTGACCTGACGAGAAGAGTTTTTAAACCTCTGGCCTCGATTTGTTTAGCATTGATTAAATTTCTAATTGCCTGAGCTGCCTGATTGATTGGCTCCGTGGCTAAAATCGAAGCCGAAACCGGAATCTTACCTTTTGTTCCTCGACGATAATTGGCTAGTTCTACCTTTGAAGTTGCATTATCCCACCACCATGTAAACTCCATTTTGTTTCGATAATTATATTGTTTATGATCAGTAATCACTTCAGGCAGGGGAATCTCAATTTGCTGTTGGCTAAATGCTTGCTTCGTAAGTTCGGCCTTTTGCGCTAACTCGTAATCATATTTGAGTATCTGCCACGGACTAGTCGATAAATAACTTTCAGGTTCACTAGGCTCAATTCTATATTTCGATTTATTGTTTACGGTTTCAACAATTCCTTCATAAATTCCAGCTCGGCTTTTTGTTAACTTAAACTCCACTTCTTCGCCCGGAAGTCCGCCCCAAACAAATGCTTTTTTAACAACCCCATCACTTAGGCTAACATCTCCGATGGCTTGCCCACCCGGAGCGAATTTAGTTAATTTAGTTTTAAGTATTGTATTAAATTTCATTTAGTTACCATAATATGGTGTTTGCAATTGACTAATTGTTTCCGACCAATTCAAGCGTTTCAAAATCAATTGAAGCTCATCGGCCGTTGCCGGCTTCACAATTCTAGCATAATTATTAGTTCCAACCACTCCAAAATCATATCTAAAATCAAGTTTTGGCAAATTTTTAGACTCTATTTTGGCCAGGCAATCGTCCTTGAATGCATCGCAGTCCTTGCCAATTTCCAACCATTGCTTCAGCGTTTCATTGTCCGGATTTTTTAAACTTAAAGCTACAGATATTGCCGCCGAGCGAGTTGTCTCAGGAGGTAATTGTTGATCAAAAATAAAGTTTCCCATCGAGTGAATAATCAGACGGCCTTTATAGCTTTCTGTGTTCTGAATCCAATGTGGATGATCACCAATAACTGCATCAGCCCCTGCGTCAATCAAACTTCGATGAAAATCGGTCTTAATTTGATCAGGTGAGGATTTATATTCTGCTCCCATGTGAGGCATTGCAAAAACTGGCATGTACTTCGCAAATTTACCGATTTCATCTACTGAATTTTGATCAGGAATTCTAAATACTCCATGATAACCACAAAGCGCAATCGGTAACCTGCCTTCAACCACTTGACCTTCACTTTGCTCGATATCAACCGACACTTGGATGACTTCGCAGACATCAGCTGTTTCTCTCGGATCGTAGTGGCCAAAATATTGGATACCGACTTTGTCTAACTCTTGCTTAGTTTCCATAAATCCTTCGACTCCTTGGTTGTCCGTATGGTTGTTAGCTAAACTAAATGCCGTAAACCACTTTTTAGCTTCAGCTAAGTACTCAGGTCGGCAATTAAATTGCAGCTGGGCTTCTTGCTCAGCCGAGGTAGTGTTAACCCTAGGCGAAGTTGGGCATTCTAAGCCAGCAATCCAGGCATTGTAGTCTGAGCGATTAAATTCCGAAAGCCTCGAAAAAGGGTAGGCATATTTTAATTCGTTAGCCATAGACCAATCGTTAATGTATCTACCCCAAAACGTCGTTCCCATAAATAATATTTTTGAGGATAAATTAGTAATTACCGGCTCTTTTTTATCGGCAATGTCACTAGAGTTTAAGATCGTAGGTGATTTTAAACTCCTCTCGGTTAAACCATAAACTACGCCGATAGCGATTACTATGATAACGCTAAAACTTATCAATATCTTTTTTAGCATCTATAAGCTCCTTGGTTATCTTTGCCGACTCTCTGATACCTGAGAAGACATCATAATCATCGCTCTTAAACCGATTATTTAATCCCAGATAATTATGGACAAATCCTGGCTCAAAATATAAATCTTTTGATAAAATATCACTCGCTAGATACTGATAATCTAAACCAGACTCTTGGTTAGACTCATCTAGTTTTTTAGTTTTAGCTTTAAGTAAATAATTTAAAATCATCGCGGGTAACGCTAAAACCGGTTTCTTAAAATTCATAGCTTGATAAAATTCTCGGACAATTGTCCCTAATCTTAAATTCTCATCACCAAGCGGTAGCCTATCGCCATGCCGACCCGAGTAGATTGCACAAACAATCAACTGAGCTAATTTCTGGACATGGATTGCGTTAGTGCCACCTCGGCCAACTATAGCAAATGGCAATTCGGCAAACTCATCAACAAAAACTTTTTTCCAGATAGGCACTTGACCTGGCAAGGCACCGAAAACATATGGCACTTGGAGGACGACTACATCCGTCCCGTTATTTATATAACCACCGCCAAGCTGTATGAGTTCCGATTCTTGCCGAACTCGAGCACTGATATAAGGATGGTGCTCGGCTAGTTGGCCAACCGTCAGATGAGGATTTTTGATATTATTAAAATAACTAAAATAAGAGCCTAAGATAATTAATTTCTTAACCCTAGCTAACTTACAGGCTTCGACAATTGGCTTGACGTAAGTGACCAACCGACTATAGTAATAATCTCTTGCTGAAAATCCCGGCAAAGGTAGCTCGCGATCATCTGGGCCGACAGAATATACCACCGCATCAATATCGGCGAACATATCTACGAGCTGCTTTAGGCTCATTTTATTTAAATCTTCGAGAATAAGTTCATAGTTGTAAGATTCTAACTTTACATTCGGATCGGGAAGCCCGAGACCTACCACTTGCAGGTTTTTTTCAATTGCTTTATTGACTACATGTGTGCCGATAAAACCCGTACTGCCAACGACAAGAATTTTCTTAATTTGATCTGAACTATCCATAGCCTAATTATATATCAAACCGCAAGATGATTATGCAAAATCCAAACTTAGAGTTTTGGCGACAGGAAGCCAAATATTATCAGATCTTTGGCTTGGTTTTCACTTACACCCCGTGACATTAAGTATTCAATTGCTAGTTGGTCAATCTTGCCAATTGAAGCTTCGTGCGATAATTTTGAGCTTACAGATTTATTGACGATAATAGGCGAGGAGGTCAAAATGCCACCATCAAGAATAACTCCATCGCATTCTATATGCCCATAGCAATCATCGCCCTTAGCGACAATCTCGCCTCGGTTAATTATTTCACCTCCACGAGCAACGTTTTTAGAGATGATTTTTGCTGATTGACCAGAATTTAACATTTTAACCTTGAAACCGGCATCAAGTTTCGAGCCCGTACTTGCCACTACGCTTGAGCTAGAGGTCAACTTGGCCGACTTGCCATTCATCATCACTTCAGGATTAGAAACTAATTTGGTAGGGGACTTGAGACAGACAAATTCATAATCAAATTCTGCGTTTTCAGCCAAAACCACTTTCGTAACCGGCATCACAACTGCCGAATCAGCCCAATCATGAATCATTTTTAATTTTAATTTAGCATTTTTACCAACAAAGATTTCAGTCACAGCAGTGTGAGTAATCGAACGGCAGGCAGTACTTACGCAACCTGTTATAATTTCGCAGTTAGCCGACGGCTCTAGCACTATGATATTATGCACGACTTGAGACACGTCATTATCGCTCGTCATCAGACAAGTTTTGATCGGTTGATTAACTTTAGCCCCTTGCCTGACATGTATATAGTAGCCCTGATTGGGAACTGATGCCACCAGGCGAGTTATGCTATTTTGATTCGGGCTAACTAATCGCCAGGCAAATTTGTCAAAAAGCTCCGGCTGGTTATATTTAATTATTTCGATAGGTAAAACTTCGACCTCAGGTGAACCAAAATATTTTTCAACTTCCAGGTTATTTTCTAAGAAATAAGCACTGCTAGCATCGCTCAGCAAGTCCAATTTATTTAAAATTTCGGTAGCCATTTGTTTTGGTTTCCTTATAAATTTCTTCAAAAGACCCGACTTTTGCAATCGTCTTGTTAGCAATCACTATCGCTCGACTAGGCTTAATGTATTCAAAAATCGCACCACTGTGACTTACTAATACCATAGTTTTGCCGGCCGATATGACTTTAAGCCGATCAGCCAGCAACCTTAGATTTTCGCTATCAACTCCCGAATCGAGCTCGTCAATCAAAAGTAAATCTGGTTGCATAGCCTCTACTTGCGCTAGCTCAGTACGCTTGCTCTCACCGTGAGATAGACCGGAGTTCAAATCTCTGTCTAGGAAGTCAGCCACGTCAGGACTGCCAATTTGTTTATCAGAAATCATTTCTAATAAAGTTCGAAGTTTTAGATTTTTTACAGCTGGCGGAGTTTGAAAAACCAAAGCTATTCCAAGTCTAGCTCTCTCGTCGATCGATTTTAAGCTGATATCTTCGTCGAGATATTCTATTTGGCCGTCAACTTTTAGATTACCGACTCCGAGAATCGATTTGAGAAAGCTACTCTTGCCCGAACCATTCTTGCCAAATAGTGCATAAACCCGCCCAGACTCTAGTTTCAAGTCGACGTCCCTAAGAACTAATTGATTAGAATTAACGACATTCCCTGAAAAATTCAGCACTTCACTCATACTGTAGATTATACAGAATATATATTTAATAAAACCTAAAACCATATCAATTATCTTCGTAAATAAATTTTTAACATTTAAAGAGCCCTGCATTACGCAGGGCTCGCTACTAAAAATTTATATCCTCTATGACTGACTCAGCCAATCTCACAACGTATCCTTTATCGCGATACTTCAGCCTTCTAATAAGCTTACTGTATAAGTTCTTGGCCTCTCTGAGTCTACGACGATTCTTGCCTAGGACATATTCTCGAGCTGAATCAGACTGCCCTAGATTTTTAGATTTCCTATGTAAGTGTTCTGTCGT
>CAZHYM010000032.1:0-5196 GCA_964536785.1 uncultured Candidatus Saccharibacteria bacterium | reverse complement strand
ACTTTACACCAACCAATTACAGCAAACGTGAAGCTGGCCTAAACGTAACTAATACTTATGTTGTGCCAACTAACGGTGCGGTTAGAGCAAATAAAGTTTGGGTTGGCGGATCAGCGTTAGGTGAGAGACCAACTGTTTATTTCAAACTTTATCGCCAGACGGCTATGAATTCCGAACCAGTAGCCGTTCCAGACGCTCAACTTGAAATGCTAGCCGACGGCGATTTAACCGCTAACTGGTCTAACCTAGAAACGACTGACATTAACGGTAATGTCTATACCTTTACCGTTAAAGAAGTTGACGCTTCAGGCGATTTGCTAGAGTGGTCAGAAAGCTTTCCATATATTGTCAGCCGACAAGGCATGACGATTACCAACACTTACCAATCTAGGCTAATTAGCTTGACTGGAACAAAGCAGTGGGTAAATGGCAATAACTTAGTCAGACCATCAATCGAACTAGAACTGTATCGCTACAGTGAAGTTAACCCAACTCGAACTCTAGTTCAGGGCTCAAGAGTTTCACTAAGTCCATTAACCCCAGTAAGTCATGTCTGGACAAACACTTGGGACAATTTAGAAGCAACTGATGACCAAGGCAACTTATATACTTATGAGGTGCGAGAAGTCAGCGATATCTTAGGCTATGAAACAACTTATGATGATGCCAAATGGACAGTGATTAATACCTACCAAATTCCTGAAACTGACGTCACTGCGACTAAGACCTGGGTCAATGGTCCAGAAACAAAACCAACCGTTTGGTTCCAACTCTGGCGCCAAATCGGTGAAGCTGAAGCTTCAATCGTTCCAGATGCTGAAATTAAAGAACTAGCAACTGGCCTTGAATCTGTCACTTGGACAAACATTGACAAAACCGACATTGACGGCAATGAATATATATTCAGCGTCAAAGAAGTTGATGCAAGTGGCAATGACTTTACACCAACCAATTACAGCAAACGTGAAGCTGGCCTAAACGTAACTAATACCTATGTTGTGCCAACGGCTGATATTACAGTTACCAAAAAATGGGCAGATCAGTTTACAAATCATCCAGAGATTGAAGTTGATCTGTTAAGAGACGGCGAGACATTCTTAGAAGAAGTGGCGATACTAGACGCTGAGAATGATTGGACCTACGTCTGGGAAGACGTAGCACTGACTGATGAAGATGGCGTAGCCTATGAATTCGAAGTCGTGGAAATTACTCAAATCAAACAATACGAATCAGCAATCACAGGCTCATTAGAAGATGGATTTCTAATTGTGAACACCTGGCAAGAGCCAGGTAAGGGTGGTGCTCCAATCGTAACTCCACCAAACACTGGACGCGGCAGTTCGATTACGTCTTTGATGGTCTTAGGTTCGTGCCTAACGTTAATCGGCGTCTTTGGCATAAAGAGATACAACTACTAGTTTATAAACTCCTGATTGACTAGAAGCATCACCGGCACGATAAGCTGGTGATGTTTTTCTAGGTGCTGTTTATGCTAGAATTAACTTATAAGAAACATAAGGGGGAACATGGATCAATCTTATAATTCGCCACAGGATTGGCAATCTAAAGAGCCTAACTTGGACTCGAGAGAAACACAATCGACGCAAGAACAAGATAAGGTTTTGCCGATTAAAACCAAGCGCCCAAATACGCTTTTAGTCGCACTTTCTACGCTAATTTTGGGTCTGCTTATAGCTGGAGTAGCTACATATTTTTGGAAGAACAGTGAAGTTGAAAGTCTGAAGAACGATCTCAAAGGCAGAGACACCCAGCTATCTCAGCTCCGCGCTGAAGCGCTAAAGGCCGAAGACTCGGAGTCAACAGAAACCATCAATGGAGTAAAGATAGACGATGAGGAAATTCTAAAGATTCTGACAGTCGACAACATGTCGAATCAAAACGATTATGAATATTGGCTACCCGTAGTGACTATCAAAGGCGATTATGCAGAGACTCTGCCAATACCTGTAAAGTACGATGCACAAACTGGTTATACCATACCAGCTATGGGTGGCGTGGCGTATTATTGGAATAAAGTAGACGGAAATTGGAAGAAAATGGGTTCTTGTGGCACTGGCGAATGTCAAATGGAAGCAGGCTATGCTGAAGCTCAAATACCAAAAGAGCTTACAGAATAGTCTAAATTTATGTCTGACGCATTAGACGACTTAGTTTTACCGACCAATTGGTATGATGCCTTACCGAGACAGACATATTCAGAGTTGGAGCGAGTTGAGGTGCGAAGTGATTGGTTCGAGGTCTATAAACTACCGAATCGAGTTTATGCGATATATGAACCGCATCATTTTCAGGAAGTAATTAGCTTTTTGGTTATAGGTAGCCAAAAAGCTATGCTAGTTGATACTGGCATGGGAATGAAAAATATTAAACCAGTTATAGATGAGCTAACTAGCCTGCCACTAATCGTCGTTAACACTCACACTCATTTTGACCACATCGGCAATAACTGGCGATTTGAGATGGTTCATGTATTTAACGAGCCGTCTGCTCTGGCTAGATTGTCAACGGGTTTAGATATACAGGCTGAAAATTTGAGCGAGCTTGAGGATAATTTCGAGTCTAATGCTTTTCATTATGATGATTTAAGTAGTATTGACTATGCTAATTTTAAGATTAAGCCGTGCGACTTCACGCCGATTGAAGCTGGGCATGTATTTGATCTTGGCGATCGCCAGTTTAGAGTAATCCATACTCCTGGCCATTCTCCAGATAGCATTATGCTAGCGAGTGACGCCGAAAAAGTACTCTTTACCGGAGATACAATTTATCCAGCTTCGATGTATGCTCATTTTTATAACACTCTTGATATATATCATCGGACGGTTAAACAGGTTGCGGCAGAATTCTCTAGCTATCAGCTGTATTGTTCTCACAATGAACCACTTCGATCGGGTAAGCTACTGGCTGATGTCGCTCTGGCTTTTGACAGGATTGTAGCAGGGCAGGCTGATTTTCTAATTGACGAAACTGGTCTTAGAAAACATCAGTTCGATGGTTTTGCCATTATTACCAGGTAACATTTGCTTTTAATCTGTTTAATAGTATAATATAGTCTAGGCGTTATGAGTGGCAATCAACCACCAGCCGTTGGAAGAAAAGTTTTTATAAAAACTAATTAGAACCAACCGATCCCAAGTTCGACAACTTGCAATTAAGCGCTAAAAGAAATACTTCTTTTGGAAATCAGATGGTAACACCCAGTATTCGGGCTCTGATAATCTAAAAGAAGTATTTTTATTTAAGAAAGAATCAGGTAGATTAGTGGCAAACAGCAACCTTACCAGCGCCAAAAAAGCAAAGAATGACGAGTTTTATACCCAATTTTCAGATATTCAAAAGGAGATTGAGGCGTATTTGGAATACGACAAAAACACTTTCAAAGACAAAGTGGTCTATTGCAACTGCGACGATCCGTTTGAAAGCAATTTTTTTCGTTATTTTGTTTTAAACTTCGACCGACTAGGGTTGAAACGACTGATTACTACCAGTTATAAGCCGTCGCCAGTTGCCAACTCGCAACTTGGGCTGTTTGGTGACGACAAAACGTTACCGCCCCAAAAAGGTCGTCCAAAGATAACCGCTAACAAATTTGTCATAAACGAAGTTGGTGATGTCAATGGCGATGGCGCATTTAGTTTGCAGGACATTGCCGAACAGCTGAAAGCCAACAAGCATAACGAGTGGGAACCGCTTAATGGCGACGGCGATTTTCGTAGTCCTGAGTGCGTGGAGTTATTAAAGCAATCCGACATCGTAGTGACCAATCCGCCGTTTAGTTTGTTTCGTGAGTACGTGGCACAACTGGTACAGCATGGCAAAAAGTTTGTGATTATCGGCAACATGAACGCCATAACGTATAAAGAAATATTTCCGTTAATTAAAGGCGACAAGATGTGGCTTGGCAATGGATTTCATGCGGGTAATGCATATTTTGCTACGCCAAATGTACGTGATTTTGCATCCGGCGTTTATGATGAGAAGACTGGACTAGTTAAGTTTAGAAACGTGGTGTGGTTTACGAACCTCGACCACGGTCGTCGCCACCAGCAGCTGCAATTAATGACCATGGCCGACAACCGCAAGTTCAATAAAAAAGTCGTAAAAAGCGAGACGGCTTATAAAAAATATGTAAATTATGATGCTATAGAAGTGCCTTTCACTGACGCTATTCCGAGCGATTACGAAGGCGCAATGGGTGTACCGATTAGCTTTTTGGACAAATATAATCCCGATCAGTTCGAAATTTTGGGTATTAGCCTTGAGCTTGCAAAGGCGATGAAAACTATTGCATCTAAGGGCACATACCAGCAGGGCGGGCCACGTTTTTATGCAGATAATGGGGACGGAACATATAGCCGGTTATACGACAGGATAGCAATCAAGCACAGAAAGGCAACCACATGAGCCATTACCAGTCTAGGTATGACTTGCTGACCGGTTCGTCTTATGATGAAGTGGTGGCGTTGGCGCGCAAAGAATTCAATACGATTCGTAAAATCACCAAACGCCAGCCATATGTGCGTGCCAAATATTTTCGCAGTGATAAGATATTTCTCACCGTTTTTTGGGATCACTTGATGCAAAAACATCGAGGCGAGAGGACTAGGCGATTAAAATACTATAAAGTAGCGATTGATCTGTTGCGCAATTCAACTCTGACGCCAGATACGATTTTTAGCAATCTAGACAGAGATATTATGTTGCATCGGTTTTATGGAAAAACTAAAGATGGTCGTGGATTTTGCGTGCAGGTCAAAGAAGACAAGCGAAACAATCGCAAGGATTTTATGTCAGTTTTTGCGCAGAGGTTATCGAGATGATGTTTGTCGCAACAAAAAATCTCCCGCAGTGTAGCCTTGAAACTACTGGCCGGAGACTCTGGCGACATGGCACTGGGCTATGTCTGAGTATCATATTAGCACATGTAGGTGACAAAAGCAAGGTTATTTCGGAGGTAACGATATGAAAACTACACTTTGGGTCAATGAACAGCAAAAAACTGTCCGCGACATCGTCGATGGGTTTGAATACAACGAATTTGAAGGTAAGGGTCTGTATGGTTTGGGCGGCAAGCTAACTATCCAGCCCGAGTATCAGCGCAACTACATCTACAATGACGGCGTTAAGGATGTGGCGGTGATAAACAGCATACTAAAAGGCTACCCGATTGGCTTA
>CAZHYM010000031.1:3088-6006 GCA_964536785.1 uncultured Candidatus Saccharibacteria bacterium | reverse complement strand
GACATACTTCATTTCGCGGTAAAGTTCCTTCACTTAATTTTTTGCTTACTTCTAATGGTTGGCGTCAAGACCACAATGGTTTTTCGCACCAAAACCCAAGTTTTATCGATGGCCTATTGAGACGCCAAGGCGAAATAAGTAATATCTTTTTCCCATCCTGCGATAATGCCAGTTTAGTTGCAACTAGTTTAGCTCTGCAATCTTATTCGCAGATAAACGCGATTGTAGCTGGTAAAACTTTAGAGCCTCGCTGGCGTAGTATGGTAGAGTCTCGAAAAGACATTGAAAAGGGTGCAAATATCTGGGATTTTGTAAGTGATGACTTGCCTGAATTAGTTTTTAGCGCTTGCGGCGATTATGTTTTAAAGGAAACTCTATTTGCAATGAAAATTGTAAAAAAAGAGCTGCCAAGCGCTCGACTGCGCATGTCGTATATTAGTGTTTTGTCATCTGGGGCGATTGGTCTGTCGAACAACAAACTTACTCAATCTCAATTTGACGATATATTTACAGCCGAAAAGCCCGTTATCATCAATTTTCATGGGTATCCAGAATCTCTCAAGGCTATATTATTTAATTATGGCAATAGTAGTCGATTTTCAGTTCACGGTTATATTGAAAAAGGTTCGACCACTACGCCATTTGATATGATGGTTCGGAATCAGACATCACGTTGGCACCTTGCGATTGAAGCGTTCGCTAAATTTGCTGAGATGGGGCGAGTCGACATTGCTTTGGCTGATACGCTTATCGATAAATATCGCAAAAAATTATTAGAGCATTCAGACTATATTAAAGAAAATGGCACAGATTTACCGGAAATAGTTGAACAAACCTGGAGTTAGTTTTGACTGATTTTTTGCAGTTCGGGTTGGTCGTCATCGTCGTCCAAAAAACCGCCCGACTGTCTTTTCCATAGTTTGGCATAAATTCCGTTCTGGGAGATCAATTGTTGGTGCGAACCGCTCTCAGCGATTTGACCTTTATCCAGAACCACAATTCGGTCTAGTTTATTAATCGTTGACAACCTATGAGCAATCACGATCGAAGTTCGATTATGCATCAAAGCGTCCACGCTGTCTTGGATCAGTTTCTCGCTTTCTGAATCGAGGGCGGAAGTTGCTTCGTCAAGAATCAGGATCGGAGCATTTTTGACAATAGCCCTAGCTATTGCGATCCTTTGTCTTTGTCCTCCACTTAGCTTAACGCCTCGCTCGCCCACAAGCGTGTCTAATTTGTCAGGCAACAGTTGGATAAATTCCCAGGCGTTGGCTTTTTTGGCGGCATTAATAATATTTGCCTGACTGGCGCCAGGATTCCCATAGGCAATATTGTCTTTGAGGCTGCGATGGAATAAAGCCGGGTCCTGAGGTACATAGGCTATGGTCTGACGTAAACTTTGTTGGCTCACTTGACTAATGTCTTGACCATCAATTAAAATCTGACCGTTATTTAAATCAAAAAAACGTAGCAATAATTCAACCAAAGTGGTTTTTCCGGCGCCGGACATGCCAATTATGCCAATTTTTTCACCTGGTTTGATGATTAAATTTAGATTATTAATAGCCAGTGCTTTTTTCTCAGGATAGCGATAGCTGGCACTTTTAAATTCAATTAGTCCTTTTGTGACTTTTAGCTTTGGCGCATTTGGTTTGTCGACTATTTGATCGCTAGACAGCAAAATTTTTGTTAAAGGCCCGGCGTCAAGAAACGATTGGTCAAAGCCGTTTATAATCTGGCCAAGTGTAAAAATTTGCGAGCCGAGTCGTTGGATGTAAGCTAAAATAAATATTGCAACACCGATGTTGATTAGTTTATTTGAAACTAAATAGCCACTGATGCCAATAGCGACAATTTGAAATATAACTAACAGTGCATTCCGGACTGAACCTTCGGCGGCAAAAAATCCCACGTCCTTTAGAAATAGTTTTCTGTATTTTTGAGAGTGCTTTTTGATGTTTGCGATTTCTCGTTCTTCTCCGCCAAAAGTTTTTATAATAACGCTATTGCTGATGGCGTCAGCTAGGTCTCCAAAAAATGCGCTACGGCTCTGCCGACGACTTTCGCGCCAAGGCTTACGCTTATCAAGGCTCCATTTGGTTTCTGCAATTAAAAGCGTCAGGAAAATAATAAAAATTATAGTTAATTGCCACATTTGGTTCCATAAGATTATCAATCCTGAGCTAACTGAAAAAACAAGGCCCAAGGTGCGCATGATAAGTAGATCTTGCATAGCAACTTCGCTGTTTAAAAAATCAAGGTATTTACTAGTTAACCCGCCTAGTTTAGTGTTGTTGAAAAAAGCCAGGTCTTTGCTGATGAGTTTTTTAAAAGTATCGACGCTAAGCGAATCTCGGACATTAGCTTCCTGTCTAACTAAAGCCTGGAACCCAATAAAATTGAGTGCAACTCCAAGCGCACCGGCTATTGCTGCTAAGATAAGATTTTGCTTTAAATCAATCGAATCAGGTTGTCCAAGGCTGCCAATAGCTTGTGATGCTAAGAACGGCAAGATTGTATCGATTACCATAAAAGAAGTTGGGATAGCAAGCAATGCAATAAAAAAACTTAATTTGTATTTGCGAATTTGTTGCCAATACAGTTTAAGCACCTCTTTATTTAGGCTAGAATTTCGTTCAATCTGTTTTTCCATAGAGCCCTATAATTTTAGCATTATTTCATTGGTCGAGAAAGATGATGTAAAATGAGATTAAATTATAATAAAAAAAGGAAATTATGGATAAATTAGTTTTGGTCACAAACCCTGGCTCAGCCAGCCGAAAATACGCGCTATATAGAGGTGAAAATTGCTTGGCGGTGCTACACTTTGAATATGTTGATGATAAACCATATTGCGAAATAGCTATAGATGGAGTTAAAAAGCCAGTCGAATTATTGATTGATGATTTATCAAAATC
>CAZHYM010000031.1:0-2988 GCA_964536785.1 uncultured Candidatus Saccharibacteria bacterium | reverse complement strand
ATTGATCCGTCGGTCGTTTTTATGCTTCAGCACGAGCTGGGCTTAGATGATTTAGAAATGGAAAGGTATTTGAATAAGAAAGCTGGTTTTTTGGGAGTGAGCGGATTCTCTGACGACATGCGTTTAGTACTCGAGGCTGACACAAAGGGTCAGGAAAGGGCTATCGTTGCCAACAAGTTATATCGTTATATGCTTCGTAAAAATATTGGCGCAATGGCCGCAGCCTTAAACGGAGTAGACGCGATTGTCTTTACGGCAACTGTCGGCGAGCGTGGGGCTGATGTCCGTGGGCCAATCTGCAAAGAGCTAACTTATCTTGGTTTTGAAATTGATGACGACAAAAATAATAGTTTAGACAAAACGGTCCAATTTGCTAATTTAGCTACGGAAAGCAGTAAGCCAATCTATATGATTAAAACTGATGAATTACGAGAAATGTCTCGTCGTGCAATAATTGCTTCCGCCTCTGTAGTCCAAGCATAATGCTTATGCTATAACATAAATTAGACAGTTTGAAAAAGTTATTGCAAAGTATTTAAAATTGTGATACTCTCAGAGGTAACTACATCTGGTTGGTGAAGTTAGAAATTAAATTTTAACTCTGAGTAAAGGGTGGACACGCTTATTTTTAAGCGTGGTAAGTCAGCTTGGACAAAGGGAGAATAAGTCCAAATGAAACACCTTTTAGACAAACTTAAGAATGCTTTTTTGGCATTGATGATGGTGGTTGTCAGTTTGCCATTATCAAGCTTGACGGCTGGTGCTTTAGCAACGGATCAACCATCGGTCAAGAATCAAGCTTGCCAATCTTACGAAAACAGCAATATTGAACTTTGTAAGACCGCTCAAGAAGTCCCTGGTATGGTTAATACTTGGGATGTTACCCTAGAAATCAAAAGCAAAAGACTCGAAACTACTTCTGACACAGTTCTAGTATTTGACCGTTCGGGTAGTATGCGAGGTACTAAGATAGCTAAAGCGAAAGAGGCCGCTAAATCTTTCGTTAGTGCTTTACTAACAAACAGCGGCAATCGCAACCAGATAGCTTTGGTGTCATTTGCTAGTGGTGTTCAAACCAACAGTAATTTCACCAATAATACTAACAGTCTTAACACGGCTATAAATCAATTGCAGGCTGAAGGTGGTACTTACACTCAAGCCGCAATCAATCGAGCTAAACAACTTCTAGCATCTTCAACTGCTAATAACAAAACAATCGTTCTATTGTCTGACGGTGAGCCAACTTTTAGTGTTGAGATGAAAAACCCCGATAGCTATTTAATTGCCTACCCTGGATATGGTGGTCAAACTGGTGCTAATGCACCAGAGTCAGAGTATAATTATGGCTCAATAGTTGGTAATGGTTCTGATATGCGGTGGCGCTACTACAACGACTTTGGGGATGGTAATGATAAGTATTACAACCACGGCAATAGCACCATCGCTGAAGCTGGTTTCGCTAGCGGTAACACTATTTACACTGTTGCTTTAGCCGCTGGTGCTGAAGGTACTGAAGTTCTAAGGATGGTTGCTTCTTCGCCAGAAAATGCTGTAGTGGCTGAAAATGAAGATCGTTTGAATGAGATTTTTGAAGAAATCGCTGGTAAATTGAATAATTTCATCCAAAGTGCCAGTGTGATTGACCAAATGGGTGACGGCATAGTTGCTTCAAGTGTTGATAACAGTGATGCTGCATCAGTTGGTTCTGCAGAAATACTAAATGGAGGCAAAACTATCGAGTGGACTCCAAAGTTTCCAAAGCTCCCAAATGAAGGTGATTTCTTTGTAGTTAGAAAAACTTATCGAATCCAACTTGATGGCACTGAGTTAGTTGATGGAGTTGGTGGCTGGTATGATGCCAATCAAGTTGCTACTTTGACTTACGATACTAATCAAAATACTAACCAAACTGCTGATTTCCCAGTTCCTCAAGTTGACCCGACTTTTGTTAGACTCAATAAAGTTTTGGTTGGCGATGAAGACTGTTCAGATTGCAGTTTTGAACTCGAATTAACTTCGCCAGATGGAACTACGCAAAGAAGCTGGTTTAAGCCCGGCGCTGAGCCAGTTGTGCTGTATCAACCAATGTTAAGAGGCAGCTACTCAGTTAAAGAAGTTGGCGCCAAAGACGCTGATGGCCGAGCTATGTCGCTTAATCAATACGCAGTTGTTGGCGTCCCAGCCGAATTTATTCTCGCCCCAGCTGTTGCGGATGTAGCGGTTACGGCTACTAATACTCTAAAGAAAATTAATATCAATGTTAAGAAGGTTTGGGAAGGTAAAATAGGCGACAAAGCAGTTATCAGACTCACAGCTAACGGTGTAGAAAAAGATCACGTTGAACTGACTGGTGAGCCTTGGAGCCATACTTTCGTGAACTTACCAAAACACGATCGCTATACCGGTAATGAAATTACCTATAACGTGATTGAAGATGACATTAAAGACGAAAACGGTGAGATAATCTATACTTCAGTTGTTACATCTTCAACTGCTGGCTTTACAGTTACTAACACCTACAAATCGCCTAAGATTTCCATTACCGCTCACAAGAAATGGGTTAACGGTCCAATTGCTCGGCCAAAAGTTCAGTTGCGATTGCTCCGCGAAGGTGATTCGACCTTCGAGCGAACCTGTATTCTAGAAGCTCAGGAAGTAGCTAGCGGTGGCGCAGCTTCTTGTAGTTGGGATAATCTTGATAAAAACAATAATATGGGTGAAGAATATGTCTACTACATCAGAGAGGCTGTTGAGGGTTTGCCCGGATTCTATATTCCAAGTTATGATCCTGAAACTAAATTAACAGTCGTTAACACCTATCAAATCCCAACTGGCGGCACAGCTGCGGCTAAGAAAATCTGGCTAAATGGTCCAAGTAACAATCGTCCAACCGTCTGGTTCAAACTCTATCGCCAAATCGAAGGCGGTGCAGTTGAAGCTGTTGATGGTGCAGAAATCAAAGCTCTAACTCACGGCACCGAGACTGTG
>CAZHYM010000030.1:0-6095 GCA_964536785.1 uncultured Candidatus Saccharibacteria bacterium | reverse complement strand
TAATATCGGAATCATATTTGGTACGGTGTTTTTTACTGGCGGAATAACGGTTTTTGGGAAGACTATTTTCGAGGGAGGAATTATGGGTGTTGCTCTAGGCGTCTTGTTTGGAGCTGTCTTGCAGCTGATAATTGCGTCGGTGGGTATTTTAGGTTTAGGTTTTAATTATAAACTAAAGATTGATTTTAAAAACCGTGGATTTCGTAAAGTTCTCAAATTGTTTCCTGCTCGTTCGCTCGACCAGGGTGCTGATTATATAAATAATATTGTAGAAACAAGGTTAGCCTCAGGCATGTTACCTGGCACAATTCGTTCTTATAACCAAGCTTTGTCTCTGCATATGATGCCAGTTAATTTAATTGGAGTTGCGATATCTAACGCAGCCTTTGCGAGTATGACTGAGAAATTAAGTCTCGGGCAAACAGGTCAATTCAAAAGGCAGGTTCAGATGATATTAAGAACGATTATTTGGATTTCCTTACCTATTTCAACAATCGCTTATTTTACTCGAGGCTACCTAGTTAGTTTTATAAAAAATAGTGGCGACAATAATCTAATATCTTCACTACTTGGCGCACTAATTCTTTCGATTTTCTTTACATCGGTATATCATATACTAGCAAGAACGTTTTATGCTGAGCAGGATACAAAAACTCCTTTTGTAGTCTCGGTTTTTTCCATTGCTTTAAATATTGTTCTTGCGATTACTTTTACCCGCGTATTACGAATGGGAGCCTATGGCCTGGCCTGGGCGCAATCTTACACCGCCGTCGTGCAAGTGCTGATACTGACGGCTATCTTAAGCAAGAAGCTGAAGGGCATATTTGACAAGGAGTTCTTCAGATCGATTGGTCTAATGGCGCTAGCTGGTGTAGTGGCTGGGTTTGCTGCTTATTGTCTGCTACAGATGATGCCGCTGCTTAGCTCTGACCAAAGGATCTTTGCAACTTTTCCAAAGTTTTGCTTAATCTCAGGACTAAGTATGATGGTGTATTTATTCTTATCGCGAGCTTTCAGTCTAAGCGAAAGCGATGTCATATTTGATAAGGCAAAAAAGATACTATTCGGATCAAAAATTCCGAAAAGGCTAGAAGATGACGAGGTGTAAATGAATTTAGATAAAATTAGAAATTTTTGTATAATTGCTCATATCGATCACGGAAAAAGCACCTTGGCAGACAGGATGATGGAGCTTACCGGAACTGTAGATAAGAGGTTAATGAAGGCTCAGCTATTAGACTCGATGGAGCTTGAAAGGGAGCGTGGGATAACTATAAAGTTAACTCCGGTTGAGATGCTCTACGAGGGATGCCAACTTAATTTAATCGATACTCCAGGCCATGTTGATTTTACTTATGAGGTATCTAGGAGCTTGGCTGCTTGCGAGGGGGCGATTCTGGTTGTTGACGCCTCTCAGGGGGTTCAAGCTCAAACTTTATCGAACGTTTATTTAGCTATGGAGGCAAATTTAGAAATTATACCTGTCCTAAATAAAATTGATTTACCAGCTTCAGATGTAGACAAGGTGTCGAAAGAGCTAATTGAAATTTTAGGCTGTAAGCAAGAAGACATCTTAAAAATATCAGCTAAAACTGGTGATGGAGTTGAAGCTGTTTTAGAAGCGGTTATCGAGAGGATTGCTCCTCCGACTGGGGTAATTGATCAACCAGCTCGGGCTTTAATTTTTGACTCCTACTATGATGACTATCGAGGTGTAGTTTTATACGTCCGGTTAATTGACGGTGAGCTAATTGATAACTGTCACATTACAATGATGATGACTGGTGCTGAAGGTATTGCGCTTGAAGTTGGCAAACTAAAACCTGGCATGAAGCCATCAAAGAAACTGTCTGCTGGTGAAATTGGCTACATAGTTACAAATCTAAAATCTACTAGTGAAGCAAAAGTAGGCGATACTGTTTGTCTTTCAAAAAAACTTGAAGCTACTCTGGCTTTACCAGGTTATAAAGTCATTAAACCTTTTGTCTTTGCAGGCTTTTTCCCGGTTTCAAATGAGAATTATCAAGACCTTAAAGAAGCGATTGAGAAGATTGCTTTAAGCGATTCGGCTTTGGTTTTTGAGCCTGAGAACTCTCCAGTTCTTGGCTTTGGAATGAGAATTGGCTTTTTAGGGTTACTTCACATGGATATCATCCACGAACGTTTGGAGCGAGAATATGGCCTAGATTTGGTCGTGACCAATCCATCGACCGATTATCAAGTTGTGATGAAAAACGGTGAAGAGATGAGCGTTAGAAGCGCTTCTGACTTACCAGATTTTGTTAAAATAGAAGCTTTGCGTGAGCCATGGATTCGTGGTGAAATTATTGTCCCAAATGAATATGTTGGTGGAGTAATTCAATTAATCATTACAAAACGGGGTATTCAGAAAAATATCAGTTACATCGAAGACCGAGCCTTAATTACCTTTCAAGCGCCGTTAGCTAATTTATTGACTGATTTTTACGATCAGCTCAAGTCAGTGACAAGCGGTTATGGCAGTTTTAGCTATGAATTTGACTCCTATGAAGTTCACGATTTAGTCAGACTAGATTTCTATGTTGCAGGCGAGCTAGTGGACGCCTTAAGCCTAGTTGTTCATCGCTCTGAAGCTAACTCCATGGGTAGAGAAATCGTAAAAAAATTAAAAGAAGTAATTCCTAAACAGAATTTTCAGGTCAGTCTCCAAGCTGCCATAGGTGGGAAATTTATTGCTAGAGAAGACATTTCAGCTTATCGAAAAGACGTTACTGGCTATTTGTACGGAGGAGACGTTAGCCGTAAGAAAAAACTTTGGGCAAAACAAGCTAGAGGCAAAAAACGCATGAAGCGATTTGGCAAAGTTGATATACCGTCTGAAGCTTTTATGGTTATGCTAAAACGTGATTAGTTTGATAAAATTATTAAATGACCCAAACCATAGATGATTTAGTGAATGGCTATCAGCCAGATGCGAAAACAATTAACATAGTTTCAAGCAACCCGATTGTATTAATGGCGGGAATTTCGGGCGCCGGAAAAGATACCATCAAAAACGCTCTGATTGAAACTGGTCGGTTTGGAGATTTAATTTCACATACGACTAGATCGCCTAGACAAAATAATGGCAACATGGAAATAGACGGCGAAGACTATTATTTTATCGATATTCAAACTGCAGAAAAAATGATTCAAAACCATAAGTTCATAGAGGTAAAAAACGTTCACGGAACATTGTACGGTACCAGCCTAGAAGGGCTAAAAAACGTATTAGAAATCAGTAAGATACCGATTGCAGACGTTGATATTCAAGGCGTAGCTGAATACAGGAAATTAAGCGATAAGATAATTTCATTATTTATAATTCCTCCGGATTATGAAAGCTGGGTGAACAGGTTGCGCAATCGATACCCTAACTCTGAAGAATTTGAAAAAATTTGGCAAAAGAGAAGAGAAAGTGCGATTAGAGAGCTGTCTATTGCCCTTGAGCAAGATTATTACCACTGGATAATCAATAGTGAGTTAAATGAAGCGATTGCCCGGGTCAAATTAGTGGTCAAAAACAGCGCAGTTTTTGATTCATCTGGAGCTAGAGCGATTGCTCGTAAACTGCTTCAGTCAATACTGGCAAACGATTAGCACTTGATTGACTAGAGTGCTAGAATTTGTTAATATTACTTCATATGACAAACCGTCAAATGCAAATACTTATTGCGATTATCGAGGAGTATTCGGAAATTGCTTCACCCGTCGGTAGCGTTACGCTAGCTAAACTTTTTAATGTTTCTAGCGCCACTATTAGATTGGAAATGGCTAAGCTAGAAGTGCTTGGTCTTATTGCTCAGCCCCATGCATCAGCTGGAAGAATTCCAACCGATAAGGGCTATAGAGTTTATGTTAATTATTTGAACGAAAATCGAAAAAACGAGATTCACCCTGCGAGAACAGACAATCGAGTTAAGCAAGCTTTCGCAAGACAAATAATCGGTAGCGGAGAAAAGGCTGATTTGATGATTCGGAGGGCTGTTAAGGGATTAGCCGAGATGACAGATAATTTAGGTTTTGCGACAATTGGGAATCAAATTTATACGTGTGGTTTAGCAAATTTGTTTAACCAGCCTGATTTTCAAGATCGTGAAGATTTGCTAGCTTTGTCAGGGTTAATTGATAATTTAGAGCCTTGGCTGGAGGAAGCGCGCCCTAACTCATCGATAAATGTTTTCATAGGAAGCGAAAATCCTATTGGCAAAGAAAGCGGAGCAAGTTTAATTATTAGTAAATTTAATTCACCATATAGTAGTCGAAGCTACATCGGGGTGCTTGGTCCAACTCGGCAGAGTTATGCAAAAGTAATGCAACTAGTCGAACAAACCGGACAATTATTAGAGGAGATTTTATAATGAAAAAAGAAGTTAAACACAATAAAAAATGTGATGAATTGATTGCTGATTTGCAGAGGACGCGAGCTGATTTTGAAAATTATCGTAAAAATGTAGAAGATGAAAAAGCGAGGGTCAAGCAATCGTCTAGGCGCTCGGTGATTTATGAATTGTTACCGCTTATAGACGATATTGAGCGCGCAACTCAATTTATTCCAGAGGCCTTAAAAGATAACGATTGGGCAAAAGGTATCGAAACTCTTAACAAAAAACTATCGGCAGATTTAAAAAAGATTGGTGTTGAAAAAATTTGTGCCTGCGCTGATGAAAAGTTTAACCCAGAACTACATGAGGCTGTGACTATCGAAGAATCTGAAGGAGAAACGGAAATAATTTCTGAAGAACTTCGATCTGGCTACACTCTTGACGGTGAAGTCCTTCGACCAGCAAGCGTTAAGGTAAAATTTAACTAGACTTTTAGTTTTTTGTATATCTTTTAAAAATCACTTAGTTTATTTTAGGGTATAATATACTTATGCTTACTAAACAGGATGCGTTAGCGTTAAATTCTTATATCAGGGCTACGAATTATCTTACAGTCGCTCAAATTTTTCTTAAGGATAATTTTCTGTTATCTAGGCCGTTAGTCTCAGATGATATAAAACCTAGACTGCTTGGGCATTGGGGTTCATGCCCGGGTGTGAATGTGATTTACGCTCATCTGTCCCTGATAAACAAAAAGCGTAAAAACAAAGACAATCTATTTATCCTCGGTCCAGGACATGCCTTTCCTGCGCTTCAAGCAAATTTGTTCCTAGAAGAGTCGCTTAGACGAGTTGACTCAAAAGCGAGTTTAAATGAGTCAGGGATAGCCTATGTTTCTCATAATTTTAGTTGGCCTTATGGGTTTCCTTCTCATGCTAGCCCATATTCACCTGGTGTAATTCTAGAAGGCGGAGAACTTGGCTATAGCTTATCGTCAGCCTATGGAGCAGTTTTGGATAATCCAGACATGATAGCAACTTGTTTGATAGGTGACGGCGAAGCTGAGACTGGCGCCTTGTCTGCATCCTGGCAATTAAACAAAATTGTAGCTCAGCCTCAAAATGGCTTTGTCCTACCAATACTTCATCTCAACGGCTATAAAATTTCAGGACCAACGATTTTTGGTCGAATGAGCGACAAAGAGCTTTTTGATTATTTTAGAGGCCTTCGGTACGAGCCTCTTTTGATCGATTACGTAGGCCAGAAAAAAGATGAATTATTGCATCAAATATTAAATCAGGCTTTTGATAAGATCGATGCAATTAAGGCTGGACTAGCTAGCGACGATAGATTGCCAGTTATAATATTTCGTTCCCCAAAAGGTCTTAGCGGAGTAAAAGAGCTAAAAGGTGAAAAAATTGAGGGAAATTATCTCGCTCACCAGGTCGTTCTAGATGAAGCTCGGACTGATTCATATCAAATGGCTCGATTGGAGCAGTGGCTAAAGAGTTATAAATTTAACGAGTTATTCGCTGATGGTAGATTTGGTGAGTGGCGCGATCAGATATTGCCTGAGTTTGATCATAGATTTGGCAATAGTAAACACGCTTTAGGCAAAAACCGAGAAGGCCTTGTTGAGAAACTCGAACTACCGAAATTAGCTGACTTTGCAGAGCCTATGCTAGAGATTGGTGAATCAAAATCTCAAAGCCTTCATAAAGTTGGAGCTTATGTGCGTGAAGTATTTAAATT
>CAZHYM010000029.1:3322-6952 GCA_964536785.1 uncultured Candidatus Saccharibacteria bacterium | reverse complement strand
TTAGAACAATTAACATTACAGGCTTAGTGTCCTACTTGGGGGTATCCTGTGCGATTAAGGTACTTAGAGTAATTATAAACTCTTATTAGTGAATTTGCAAGGTCTTTAGTTCGAAGCCTGATTCTTTTTTAAAAAATCTTCTAGAAGTTTTATGTCGATTATATCTTTAGGCCGTTTTAAAGCTTTTTTGTATTTGATAACTTCACTTGGTTTAACAAAATTAATCCCATCAATCTCAATCGAATTGTTAAGTAAATATTTAGCTGATCGTCTAAAGTCATAATCTCGTAGGTTCCAGTCATAAGTAACTTCTATATTTTCAAATTTGAGCGCATTATAGTGCTTGGACTTATCTCTTTCCCAACCGGCAATTTCTAGCTCTAAAAAAAGGTCTGGCGTGACCACTAAATCGATATCTTTTGGTTCTCGCAGCCCATAAGCATCTAGAATCCCTCCTCCGTAAACAGTGTATTTGTCTTTTGGCAAGTTTAGAGATCGGACTTTGTTGATAACTTTTGACATATTGTAAATATATATTAGCAAACTAGCGCAAATATCTTAAGCTTTATTTATGCTAACATTAAGTTATGTATAAACAAATTATTGCTCATCGAGATTATATAAATAATAGACTAGAGGCTAATCCCTCAGAAGACATACGCCAAAAACTGTTGGACTATCACAACACTAGAGTTCGAGATTTCCAGCACGAAAGGCTTATCCACTTACTTGTAACATTTTTCTTTTCTGCGCTGCTGTTGTTAGCTATTTTCGTCAGGATTCTCTTGGTTGAACCGTTTTGGCCTTTGTCAGCGCTTGTGGTGATTCTTTTTGTCCTAGAACTGTTTTACATTAGACATTATTATCAACTTGAAAACAGCGTACAGTCATTGTATGAGATAACAGAGAAGCTTGGTAAATAATATGATTAGTGTAAAGCTAAGAAAGTTAAATCCCAATGCAATTATTCCAACTCGCGGTAGCGAACATGCCGCCGGGTATGATTTGTATGTGGCTTTGGACGGAGATGAGGTAAAATCTATCGAAATTCCTGCTCACGCCACAGTCAAAGTCGGCACCGGCCTCGCACTATCTGTTCCGGATGATTATTTTGGAGCAATTTTTGCTAGAAGTGGGATTGCAACAAATCGCGGATTACGCCCTGCTAATTGCGTAGGAGTTGTAGATAGTGATTATACTGGCGAGATAATTGTGGCACTTCATAACGATACTGACTTGCCTCAGGCAATCGAACTGGGTGAAAGAATCGCCCAGCTGGTCATCATGCCCTATCAGTGCGTTAGTTTTACAGAAGTTGATGAGTTGACCGAAACTCAGCGTGGAGATAGCGGTTTCGGCCAAAGTGGTCGAATGTAGACTTTAGATTAGACTTTGCCAGGAACTTTTAGTTACGATGATATGATCTATGAGCTTAATACCTATCAGCTCCCCGGCTTCGCGTAATCGGTTGGTCACATCTATGTCTGCTTGAGACGGTTCAGAATTTCCACTCGGATGATTGTGGGCAATAATAATGCTGGCGGCGCGGTCGGTTATGGCGTCGGCGAAGACTTCGCGGGGGTGAACTAAGCTGGCGTTTAGAGTACCAATGGTGACTATGCGTTTAGCAATTAAGCGATTAGCACCGTCTAGGGTCATAACAACGAAGTGTTCTTGTTTTTTATCTCGAATATCTGCTAATTGTTCAACTGCGCGTTCTGGTGAGTCAATAATCGGCTGTTCGCTGTCAATTAAATAGCGTTTTGATAATTCCAGTGCCGATAATATTTCGGTAATTCGAGCTGGGCCGAGGCCACTGACCTTTTTTAAATCTTCATAGCTAACATTCGCGCCTTTGAGCTTAAATAGTTTCAGAGTTTCCCGCGCGATTTGCGACACATCCGCCTGGGCGTTGCCACTGCCGATTAGCGCCTGCAATAACTCAAAATCCGACAGAGCTTCTGGGCCTTTGGCCTGTAACTTCTCGCGTGGGCGGTCTTGGGCTTGAAGTTGCGATATCTTTTTGCTACTTTTCACGACTTTTCTCGGCTTTTTCCTCTAGTTCGATAAACCTATCAAAATCACTTTCAAAAAGCCTATCTTGAGTAATTCGGTATTTTTCAAATTGAGTTTCGGCGTAAAGTTTGGCCTGTTCGTGACTAATTTTGCCGGCGCCTACAAGCACTTCTCGGCCGTTAAACTCGATAAATGAATCGAGACGTTTCGCCCAGTCTTCCATCGACATTGGAATCTTGCGCTCAGCTTGCAATTCAGCAAAATCCAAATAAAGCGAGACAATACGTTCTAAAAATTGCATTTCTGTTTTGTTTAGATAGTTCTTGGCTATTACGACATCAGTTTTAATAATTTTTCCTTCAGGCGCTGACTCCCATGAGTTAAGCCCCATGTTTTCTTTATCCGCATTTGCTCGCTCTACAATTAACTCAGATGCCGTGTGGCGATGAACAGCATAGTGTAATTTATTTTGAACTAATTTAAAAAAATCATGTGTCGTTTTGGCCGATTTATCGTAGTCAAAAGCCGTTGCGTATATGTCAGTAACTTTTTGATAAAATTTACGCTCACTTAGCCGAATTTCGCGAATTAATTGCAGTTGTCTGTCGAAATACTCGTCAGTGAACATATGGCCTTTTTTGAGACGATCAACATCCATTGTCCAACCTTGGATTGTATAATCTTTGACAATTTGCCGGGCCCATTTACGAAATGAAACAGCTCGCTCATTTTCAATTTTGAAACCGATGGAAATAATCGCCTGAAGGTTATAATGTTTTGTATTATAGCTCTTCCCGTCGTCGGCAGTTATTAAGTAATGCTTAATAACTGAACCGTCTATCTCACCAGCTTCTACGAGCGTTTTTATGTGCTGATTAATTGCCGAAACTGAAACTCCATACAACTCAGCAATCATCTTTTGAGTAAGCCAGATATTCTCATCTTCGTATCTTATTTCGATACTAGATGAATCTGGACCGGCCGATGCAACGAATGTCAGATATTGCGAAGCCGATGAAATATTTTGTTTATTGTCCAAGCCATTTACCCCTTTGTATCATTTTACTCCGTAAACTATTTCGTGTCTATTAAAAATTAAATATAGGATGACGGTTGTTGACGCTTTTCGGCTTTTTATAAAATAAGATCATTACCATGATTATGGATGCCTAATGTTTCGACCGACCGCCAATCTCGGTCTTTTCGTTTGATTATTTAATCTAGAGTGGGGTGGTTAGGGGTGGAATGTGAGTTTATTTTTGACATTTTTGTTTAGTTTTGGTTTAATTTTAATGAATTAGCGAGGAATTATTAATAGAACCTTTAAATTAACTACTGTACCAAGCATCCAAATCCAGTTACTGACTCATCTACTCAACATTCCTGCTTTCATCCAATTTTGTGCTGATCACTAGGCTTACAATCATTTGTTGGTCAAGCGATCGGCATGAACTGCTCGATCAAAAACTCAAGGCGAAGGAGACGATTATTCAATTTGGAATCATCTTCAAATTTAGAACACCTTGAGTAGGAGGGGAAGAGAATGGATTTTTATGTAAAAGATTTTTATGTAAAAATTGACGAGCTAGCTCCTAATGCATTTATTTATTACTC
>CAZHYM010000029.1:0-3312 GCA_964536785.1 uncultured Candidatus Saccharibacteria bacterium | reverse complement strand
TTTTGAGCTATACCGCAATTTACGAATACACTGGAGAAGTGGCGCAGATCTTGAGAGGAATGAATCACGGGTTATATTTATGCTGGGACAGAGACGCAACACATAATTTCCTATATCGAAATTCAGATTATTTCAAAGAAGCAGTCCGTGACGGCTACCATGGGGTTTTATTGAAAGACGGCATTACTATAGATAACCTGATCGGCAGGTTTACAGGGTATCTGCCCCTCGACTTGTATTTTGCTCTGCAGTTGAAACCCTCGCCCTTTAAAGACCCCCCACTTAAATAATGAGGGGTTCGGCCCAGCAAGTGCTGGGCTTTTTTTATTTACAATTCATGGAGCTGTCTTAGTGAGCACCGAACTGAGCCAACGCGTCTAGTGATGGCTAGATTAAGGTTATTTAAACCGAGCAAAAGAAAACCCCGTGCTGGCTGCACGGGGGCAAAGTGTTCAAAAACAATTAGTCGAACTACGGCTACGCTCCCAGCCCTTTGCATCAATAAAAGCAAGGCCATGAGAATGGTGAGAGTATAAAACCTCCAAAACGCAATTTTTGATATACTGTGAAACGCTCCCCTCCTGCTCACTAGTGTCAACGATGCCGTAGCGCACTTTTATCTCATTGCACATTTCGTCTGAGCTAAATAGTGCCCCTGCTTTTTTATTCGTAAATATGCTTTCGGCCGAAAATATAAAATTTGCGAAATAATCATACACCTGATTATTACTTGACGGTTTTTCTCCGTCTAGTAAGGTCACAGTCCAGCCGTATCTGACGGCACCATCGATAACCCTGGATTTAGATTTACCCTCGATCCAGCATTCGGGCTTACCGACGGCTACGGTTACCTCGACGGAGTCAATGCTCTGCAACAAAGAAATGGTGATTTTCCCTGAACCGGTGGTGTAATCAAACCGCTCATGGTTACCCCAAATAATACGTCGGCTCGCGCTAGGGCGCAAAAACTCTAGATCGGCAATACGTTTTTCAAAGGCAGACCAATTCTTTATAAACTGTCGGTCTCCCACCAATTTAACACCGTCAAACAACCTGGCTAGCGGCGGAACATAACAACCACACGTGCATCGCCGAAACTGTAGCTCGCCATCTACGTACTCGTTTAACTCATTTATCCCTTCTAGCGCGTCCAGTAAATTCTCAAATTTTTTCACCAGTTCGTTGAATTGGTTTTCCATTTCTTCTCCTTCCCCTAATCGCGGGGTGGCAGTAGCAACAGTTGCCTATGCGGGACAATTCCCGAACATCATAGGCCTGCTCATCTCTCAAGCAGCATTTAATTGATTATAATTAATCAGCTAAATGCTACTTAAGAAATATTGCCTAGTAGATTAAAAAATGAAAAGAATGAAACCTCTAATAAAAAGACTTTTATTGAATTTATTTTAAGCAAACTAATTAAAGTACCGTTTGTAGTCTCGATTTTGCAATCCCCACCACCCCGAGCTCAAAACACTGAATAGATACTGACATATTATTGATTAAATGTCAACATAGCTGTGCTTATTGATATCCACCCACCATACATCTTGCACACATTTCACTATTTACATATAGCATTAAGTATGTTGTAATTAAAGTCTATTGATAAATAATTATCATTTGAACATTAAAACTTAATTATCGTGCTAGCGTTGGTTTTATGACTTCAGCCGATTGTTTGGCGTTCGAGACGTTTTTGTTGTTAATTGTGATGGTCGCTTGATTTGCAAATAATTTGTTGCTCAAGCGATCATCGCAAGAACAAGGGTGATCATCATCAAGAAAGGGAAACCTAATCTAAATTTTGATGACAAAGAGGTGAAAAATGTATCAATGTTACAATCAAGCTAATCACAAGCACGAAATCGACGAGACCCGCAACGACTCCGCAGATATGCCTACTAAAAGAGAGCAAATCCAAATATACTTGTCAAAAGTTCTTCAAAACTTTGAGAACATTGTGGATGCACTGAATGAATTTAGCGCCATTTCCTACATTAAAAATCCAAAATGGATAAGTGACATTAAAAATGGCTTGCAGTACGAATGCAAAGAGACGGGGTGGTACTTTTTTGAATCAAAATTGCCACCCTCGAGCTTGAGCTGTGATAGTTTCAACGAGGGCAGTAAATTCGAACAGATAAAGAAGGACTGGGATAGTTTCGAGGAGCGTAAAAATAGTATTTTTTCAAAGCAGCTCGCTCAGCCACTGACGGACATCGCACAAAGAAAAATAGTGAAAATGTCGTCTGAATTCCTTAGCAGGGCAAATAAATTAGTTATTGCACTGAATGAAATATATTCAGAATACAATGACATAATCATCAATGCGACATCAGGCGCGATAGCAGGAATATACGCTGAAAGCCAAGAGCATTTGAAGCACATCGTCAATCCAGATGAGCGCAAAGAATTCAAAGATAATCTAAAAAAAGTCCTTTTGAATTCACACTGGTTATAATCATATCTATAAAGCGCCTTGCATAAGGCGCTTTTTTATTTGAAATTCTGTTTTCTTAGCCCAGGTGTATCAATCTTTTTGCTGCGCTTGATTGTAATTATTTATTTTGGGTAGCTAAACGTCACTCCGTTAATTCATTAATTTATTCAGTCTTTTGATTTTTTTAATCAAAAATAATATCCAAGCAACAAATAAGCCTGAAATAATTAAGCTATATGGCAAGAAAATAATAGGTATTAACCACGAGATCATAATAATGCTTTCAAAAAAAGCTCTAACTCCGTGTAATTTTTCGCAGTTTAATATACAAAAAAGATCGGGCGATCAGCCATTAATCGCATTGTACAATCCATAATAAGGAATTGGCGCTAAGCTAACTACTAATAGTATTTTGAATAAAACTTTTTCGTGTTTTGGTGACAATAAGCGTTGTTTGTGTTTTTTTGCGGATTGGCTTGTTTGCTTCTTTAAATTCTGCATAAGCTTATTGTATCACGCGCAAACATTAAGCGGCAGACCGCCAATTACCAGGCACGATGGCATTTTTAATGAACGGCTGATGTAAAGTCAACCCGTCTAAAAGAAATTAATATCAACCATCATCTCAACCACAAAACTAGCGTTTAGGCAAAACAGCTACTGTGTAAGATTTCTTTAATTCGTTTTTTGCAGTTCTTTATTCAAAGCTTAATGGCAACACTAAAAACGTTCAAAAACGGGAGAGCCGAGACACTCAAAATTAAAAACATTGACGTTTTAGTGTTTTTGTGTTATAATGAATACATATTGGCAAACGCACAGGATACCCCCAAGTAGGACACTAAGCCTGTAATGTTAATTGTTCTAAG
>CAZHYM010000028.1:0-7552 GCA_964536785.1 uncultured Candidatus Saccharibacteria bacterium | reverse complement strand
ATGGAGACGTATATGGAAGAACAAAAAGAAGTAGTTAACCCAACTAAAACTAAAAATAGCATAGCAATCGTACTTGCCGTATTAGTTATTCTGGCGATAGTAGCTGGCGCTGTTTACTACCTTTCACTAGACAAGACTGGCAACGCTAATACCAACCCGGACTTTGAATTGACCAACACTGACGAGTTGCCTTTGAACTAGTCAAGCACATAAATTAATACACCCTGGATTCAGCGCCAGGGTGTATTTTTTATGCTTTAATTTTCTAATATTATTTAGCAAATTCTTCGGCACGAGTTTCACGGATAACATTTACTTTAATAACTCCTGGATATTGCATGGTGCTTTCAATTTTTACAGCAATGTCTCGAGCCATTCGAATAGCAGTTAGATCATCGATTTTTTCTGGATGGACTATCACTCTAAGTTCTCGTCCGGCTGAAATTGCATACGCTTTTTCAACGCCTTTGAAACTCATTGCGACATTTTCTAAATCACGCATTCTTTCAACAAAGTTCTCGCTAGAAATATTACGAGCTCCTGGTCGAGCTGCACTAATCGCATCAACAACTCTTACTATCATAGCTTCAGGAGTAGTGGCTTCAACATCGTCATGATGAGCTTGCATAGCATGAACGATTTCTTTACTCATGCCATATTTCTGAGCCAATTCTCCACCTATAATATGATGCTTACCTTCAATCTTATGAGTTACTGCTTTGCCTATGTCATGGAACAATGCGGCAGTTTTAGTAATCTTTACGTCAGCTCCAATTTCTTCAGCAATTTGCGCTGCTAGTTGAGCCATCTCAACAGAATGTTTTAGCACATTTTGACCATAAGAAGTTCGGTATTTTAGCTCACCCAATAGTCGCAGAAGTTCTACAGGCATTCCGATTAAACCGACTTCACGAGCAGCATCTTCGCCAGCTCGTTTAATCTCCTTGTCAATTTCTTTTGTTGCTTTTTCAACTACCTCTTCAATTCGAGCAGGGTGAATCCGTCCATCCTTCATCAGTAGCTCAAGCGTTAGTCGAGCAATTTGACGACGAACCGGATCAAATGAACTTAGCACAACCATTCCTGGAGTTTCATCAACTAGAATATCAACTCCAGTTGCACGTTGCAAGGCTTGTATATTTCGGCCTTCTTTTCCGATAATTCTGCCTTTCATTTCATCGTCCGGCAATTCCAATGAAGTAACTGTTCTCTCTGCTGTCACTTCGCTACTCATACGTTCCATTGCTCCAAGCAAAATCATCTGTGAACGATCTTCTGCTTCTTGAACGGCGTCATACTGCAATTTAGAAATTAGACCCGCGAGATCATTCTTGATGTCTTTTTCGGTCATCTCAAACAATTTATCCTGAGCATCTTTTTTGCTTAACTTAGCAATTTTCTCCAGCTTTTCTTCTTGACGAGATCGTATAGCGATTATTTCATCTTTAAGAGAATCAATCTCTTTGTTCTGCTCACGAAGAGACTCCATCCGCTTTTCAGCTTGGTCAAGCTTCTTGTCTAAAATCTCTTCACGTTCAACAATTCTTGCCTCTGACTTTTGGATTTCGCTTCGTCTATGAAGCTCATCTTTTTTTGCCGACTGGACAATTTCTTCAGCTTCAGCTTTCGCCTTTTCAACAATTTGAGTTGCCTTTAAATCGGCCTTTTCGACAATTTGCGTTGCGTTATTTTTGCTGTTCTTTACTTGAGTTTTAGTGTATCCATAAAAAGCACTTCCGCCAGCCAATGCACCAACGACTGCGGCAATTATTACTTCTACCATAGAGTTCCTTTCGATAACTAGTAGTGGTAAGCCACTAGTGAGATAAAAATTTCAAATGCACTGTATTCTTAGTGCGTAATTTAATTATACTCGGATGTGGTATTTTTCACAAACTCATTTACGTGGCTTAGTGATGACCGCTGGCTGTAAGTAAATTGGAGTTACAATCTCATCATTTTGAGCTTCTGCAAGTCGTTCATCGCCTTCAGAACGCCAATTTTCATGAATAGTGCCGACGATAGGCACTGATAAGCTTTGGGCTAGGGTATTGGCTACGGTTAGGCCAATCCGAAGAGATGTGTAACTACCAGGACCACGAAATACAACTATACTTGAAATAGACGAGAAGTCTCTGCCCTCTTTAACTAAACAATCTCTTAAGAATCCTAAAAGTTTTACCGATAATTCTCGCCCAGCCACCCAACTATAATAGCTATTGTCAAGCCAAATTTCACACTTCTCAGTTGATGTATTTAAAAAAAGTCGCATACCGGCATACCCTTTATCAGAATTTCTCGGCCTACTTCAAGATGCTTGATTTCAATCACTACGTGATTAGCCGGCAAGACGTCTTTGACAGAGCTAGCCCACTCTAAAACAACGCTCACATTAGGGTCGTTCAGGTCTTCGGCTAAATCTTGAATTGTCACTCCTGCTTCATTGAGCCTATAAAAATCGTAATGAGATAGTTGCTTGCCAAGAGGCAGTTGGTAGCGATTGTTAATCGTAAAACTCGGACTTGAAACATCACCTTCAAACTCAAGGCTATGAGCTAAACCTCTTACGATAGTCGTCTTGCCAGCCCCCAAGTCGCCAATAAGTTCAATACAAAATGGCCAAACTAGGCACTTTGCTAATTTTTTACCAAAATTAACCATCTCGTCTTCGCTTAGCAATATAACTTTCATTAGACTAATTATAACACTACTCAATGATGTTGAATGTTGCCAGCTTTTCGTCATTTCGATTTTGAAACGCCATGTATAAGCAAACACCCCCAATAACGACAAAACAGCCTAAGACAAAACCAAAACTAACTTGAACATCTACGCTAGCAAGTGGCATGCTAGCAAAAATATTCACCACCTTGATAATGTAATTTAACACAATCTGGAGAGGCAACACCGCAATAAGAGCCCCAGGACTTAAAGAACTTAACAATGTAGACAAAAAGGCTAAAGCCATAGTAATCGAAGCCACTGGTACAACAAGTAAATTAGTTAAAAGTGCAACCAACGACAAGTTACCAAAATAAAAAACACTAATCGGGAACGTACAGATTTGAGCAGACAACGTTTCTGTAAATAACTGCTTTATAAAACTAAGCTTAGACTGCCCCCAAAAATATTGCCGAATCAAAGGCGCCAAAATCAATACTCCGAAATAAGAAGAGAAAGAAAGCGCCCAGGCCACATCTCCCCATAAATACAATGGACTAAACAATGCTGTAGCGCTCGCAATTAGCACAAGCAATCTCAGAGGATGGATATTGCGGCCGTAGTACCAGCACAACAACGAAACCACAGCTGCTATCGACGCCCTGAGCATGCTTGGAGAGAGTCCAGTGATGAGATTAAACAAAATAACGACAAGAGCGAACTTACGAGAAATCTTAAAAAGAACTCGCTTCATAACACGAACAATTACACTTAAATGGAAACCGCTCGCTACGATCAGATGAGTCAAGCCGACTATCTGCAAGTTCATAATAAAATCAGCAGGTAAATTTCTCCGTTTGCCGACCAAAAAAGCCCCCGCCAACTGAGACTCTAGCGGACTGAGTGCTGAATCAAGCCGATTAGTAAAAAAATTTCTCAACTTCAGCCCCAGGCTATAGCCATGGCTTCGGGCAATTATTTTCGCATCGATAATTTGAAGGTTATACCCACCTATGCCTTCCTTGGTCACTCCGGATATAGTGACTCGGTCTTCTCGATTTAGGTTGGTCTGATCGGTTGTGGTGGCCAAGATACTCCCTGTAAGTTTTTTGCCGGCTATTTCAATATTGCCCAATCTTAAGACTCGATAATTTGACCGACTAGTGCCAACATCATCAAATAGCGTCCCTGCTATCACAATTTCTTTGCCAGTAAGCTGATTATAAACCAATCGATGCTGATAGAAACCTTGGGTTCTAACTAGACCCAACAAAAATCCAGCCAAGCATACCAGGAGTATTTTAGCCCAGACTCTATTAAATAAGAATGTCGTCACCAGCAGGCATACGATAAAGAAAATTCCTAAGTCAGCCCCAAATGGCCAGCTTATGAATCTTCCAACCAAAATTCCAACCAGGCTCGCGATACTTATAGCGATTAATAGCCAAGAAATATGAATTTTCTGTTTCACAATTATACTATGCCACAAATCGCCAATTCTTGACAATTGGAGTAAATTAGAGTAAATTATTTTGGAACGGAACCGTAGCTCAGTTGGTTAGAGCACCTGCCTTTTAAGTAGGGTGTCGTGAGTTCAAGTCTCACCGGTTCCACCAAATAAAATTACCATCTCAGTGGATGGTGTTTTTATTTACAGACAAAACTAATCGCTCGATTTGCCTAAGATATCATAAATTGAAAAGACGCCTGCGACAGTCAAGATTACTTTTTCAAACTGATTCATTAAATTTGCTATTTCAATTGATTTAGAATCCAGTATCAGCAAATTGCCGACAGAGTTTCTAAGCAGATACACCACTAAAACGGAAAACAAAAAAGCTTCCAAAAATGATCGTCTAGCGCCTCTGCTTGATCCAAAAGACAAACTAATCGACCACATCGTCGGAATTAAAACTGCCAGCGCTTCTATCGTAGCTTTCGCTAGCTTTAGGTCGGTCGTTAATCCAGTTTCTAGGACTAGCCTGGCGATATCAAGACTCCATAGATTAATAACAAAAGCTGAGACTATGGCTACCAACATAGCCAGGCCGACTCGACGCTTCGCAATTCCAGTTAAAAATGTAATTATAGCTATAAGAATCAAGTAGATCATAGATACAACTTGATTATAACAAATTAGGCGCCAATTTTATCTTTGGTTATATTGCGCTTATAATTTCGCTCAACGTATTCAATAATTGGTCCGGCCACATCTCGACCGGTAGCTGTTTCGATACCAAATCCAGGGCTGGCGTTAACCTCTAGTACTAAAGGCCCTCGAGCCGATCTCATCAAATCAACACCCGCTAGGCTTAGCCCCATAGCTTTTGCAGCCTTTATGGCTACTTTCTTCTCTTCCGGAGTCAGTTTGATTGCAGTTCCCACTCCGCCTTTATGTAAATTAGATCTAAAATCGTCATCTAGGCTTTGACGTTTCATGCTAGCAACCACTCTGCTACCGACCACAAATGCTCGGATGTCCGTGCCGGCTGATTCTTTGATAAACTCTTGCAAAAGAATATTCGTACCATCTGCATCGGTCAGATAAAAAGCCTGAAGAACAGATTTAGCGGCTTTTTTCGTTTCAGCTAAAACAACTCCGTTGCCATGAGTCCCACGAGCAAGCTTAATGATAAGCGGTGTGCCCCCAACCAACTCCAACAAATCATCGATATCGGTTTGATTCCTCGAAACAACCGTTTTAGGAATCGGCACACCTGTTTTAGCTAGTAGCTGCATCGTACGCAATTTATCACGCGCCCGAACAATGGCAATTGACTTTGACAGACTATATACGCCCTGCATCTCTAGTTGCCTTACGATGGTCGTTCCGTATTTAGTCATGTTTGAGGCTATCCGAGGGATAATTGCATCATATTTATCTAGAGGGCTTCCCTTGTAAAAAACCTTATTATTGCTTTTTTCAATCGAAACGTAACAATTTTTATATTTTATAATGTCTACTTCATGCCCACGCTTTAAAGCTTCCGCCTTCAAACGTTTTGTGGAATAATTCCCTGGCCCGTTGGATAAAATTGCTATTTTCATTTAATTATTCTCCCGTCTCTATCAAGTTCACTGTTCTTACATACATCTACTAATAATTTATTTGTGCGTAAAAAATATCTGCCGATAAGAGCTGGAAAATGCATATCTTTACGATTGGCTAGACCTATCCAAGTCTGATATTCTTTGCCGTTGATAATAATTTCTGTTTTTATAACTGGGCGTAAATTAATGTGACCGCTAGAACTCTTTACTTTTGAATGTTTTATATTTTCGCTTTCAACTTTAAATTTTTCGCCATTAATACTAAAGAATATATCGTCGTCGCTATACTCAAGCGAGTCAACATGCATGGCTCCTCGATAAGCTCCTGTGTCGACTTTAGCTAAAATCGCTTGATTAAACTCAGGAAATATTACTTTCTCGAAGGCTCCCAACGTTTCTCTCTTATTCATCATTAGTCCATCCCTTTTTCGATTATTTGCTTGATGGTCTCGGCATATACTTTAGTTTTCTCTTCAATGTAGCTACCTGAGTTAATTTGAGGAGCGCTGTTGACTTCAATAACGTACGCCTGACCAGTATTCTTATTAATTATAACATCTACCCCTGACATAGTCAAGTTCTCCAAGCTGCTTGCTTTGATTGCCATTTGTCTTATCTCAGGGCTAATTTCGTCAATAGGCACCAACGAAGCAATGCCTCCTTGAGAGGTATTGTTAAGATGACTCTTGCCAGACGATTGTCTCAATATGGCAAGTTTTAAAATTTTATTCATTACTAGTAATCGATAATCCCCATCGTTTGGGATAAATTCCTGAAGGACAAATTGCGTAGTTTTATTTTCATCCAGCGCTTCAGATAATTGACTCGCACTCTTTATCAAGTAATTCCCCCTACCCTTTCGCCCGTAATTGTCCTTCAAAATCATTGGCCCAGCATGATTTTCATAATATTTTTTTATAGCATCGCGGCTACCAAAAAAGGTTTTTATCTCATCAAAACCATTTTTCCAGCGCAATAAAGATTGGCTTAGCTTGTCGACGCCATTTCGTAAGCCAACATATTCATCTATATATGGAATCGACCTTGCTTGACAGTAAATAGCTAAGGCGGTTGCTATATCTATATGCTTTCCGACATTATTGAAAATCACCAAATTATAACTCTCAACAACTTCTTTTCGAAAATAAACCGCCGCGTCTCGACCGGATATTTCAAAAGTCAAATCTAGATACCGACCCTCTTCAATTTCAAAATCATTGCCCAATATTCGATAGAGCTTATCTTGAAATTGTGTCCAAAAATCGGGGTTACGCTTGCTAACATGCAACAGCAGTACTTTCTTCATAGCCTAATTCTAGCACGTTATATTTAAAATAGTTTGAATTTCTTCCCTGAACGAAACTCTTCTAGCAACTCTTTTTGACGTTTAGTCAATTTCGTAGGTGTTTCAACGATAACATTTACGATATGAGGGCCGCGCCTCTCGCCATTACCATAAGGCACTCCATGTGAAGCGAGTTTAAAGTCAGCACCACTTTGTGTTCCAGCGGGAATTTTCATCTTAACTACACCGTCTACTGTCTCGACATCAATCACCGCTCCTAGTGCGGCATCTACCATACTTATTCTCTCATCTGACAGGATAATGTTTCCTTCACGAGTGAATTTCTTATGAGCCTTAACTCTTATATTTATGTAGAGATCGCCATTTTTTCCACCTTTTATGGCTTCACCTCGTCCACTCAATCGAATCGTCGCCCCATCGTAAATACCAGCCGGGACTTTAAGTTTGATTGATTGTTCCTTGCGTCTAGTGCCTTTGCCGCCGCAAACTGTACAGGCTTTTTCTGGCACTTTTCCACTACCTTGGCAAGTAGGA
>CAZHYM010000027.1:0-8456 GCA_964536785.1 uncultured Candidatus Saccharibacteria bacterium | reverse complement strand
GTGTTGGCTTTAGCGGTGTGTCCAGCTACGGCCTTGCTCAGGTTCTTACCCTCACCGTATGCCACTTGTACTGCGTTGTATCCATCGTTGTCGACAGACTTGACCTGAGTCACAGTCATTGGCCCGGCTTGAATCAAAGTAACTGGAACAATTACTCCATCCTCGCCGATGATTTGGGTCATACCAATTTTGGTACCGAGTAGTGCTTTCATCACTATTTTCTCCCATTTAAAATTCTCGATGAAGCAGCAGTTTCCGTAGGGGGACTTACCCAAACATCAAGAAAGATTATTATTACGTAATAAAGTTACCAATGGATTTTATCACTTTTAACCTGAAAAGTCAACTATCAATAGATTGACTCTTTGTAAGAATTATGATATAATTATAAGTATTAAGGTTATTGAAAGTTCGACATATCTGGCTTTACATCCAGTCTATTTTTATATAACAATACCGGAAGGCAAGAAATAGCTAAGTATAGTGGCAATCAAAACAACCGAGTACCAAATTTTGCGGTTCAAGGTTCGCTTCTCGTATATTCTAACTAATAAGAAAGCTACCAGCATACCGAGTGGAAATCCAGTAAGCATTATGCCGCCGGCTGACAGTGGATCATTCAGCTTGATCCAAAATGAACTTAGGATCAGAAGTATAACTAGCTTTAAGAAAAACTCGCCGTCGGATTCGGTAAATTTTTCATTTCCTCGTCGCGATATATTAGTTCGATAACGAGCGTAGGTTCTAGCGCTATTTTTTGACATTAACTTGATTATACCAAAAAGCATAAGCAATTTAAAAAATAGCCGCTTTGATAGCGGCTATACTGGGCTAATAGGCGAGAAGAGGATGCAAACTATCTCTCATTGACCTGTCCAGGTAGTCAATGGCTTCTTGCCTCTTGACGATGATTTTGCCAATATCTATAAAATATTCTCTTGCATCATCGTCTTGGAAGCAGACCCTTCGGTCTTTAAAATAGAACTCAACCTGCTTACGGCCATCTTGTGTTTTCAAGACATACCCATTGACGGTCCGATCGCTGTCGATTTCAATGGAATCTCTACAAATCATAAGGTTGAAGCCTTGAGCGAAACTGTAGGTGTTATAGTCGCAAGAAAAGCCGAGATTGGGATTTTTGAAAAAAATTCGCATATTTTCTACAATTTTTTCTAGGACAATGTCCTCTGCAATTTTCTTCAAGTTTTCCCAACGGCCATGATAAGAGCAAACAAGGTGCTGGTCCATCATCAAAAAGACAGGATTGGCTCCTTCCTCGTAATAATAGACTTCCCATTTCATACCAGCCATCGAAGGAACTAGCTTAATTAGATTTCCAAAAAGCGTTCGATCGACCATCTGGAGCTCATTCGATCCAAACTTACGACCGAAGAATTCTTCCAAGACCGACACCCATTCCTTTATTGATACGCCATATTTAAGGTTCTCATTCATTATAAATCCCTCCTAAGAATGAATATTTGTATTATAACATTTATAAGCACTCATGTCAATCGCATAAAGAAAAAGCCGCATATCAGTGCGGCTTATTATTTGGCTGAGTATAGATTCCGATGTTCAATTTGCAGATCTTTAAGACCTCAGCAAAAGTTTGTAACTTAGTTGCCTCAACTGAGTTTTCTGATCTGATTTTACCCTTCTTTTTTTTGCCCCTTACGAGATAAAATTCTATCTCGGTGGCCGGAGTGGTAATTTTAAATTTTCTACCTGCGGCTAGGCCTATTAGGAGAAAACCATAATTCCTGCAATCAGGACGCTCTTCTATAGAATCTTCCTTATCGCCAAAATTAATGCTAAACATCTCACTTAAAAGTACCAGTATCTCGCCGTCGGGGATCATCGAAGTTCTCGAGATCATACAAACACCACCTTACGAATAATATCTATACATAATAGCATAATTTAACCATATAGTCAATCTGAGCCATGAGCTCCACCCTATAGCTATATAAATAATAAACAGCCACCGAATTAGTGGCTGTTTGTGAGGCTAATAAATGATAGCCTAGTTCATCTGAATTTCTGCGTCAACACCAGCTGGCAAGCTGAGGTTCTGCAGAGAATCGATAGTCTTTGGCTTTGCTTCAGTGATATCGATCAAACGCTTGTGAACACGCATCTCAAAAGCTTCACCACCCTTTCGATAAACATGCGGACTCTTAGATACCGCAAAAGTACTTTGTTTGGTTGGTAGAGGCACGGGTCCTGAAATCTTTGCTCCAGTTCGAATCGCGGTTTCGACAATCTGCTTTGCTGATTTGTCAATTACTTTGTGGTCATAAGCTTTCAAACGAATTCGAATCTTTAGACCTTCGGCTTTTTGTTCTGCCATTATTAAAATAACCTTTCTTTGTTTAAGCGTAACCTTGGCTTTTGAATAGAATCGCAGTCAAGTTCTCGCTTGATTTATTTTGTTCTGCTATTATAACTCATTTACCTTGATTTGTAAATTGTAACCGAATATAAAATAGCGCTCATAAAAAGCGCTATTTTAATCAATAAGCTATAGCTATTTGATGATTTCGGTTACAACACCGGCACCAACAGTTCGGCCACCTTCACGTATAGCGAAGTTTAGACCTTTTTCCATAGCGATTGGAGATTGAAGCTTAACGCCAAAAGTTGCGTTATCACCAGGCATGACCATTTCTTTGTCAGCTGGAAGTTCAACTTCACCAGTTACGTCAGTAGTTCGGAAATAGAATTGTGGTTTGTAGCCTTTTGTAAATGGTGTATGTCGACCACCTTCTTCTTTCTTAAGTACGTAAACTTCACATTTGAATTCAGTGTGAGGAGTAATTGAACCAGGAGCGGCAACAACTTGTCCGCGTTCAATGTCATCTCGCTCAATACCACGGAGTAGAATACCCGCGTTATCGCCAGCTTGTCCTTGACCTAAATCTTTATGGAAAGCTTGGACACCAGTAACAACTGATTTTTGAACAGGTCGGATACCGATAATTTCAACTTCATCGTTGACTTTAACAATACCTTTTTCAATACGACCGGTAGCAACAGTTCCACGACCTTTGATCGAGTGAACGTCTTCAATAGGCATAAGGAAAGGTTTGTCTAGCTCACGAACTGGTTGAGGGATGTATTCATCCATAGCTTTAACCAATTCCATGATTTTGTCCATGTATACTTCGTCACCCTCAAGAGCCTTAAGAGCAGAACCCTTGATTATAGGACAATCTTTGTCAAATCCGTTTTTAGCCAAAATTTCGCGAAGATCTTCTTCAACGATCTCAACTAGATCAGCATCTGCCATATCCATTTTATTTAGGAAAACGATAATCTTTGGAACTCCAACTTGCTTAGCAAGCAAGATATGTTCACGAGTCTGAGGCATAGCACCATCAGCTGCAGAAACAACCAATATAGCGCCATCAATCTGTGCAGCACCAGTGATCATATTCTTGATATAATCAGCGTGTCCTGGCATGTCAACGTGTGCATAATGACGATTTTCTGATTCGTATTCTTGATGAGATGAAGCAATGGTGATACCACGTTGCTTTTCTTCTGGTGCGTTGTCGATTTGATCGTAGTTGATCGGTTTGTTAGTCTCACTTGGCAAACGCTTAGCCAAAGTGTGAGTGATAGCTGCTGTCAAGGTAGTCTTACCGTGATCAACGTGACCCATAGTACCAACATTTACATGTGGCTTTGTTCGGTCAAATTCTGCCATTTAATTTTCTCCTTTAATTTTATTTATCGCGTTAAGCCACTTTAAAAACTGACCTCACGGCGTATGTTTTTGATTATACAGATTAATAGTTGGGTTGTAAAGCGTAGAATGTAGGTTTTTCTACTGTTTATTAAGAGTAAGTATGGCCAAAGATTTCTCACTTCGCAAGCTAAAATCATGTCTTATTGCCCAGTCATCGACGGCCCTCTTAACTCCTGGAAGCGCCTCCGAGTTATAATCATCGATTACAATTACGGCTTCATGAAGCAATTCGTTCCAGATCATTCTCAGGGAACCAGTTATCGAATCATAATAATCACCATCTAGATATGCAAATATGATATTTTTCGGGATATCATCTTGCGTTAACATCGAAAACCAGCCTTTATGAATAAACGGGGTTTTCAATCCGGCTTTCTTAAAGTTAATAATATAATCTTTTTTGCTAAACTTTAGCGCGCCAGCTTTAAAAGTTTCTCCAACAGGACTTTTGTCATAATTTGTTTTCTCAGGTAGGCCTTCAAATGAGTCATAAACATGAAAATCGCCCATCGACCCAAGTTTATCCATTACGCGACGAATGAATAACGATGTAGTTCCAGCGTAACAGCCAAACTCTACGACATTACCATCTGACTTCCTAAGTGCTTTCTCTAATTCCGTCAATATGACCCGAAGCTCACTTTTGTCTACTTGGTCAGAAACCAATTTATATTTGTCAATTAAGTCTAAAACCATTAAAGCCATATTGTTTAACGGCGCTTACGTTTTGTAAAACGACGGGCAATTAACCCTGCAAACAACACAATTAGCAGAATTAATACGATATCGGAGTAGTCACTTACTACATTGGAAACCACGTGCCAATTATCGCCAAGTTTTGCGCCTAAAGAAACTAGGAGTACGTTCCAAGTTAGAGACCCTACGGTCGTATAACCAGTGAAACGCCAGATATTCATCTTAGTCATGCCCGCTGGGACAGAGATAAGGCTCCTAATTATCGGGACGCAACGACCAAACAACACCGCCTTTACTCCATATTTATCAAAAACACCAACAGTTTTCATAACGTCCTGTTGCTTAAAGCCTAATCTACGTACGTACTTGTGATCGAGCCATTTTTCCAATTTCTCAACCGAGATCAATGTCCCAATATAGTACAAAACTATTGCTCCAACAACAGAGCCTATAGTCGCAACTATTATTACTCCTGATAATCCTAATTCAGAGCCTTCCACTGTAGTAGCAAATCCACCAAAAGGTAAAATTACTTCTGAAGGAATTGGCGGGAACATATTCTCAATAAATATTAGGAATAGGATACCCCAGTATCCAAAATTGTTCATAATCTGAGTTATCCAGGCTTGCATGCTATCCTTCCACCACCCAAAGACCGTGAAGATTACAGTATTCGTAAGCTCTAATCATCATCTCGTCCTCGCTTAAGGTAAATTTAACCACTGGGGCTTCACCTGGGGTTAAACGCCTAGAATAATTATTTTTATTTGTAACTAGATAGATCCACTGTATAAAATGTTCTGGAATCATTGGGTGATCAACGCTGCCGACCTTGACTTCAATTTCTCTGGCGTTTTGTGTGACGACCGGCACATGCTTTTCTAGCGCAGCCGTATCGTCAGAGTTTGGTATTAGCTCCGTCATTTCTTCTGAGCAACATACCATTTTGACGCCAGAATCAGTTAGTTTCACTGCGACGTTTCCGCAGATATTGCACTTGTAAAATTTTACATCCATATTTGGCCCTTCATTTTTAAGCTATTTATCTATTATATCAAAGCTGGTTTTTGTTCTTATGCTAAAAAGGTGTAAACTAAAAATATGAATTTTGAAACAATACTTAATGGAGCTAGCGGAGCAAATGGCGATTTAATTAAAAGCTTGACTGAGCCACTTGAGCAATTAAAATACGTCGGTCTGGCTTTTACAGTAATATTTCTTATCGGCTGGCTGGTTGGACTAGTGGGAAACCTAATGGTTAAAAGATCTATACTTAAAATTTCGAAAACATTAAGTGAGATTAATCACAAGCTCGATAAATTAGACAAACTAGACTTATTGATCAAACCGGATTATATTCAACCATCACCCCAGCCGATCCCTGAAACAATTGAAAAAAGTTAGCTGTGCTTTAGCTCCAAACCAAGCAAGGCGTGCTTAAGCTCGATGCCGCCAGCGTATCCACCTTTTTTCAGATCTTTGGCAATTACTCTATGGCAAGGAACTACAATAGGGAGCTTGTTCTTTTTGAGAGCGGATCCGACCGCTCGAAAAGCCTTAGGATAGCCGATTTGTTCGGCTAATTCTTTATAGGTTATTATCTGGCCGTACTTGATGTTCATCAGCCCCTTCCATACCGCAACTTCAAAATCACTGCCTTCTTGGAATAAATTGAGATCAAATTCTTTCCTTTCCCCGGCCAGATAGCCATCTAATTGATCAAATGCTTTAGCGATTTCTGGAGTTAGAATTTCCTGATGATCCTGGTCCTCGCAACGCCCGTAGCTAATCTGTCTAATTATTTTATCTGATTCAAAAATCGTAATCTCACCAAGTACCGTGAGCTTGGTGTATTTATTCATAGAGACTTATTAACATAGAAATAGGCTAAAACTATCAGGCCTAATACAATTCGATACCAGCCAAAAACTTTGAAATCATGAGTTTTGATATAGCGCATTAAGAACTTAATTGCAAAATACGAAACGCCATAAGCGACAGCACAGCCAAATAACATGTACGCCCATTCTAATCCGCTAAAACCTAAGCCATTTTTGATTAATTTAAGCAAACTAGCTCCGAACATAACAGGGATAGCCATGAAAAATGAAAATTCAGCAATTGTGCTTCTTTTGATTTTAAGAATCAAGCCTCCTAAGATAGTTGCTCCCGACCTAGATGTGCCAGGTATAAGTGCTAAAGTTTGAAATGCGCCTATCTTTAAAGCCGTAATGTAATCAATCTCGAGTAGCTCCTCAATTTTTGTTTCAGGCTTGTTATTTTCTACCAATATAAACCCAATGCCATAGACAATTAACGCTAGAGCGACAACCGTTGGTTTAAAGAAAATTTCTTCTATCATATCGTCAAACGCTAATCCAATAATTAGTGCTGGCAAAGTAGCAATCAAGATTCTTACCCATAGGTTAAGCGTGTCTTTTTTAAACTTCATGGTTTTCATATCAAATGGGTTTAATTTGTTAAAGAACAAAACAACTACGGCCATTATTGAGCCTAGCTGAACCAGCACCAAAAAAGTCTCAATAAAAGCCCCAGATTGCTGAAGCTTCAAAAATTTATCAACTATAATCATATGTCCCGTACTTGAGATGGGTAGCCATTCAGTAACTCCCTGAACAACACTCATCACAAAAATCTTAATAAATTCTAAAATTGTTTCCATAATTTTATTATACCTCTATTAAAATATAATGCTACTTATTAAAACAAAAACCCTACTGTTTTAAGTAGGGTTTTATGATGTTGAAATTATTTTGCGCGTTTAGCGATAATTTCTTGAGCAACATTTGGTGGAATTTCCTCATAAGCTGAGATTTCCATCGTTGAAGCTGCGCGACCTTGGCTCATTGAGCGCAGGTCAGAGGTATAACCAAACATATTTGCAAGTGGCACAAAACCACGAATTAGCTTAGCTCCACCTTGCAAATCTTCCATTGCATCGATTCGTCCGCGACGAGAGTTTAAGTCACCGATTATATCACCCATAAAATCTTCAGGAGTGGTAACTTCAATTTTCATTACAGGCTCGAGCAGAATTGGAGTTGCTTTCTTGATACCCTCTCGAGTAGCTAGCGCACCAGCTAATTTAAAAGCTAACTCGGAAGAGTCAACATCGTGGTAGCTTCCGTCGAACAATGTGGCCTTAATGTCAACAACTGGATAACCAGCTATAACACCTCCATCAAGAGTTTCTCTAATGCCTTGTTCAACTGGTTTACGGTATTCCTGGGGAACAACGCCACCTTTAATTTCATCAACAAATAGGAAACCTTTTCCGGGCTCGTTTGCTTCAAATTTGACCCAAACGTCACCGTACTGGCCACGACCACCGGATTGCTTGATGTGTTTACCTTGGACGGATGAGGTTCCTTTGATTGATTCTCGGAAAGCAACTTGAGGCTCGCCTACGTTTGCTTCGACATTAAATTCACGCTTCATCCTATCGATCAGAATTTCTAGATGCAACTCGCCCATGCCCGACATAATTGTCTGACCAGTTTCGTCATCAGTGTGAACCCTGAAAGTTGGATCTTCTTCTGACAATCGGTTAAGAGCTATGCCCATCTTTTCCTGGTCGGCCTTAGACTTTGGCTCAACCGCAATCGAAACTGGTGGTTCAGCAAAATCGATACCTTCAAGAATGATAGGATGCGCAGGATCGCAGAAAGTTGCACCAGTTCTAACATCTTTGATACCTACAACCGCAGCAATATCACCTGCTCCTATTTCATCGATATCAGTTCGCTTGTCAGCATGCATTCGAACAATTCGTCCAACACGTTCTTTGTTGCCAGTCATGGTATTTAGGATATAACTGCCGGCTTTAAGAACGCCTGAATACACTCGAACGAAAATTAATTTACCAACAAATGGATCAGTAGCAATTTTAAATGCCAATCCTGACATTGGTTCGCTATCACTTGGATGTCGTTCAATTTCTTCACCTGATTTAGGGTTTGTTCCCTTAATCGCAGGGATATCTAGT
>CAZHYM010000026.1:0-8611 GCA_964536785.1 uncultured Candidatus Saccharibacteria bacterium | reverse complement strand
GGTAAGAACCTGAGCAAGGCCGTAGCTGGACACACCGCTAAAGCCAACACTAACCCTAAGAAACTCAAAGAGTTTAGGGTAGCAGAATTACCAGAAGTAAAAATTGGTGATTCTTTTGACGTATCAGAATTTAGCGTTGGTGAGTTTGTCAGCGTTACTGGTACAAGCAAAGGTAAAGGATTTGCTGGTACTATCAAGCGCCACAATTTCAAACGCCAACGAAAAACTCACGGTGGAAAAGGAAACACTCGAAAAGTTGGATCCATCGGGTCGATGTATCCACAGAAGATTTTTAAAGGCAAAACAATGGCCGGCCGTATGGGCGGAGAACAAGTAACTGTTAAAAACTTACAGGTTACTTACATTGATAAAGAAGATAACCTAATTGGCGTAAAAGGTGCGATTCCTGGTCCAAAGCGCAGCACGGTTGTCGTTAGAGGAGAGGCTTAAATATGGCAGAAGTAAAATTATCAGCTGATATTTTTGGCCTTGAGGTTAAAAATCATCAATTGCTAAAATTAGCTTACGATGCTTACCTAGCAAATTCAAGGGAAGCTGGAGCTAAGACCTTAAAAAGAGGTGAGGTCAGAGGTGGTGGTAAGAAACCATGGCGCCAAAAAGGAACGGGGCGAGCTCGTTTCGGCTCGACACGTAACCCTATATGGCGAGGCGGTGGTATCGCTTTTGGTCCAACAGGTGAACAAAATTTCAACATTAAAATATCTAAGCGTGATAAGCGTTTAGCTGTTAAGCAAGCTCTAAGCTTGGCAAATAAAGAAAATCTAGTTAAGACGGTTGAATTCAAAACTACCGGCAAGACAAGTGAAATTGCAAAGTTTCTTAAAGAAAATAAATTTGAAAACAATGTTTTGATGATCACTGGCGACAAATCCAATGAATTAATCCAAGCAACTAGCAATATTGCTAAAGTTGTTTTGATTAATGCTATGTATCTAACAGTTTTCCACGTCTTAAATGCCGATGTAATTTTAATCGACAAATCTGGTCTTAAAGCCCTAGAAACCTGGCTCGGTGATAAGGAGGAGAAATAGATATGCTTAAGCAATCAATTATAACTCCTCGTTTGACGGAAAAAGCTTTAATGCTGGCAACTGATGGAATTTATACATTCAACATCCCATTAAACATGAATTCAAATCAGGTTAAAGAGACTGTAGAATCAACTTTCAAAGTCAAAGTTGTAGACATTAAAATTGTAAAACAAGACGGCAAAGCTAAGCGTGTAGTAAAAAGCAAGCGAGCATATCCTGGAGTTCGATATGATAAGGGTTCCAAGAAAGCTTACGTTCGATTAGCTAAGGGTGAATCTATCCCAGTATTTGATCAACCTGAAGATACTACAGAGGAGACTAAATAATGGCTATCCGACAATTAAACCCAACAACACCCGGACGCCGGGGAATGACTAGCCAAGACATGTCAGAGGTAACCACCAAGAAGCCTTTGAAAAGCTTGATAAAGTCGAAAAAACAGAACGCTGGTAGAAACAACATAGGTAGGGTTACAGTTCGACATCGAGGTGGTGGCGTAAAAAGACACTATCGTTTAATGAACTATAACCTGCCTGAAGGAACAAGAGCAGTTATCGAAGAGATTGAGTACGATCCAAATCGCTCAGCTCGAATCGCTCGAATTAAAGATCAATCCGGAAAATATCACTATATAATTGCTGATACTTCAATGACTAAGGGTCAAAATATCGAAGTTGGTTCAAAAGCGAAGATCGAAAATTCTAATCGAATGCAATTATCAGACATCCCTGTTGGAACATATATTTACGCGATTGAATTAACACCAGGCCGCGGAGCACAGCTCATACGTGCTGCTGGTGCTAAAGCACAACTTATGGCAAAAGAGGGCGATTACGCTCAAGTCAAAATGCCATCTGGTGAGGTCCGTAAAATTAGCGTAAAAGCCTATGCATCGATGGGAACAGTATCAAATGTTCAACATCAAAATGTTACTATAGGATCTGCTGGTCGAAGACGCCGAAAAGGTATCCGTCCATCTGTCCGCGGTGTCGTTATGAATGCGACTGATCATCCACACGGTGGTGGTGACGGTGGTCGACACGGAACCGGAAAAGCGCCTCGTACTCCTTGGGGCAAGCTAGCTCTCGGTCGCAAAACTAGGCGAAATAAATTAACTAATAAGATGATTGTCAAAACTCGTCATGAAACTAAGAGGAAAAGGTAACAATGAGTCGTTCTTCAAAAAAAGGTCCATACGTTGACTTCAAACTTTCAAAGAAAATCGCAAAGTTGGGTCCTGACGATAGGACTGTTATCAAAACCTGGGCTCGCCATAGCGTGATTAGCCCGGACATGGTCGGCCGAACAATCGCTGTTCACAATGGTCGAAAACACATTCCAGTGTTTGTTTCAGAAAATATGATTGGCCACAGACTCGGTGAGTTTTCGCCAACTCGAACTTTCCGCAAGCACGCTGGAAGCACAAAGGGAGGCAAATAATGGCTGAACTTAAAGTAAGATCTTACGCCAAAGGAGTTGATCAAGCTCCTCGCAAGGTATCACTAGTAGCTAGCCTAGTTCGAGGAAGGACTGTCGAAGATGCATTAGTCATTCTTAGTCACGTTCCACGTCGAGCGGCTACTCCTGTTAAAAAAGCAATTGAGTCAGCTAAGGCTAACGCAATGCACAATAATAATCTAGACCCAAAAAGTTTAGTTTTAACAATTATCTCCGTTACGACCGGTAAGCGCTACAAGCGTTACATACCAGCAAGCCGAGGACGAGCATTGCCTTATCAGAAAAAATCTTCGAATATATTAGTTGAGATTTCTGGTAATGAAAAAGTTAAACCCGCTGCAAAGACATCAGTTAAGACTTCTGCTAAAACTGACACTAAGTCTAAAGCAGTTGCTAAGAAAGGGGATAAATAATGGGAAATAAAGTTAATCCTCGCAGTTTTCGTCTCCAAGTTACTAAAGACTGGGATGCAAAATGGTTTACTAATAATAAAAAAGAAAATGCTAAATTCATCAAGCAAGATGACGATGTTAGAAATTTAATTGAGAAAAAATTTGCAGCTCGACCAACAATCGGCAACATCAAGACCGATCGTTCAAGCAATGTTTATACCGTAACTATCTATACTGCCAAAGCAGGTGTGGTCATCGGTAAAGGTGGCGCAGGAGTTCAAGAGCTAAAGACTATGATTGAAAAAGTCGTAGAACTTCCAGTTAAAATTAATATTGAGGAAATTAAACGCCCAGATTTATCAGCTAAATTAGTAGCGGAAGGCGTTGCAAGACAACTAGAGCATCGGATTAATTTCAGACGCGCTATGAAATCTGCTTTACAATCTACCACTCAAGCTGGTGCCAAAGGAATTAAAATTCAAGTTGGCGGTCGTCTTAACGGAGCTGAAATGAGCCGAAGTGAAAAAATGATTGAAGGTTCTGTGCCTCTGCATACACTTAGGGCAAATATCGACTACCATTGCGCTCGTGCAATGACTCCTGTTGGAGTTATTGGCGTAAAAGTTTGGATATACAAAGGAGAAAGGAACTAGGTTATGTTATTACCAAAGAAAACTAAATACCGAAAAGTCCGCAAAGGCCGAAACAACGGCGTTGCAACTGCCGGGAATACAGTCGCTTTCGGTGATTATGGGCTGATGAGCCTCGAGAATGAGCGAATTTCATCGCGACAAATCGAAGCTGCACGTCAGGCCATGACTCGCCATATTAAGCGCGGTGGACAAATCTGGATCCGAATATTTCCTCATACGCCTATTACCCGAAAACCTCAGGACGTAAAAATGGGAAGCGGAAAAGGTAACCCTGAGTTCTTTGCCGCAAAAGTAAAAGCCGGAACTGTTTTATTTGAAATTCGGGGTGTTGACGAAGCAACTGCAAAGGAAGCTATGCGTTTGGCATCACATAAATTACCGGTTAAAACCCGAGTCGTAACTAGAGGAGAAAATAATGCCTAAAGATCTAAAATCCTATAACGGAATGACAATCGAAGACTTGTCTAAAGCTTTAGTTGACAAAACGGTTGAGTTAAAACAAGCTAAAACTTCTTTGGCATCCGGTAATTTAATCAATACTAGCAAAATGGCTGAGTTAAAACGAGAAATAGCTCGTATCAATACAGCAATTAATAAATTAAATGTCGTAGACATGGAGGAGAAATAATCATGGCAAGGACACTGACCGGCATCGTCTCATCAGACAAGGCCGACAAAACCATTACCGTCACTGTAACCAGTCGTGAAACCCATCCGATTTATAAGAAACAGTATTCTGTAAGTCGAAAATATACGGCTCACGACGAAAAAAATGAAGCAGGAATTGGCGATAAAGTTGTTATTGCTGAAAGTCGCCCTGTTTCTAAAACAAAAAGTTGGAGACTAGCTGAAATCGTTGAAAAATCACGAGGAACTGTAGACTTACGCAATGAAATTACAGAAAAGCTAGAAGCTAAGCCAGCAACTGACGAGGAGAAGAAGTAATGATTCAACAACAAACTCGTCTTAAAGTTGCTGATAACTCTGGTGCTAAAGAAATTATGTGCATCAAAGTTTTAGGTGGCTCAAAACGACGCTATGCTCATACTGGAGACATTATTGTCGCCAGCGTAAAGGACGCTTCAACTACTGGAACAATTAAGAAGAAGGCTGTAGTAAAAGCAGTTGTTGTTAGAACTAGAGAACAGATTCGTCGATCAGACGGAAGCACTATCTCTTTTGACGACAACGCAGCTGTGATTGTCGGTGACGACAAAGAGCCAAAAGCAACTCGCGTATTTGGACCCGTTCCTCGCGAATTACGCACCAAAGGCTTTACCAAAATTATCAGCTTAGCACCGGAGGTACTATAATGGCTAACCGAATTAAAACTAATGATATGGTTAAAATTATATCTGGTGATCACAAAGGTGAAATTGCTAGAGTTATTAAAATGATTCCTGGCAAAAGTCAAGCTTTATTAGAAGGAATTGGAAATAGAACCCGTCATATCGCAAAAAGTATGACAAATCCTATGGGTGGCAAACGTGATATCCAAGTCCCGATTCATCTATCTAAGCTTGCGCTAGTTATTGATGAAAAATCTAAAAAGACTAGTCGAATAGGCTACAAAGTTGCCGAAAAAGGAATTAAAAATCGAGTTGCTAGACAGGGTAATGACAAAGTTATCGCTGACGGCGTTAGCACGAAATCAGCAGCTAAGAAAGGAGATAAGTAATGGCTGAATTAAAAAATAAGAAAGCCGAGACTTATGTCCCTAGGCTAAAGAAAATTTACAAAGAGAAGCTAGTAGATCAACTTCAAAAAGAATTGAAACTAGTGAACAAAAATCAAGTTCCAAAACTACAAAAAATTGTAGTTAGCGTTGGAATCGGTAAGAAAAAAGACGATAAGCATTATCATGAAGTAGTTTTTAACACTCTAACTAAAATAACTGGTCAAAAACCAGTAGATAGAATCGCAAAAAAATCTATCGCTTCATTTAAAATTCGCGCTGGAATGAATCGCGTAGGCGTTAGCGTTAATTTGCGTAATGCTCGTATGTATGAATTTACGGACCGATTGATAAACGTAGTTTTGCCACGTGTTCGTGACTTTCATGGTGTTAATCCAAAAGCTTTTGATAAAACTGGAAACTATACTCTTGGAATCGTTGATCAATCAGTGTTCCCTGAGCTAACTTTTGAAGAAACTCAGGTTTTGCATGGTTTGCAGGTAACGTTTGTCATAAAAAATGAAAAATCTGAACACTCTAGAGCTTTGCTTGAAGCGTTCGGTATGCCGTTTGAAAAAGAACAGAAAGGTAATCGTTAATCATGGCTAAGAAATCAATTTTAGCTCGGGATCTGAAAAGACAAAAGATGATCCAGAAGTACGCAGCGAAGCGTGCAGAGCTTAAGGAATTAGGTGACGCCGAAGGATTGGCTAAATTACCTAGAAACTCAAGCCCAACAAGATGGAAAAATCGTGATAGTTTAACAGGTCGACCACGTGCTTATATGCGAAGATTCGGTTTGAGCCGTATAAGTTTTAGAAAAAAAGCCTCGGAAGGTGAAATTCCAGGCGTAACAAAGAGTAGCTGGTAGGAGAATATATGTCATTACAATCTACAGATCCAATTGCTGACTTATTAACCCGCATTAGAAATGCAAGTTTGGTTGGCAAAACAAATCTAAGCGTACCAACAAGCAAGCTTAAGGAAAACATTGTTGAGCAACTAAAGGTTGCAGGGTACGTAAATAATTATTCGATTGACGCTGAGTCAAAACCAGCAAAAATGGATATAGAGATCAACGATAAAATTACAGAAATTGCTCGTATGAGCAAACCAGGTCGTCGTCTTTATGTTGGTGCTGATGAAATGCCGCGCATTAAAAATGGTCGTGGGCTCGTGCTTGTTAGTACCTCAAAAGGTATTATGACCGGTGATGAAGCTAAAAAAGCTCGCCTTGGCGGTGAATTATTGTTAAAAGTTTACTAAAAATATAATAAGATAAGGAAAAAATATGAGTCGAATCGGAAAACTACCAATCACGGTTCCAAGTGGTGTGACAATCACGGTTGACGAAGAAGCAATCAAAGTTTCTGGTCCCAAGGGTGAAAACATTGTCAAACATCAAGAAGGAATTAAGATTGCGATTGAAGACGGGAAGCTTACTGTTTCTCGAGAAAATGAAACCGATAAAGTTCGCGCATTGCACGGACTACAACGAACATTGATTAGCAATGCCGTTGAAGGAGTCACTAAGGGTTTTGAAAAGAAGCTCGAAGTTAATGGTGTTGGTTTTAGAGTAAGCGGTGGCGGACAAAATCTAGAAATGCACTTAGGCTTTTCTCACCCAGTAAAGTACACAGCACCTGCTGGAGTTGATCTGAAAGTTGAGAAAATGAATATTACCGTCAGCGGAATATCAAAACAGCAAGTCGGCCAAGTTGCCGCAGAGATCCGTTCTCTTAAGAGGCCAGAGCCTTACAAGGGCAAGGGCATCAAATATGCTGATGAGAAAATTTTGCGAAAAGCAGGAAAGACTGGTAAGTAATTATGTCAGAAATCAATAAACTAAAAAATCGATCATTGCGAAAAAACCGAGTACGCGCAAAAGTAAATGGAACAGCTGAACGACCAAGAATGTCAGTATTTATTTCTAATGCTCACGTGTCCGCTCAGATTATCAATGATGAAAAAGGCATGACTTTAGCATCAGCAACGACCGTAGGTCAAAAAATTACCGGTACGATGACTGAAAAGTCTGAAAAAATTGGTACAGAAATAGCTAAATTAGCAAAAAAGGCAAAGATATCAAAAGTATCATTTGACAGAAATGGTCGTTCATACGCCGGCCGGCTTAAGGCCCTAGCTGAAGCGGCCCGCAAAGAAGGATTGGAGTTCTAATATGGATGACAAAAAAGTAGTTCAACGATCTGATGATCGACGAAGCAATAATCGTCGACCAGGCGGAAATCGTAGAGGCAATCGTCAAGAACGAGAGCAGGCACCAAAGCAATTTGAAGAGGTTGTCATTAATGTTGACCGAGTTTCTAGAGTTGTAAAAGGTGGACGACGCTTTAGATTCAAAGCATTAGTTGCGGTTGGTGACAAGAAAAATCGTGTTGGTGTCGGAGTGGCAAAAGGCGGTGATGTTCAAGTTGCTATCGCTAAAGCAACTGATGTTGCAAAAAAGAATATGATAGTTGTCCCAATCGCCAATGACACAATTCCACATGATATTGAAATTAAGGTAACCGGGTCTCAAGTTTTATTAAAACCTGCAGCTCCTGGTACCGGCATCATAGCTGGAGGCGTTATTCGATCAATTATCGGTCTTACCGGAATTAAAAACCTACTGACAAAATCTTTAGGTTCATCAAACAAGGTTAATATCGCTTACGCAACTATCGAGGCTTTAGAGGCTCTTGTCCCCCGGGAAAAATGGCTTAAAAATACCAAATCTACAAAAGGTGACGTAAAGCCAAAATCAGAAAAAGTAGCTAAAGAGGAGACAAAGTAATGAAATACAATGAAAATAAAAAACTGAAGCGAGTGGGACGCGGTATCTCAGCGGGCCAAGGAAAAACTGCCGGTCGAGGCACTAAAGGTCAGGGCGCTCGAACAGGAAAGAAAAAGAAAGCTATCTTTCAAGGTGGATCAAGGGCTATTGTTAGTTCAACTCCTAAAGCTCGTGGATTTAAGAGTCGAATTGCAAAAGCGCAAGTTGTTTACCTAGACCACTTGAATGAATTAGCTGGCAAGGAAGTTGATAATTTCCTACTACATGAACTAGGATACATCAAATCTCCGTTTGAAAAAACAAAAGTTATCACAAGAGGCGAAATCACTGAAGCAATAACTTTAAAAGTTCAAGGCGTATCAAAATCTAGCGAAGAGGCCATTAAAAAGGCAGGCGGTTCAGCTATAAAAACTACCACCCCAATTCGTCCTAGCGCTAAAGACAAGACAAAAAAATAAACTACTAGGTCAAAGAAAAACCACAACTGATTAGTTGTGGTTTTTTTGATGAACTAGTACGCAGTGAAGTGAAGATAGCCAAGCGTGTTCCGATAAATTTCTCCTTTGCTAGTTAGATAATTATCAATC
>CAZHYM010000025.1:0-9922 GCA_964536785.1 uncultured Candidatus Saccharibacteria bacterium | reverse complement strand
CGCTTCATGCACTTGTCTTTCTAGACAAGTGTCCTACTTCAAAAGGACCTGGGGCGGCTCCTAATGGAGGTCTCAGTGTTTGGTGCTTTCAAAATATATAAAAAGGGTGTGAAATTAGTGAAGACGAAAAAAGACCACATCGAACATCGCGTGACCAAATCCGAAAAGTACATCTTTGCACCAAATTATTCAAGCAAAGAGTACGAGATCAGCTGTCGAGTAGTCGCCTACAATAAGACTATCGACAAGGTGATTGATCTGTCAGAACGGTTAATGAGCTACGGCTCGTACCAAAAAATTGACAGATTAAAAATTCTGGAAAAGATCGACTGGAATGGCAACGTAATCGATTCGTGGAATATCTACGAAGAGATTTCTAACCAAACTTATTGGATCAATCTCAGTCGCTACGGCTCGTTTATTGAGGGCTACAACAACCCAGGTGAAAAAAAGTCGGGCGAGAGATTGATTGAAATTCGATACATTTGCTCAGAAGACAAAGTCTCAACCTGCGACAGCTACAGTTCAGATAATAATCTTTTGGATTTTAACACGCTATCGGCTTTAGTCGATAAACTTCTCCAGCTCTGCATTGCTCTTGGACTCTGTGATTCTATTGAAACAGAGGAAATCGTGGATTATTTACCGCCTAGAGCGTCCGAGCATGTCTATGGACAATCTTCAACAATTGCATATAACGGAGCTTAAAAGCTCTCACCCACTCGAATTAAAATGAAAGCAACCTAAGGGCCCGATTATAAATCGGGCCTATTTTTATAATTAAGTAGTTTTAAATCGTTCCGCTACAGATGGCGCGTTCTTGGTTAGTCGTTTGATGGTCAAATCTTCCATCTTATTCTCTGCCGACAATAGATGCTTGTCCGACAAAGTTAAAGCATCGCGAACTTTTTGCAAATCTTTTATCGCTTTATCAATCTGCTCAATCGCTTCAAAGTGTTTTTTGCTAGCATTTTTCATATTGATAGACCAGCTCGATTTCCAGTTTTCCATATTATCAACAAAATTTTCAATATCGATATTGCTATTTTTTGCCTCAACGAGTTGGCGTTTTGCCTCAGCCGTTTTAAGACTGGCGTTTTTTAGCAGAGAGACAAGTGGCAGAAAAAATTGCGGACGAATTACGTACATTTTATCGTATTTATAAGAAACGTCGACTATCCCGCGATTATACAAATCATTTTCGGACTCTAGTAGTGTAACCAAAACTGCATATTCACAGTTTTTCTTTTTACGATCCTCGTCAAGTTTCTTCAAATGACTGTCGACAGTTTTTTTATTTTCTGACGTAATTTGCTCGTCTTTCATCTCAAACATAATTGAAATAATTTCAGCGCCGCCCGGACTATCATAATCTCTATAAATAAAATCACCTTTTGTGCCTTTTGCATCGGATTCGTTCTCCTTGAGAGACGTATTGTCCTTTTCAAAATAAGCAAATGGGAACATGCTCGCTCGAACATTATTAAATTCATTTTGACAATGCTGCTCTAAATTCTCACCGACAAGCTTAACTGATAATTTAGCTTTCATGTCCTTAAGCCGCTCGATCATGTCATCGCGATCTTTAATTTGAGTTTCGTACTTGTCCTTTAGCGACAACTCAAGAGTTTTTCGTTCATTTTCCTTGCTGCCAAGTTCAAAAACTAACTCAGTCCTCTCTTTTTCGATTAGGCTAACCGCCTTTGTGACAGCTAGATCTTTTTGGATCTCAGCTGACTCCAGTTTGGCCTGTAGTTCCATAATCTTTGCCTCTTTATCAGATATAGCCTGCTTACTAATCTCTGCAAATTCCCTTTCCTTAAGTTGAATTTGCAATAATTTTTCTCGCTCTTTCGCTTCAAGCGCTTTTCTTAGTTCATCATTGAATTTATCGAGTTTTATTGAATTAACAATTTTCTCTACTGATGATTTATCTATATCGACTTCATGGATAGACTTTAGATCGATTAGGTCGCCCTTTAACCCATCTTCTAACAATATCAGAGTATTTTCATCTTGAATTGACACTTTTATGTTTTTCATTTAACCTCACAATCGATTGTTATTTCTTATTATAAAGAAAAAAGAGGCAACTTTTGTAAATTGCCTCTTTTAGTTTAAGTTTCTGACTATTTTGGGATCAAAGTATTAGCAAAGATCTGCAGCGCTAATAAAGCTTTGGCTATAAAACTTAGATAGATATAGGTTTTTTCGCCTTTCAAATAGTTACTCCACTTACCCTTGGCTTGGTACTGTTTGTATTGAACCAAAGCAAATGAGTTAAACAAAATAAAGAGTGAAATTATTATTCCATACACAAAACTTGGCGGAGTTGCAGGCGATGGTGAGTTAGGAGCAAGGACAGCAATCAATATAACTAACCATGGCACAACCCCAGCTATACAACCAAAGATAAATGGCAACCAGCCACGAGAGCCAGGTTGTTCATATTTCTCTTGTAGCCAGCCAAATAAAATCATCGAGGCGTTGACGCCAGCAATTCCTAGTAAAGCTCCGTAATCGCTAATACCGGTTATCTGAGCGATCAAAAGCATCATAAGAGTAGAGCTAATTGAATATTCAATCCAACGAAATACGTTAATTCGATTTTTTAGACCATCGATATATTTTTTGAAAAAAGCATCAGACGAAACTATAAAATGAAACAGAGCTGACAGGCCCAAAAATAGAGCAACAGCCGAGCCGACTCGGACGCTAAAAAGCAGTATCGGTCCGGTAAATACCGTTCCGGGAGGGCCGGCTAAATAAGACGCTGTAACAGGCAGTGAAAATGAGTTTGAAAAGATCGATACAGCCAAGGCAACAACTAGATGAAATAGCCCCGCTGTTAGGTTTAATTTGCGCAAGGAATTTTGAGTTGATTTATCTATTTTGTCCATATACTCATCATAGCACAGTAGAAAGCCCCCTACTCTAAACGAATTTCAATCATTTTAGCCAAATTACTGAATTATTTCAAGATTAGGTGCAGCAAACTTGTCATAAAATTGCATATTTAGTGTTATTGTGTTAAAATTGTTTTAGCAATAGGCATTCAGCTTATTCGGATGAATGCTAAGTCTTTAATTATTTCTTGCGTTTCATCATAAACGTCAAGAAAGGCAATTATGCAACGACAATACACCAGAGGCGATTTTCGCCGTAGATATTCTACGTCTAAAAATCAGCACAACAACAGAAACAAATATTCGAACATCGATCCAAAACGATATATCAACAAGGCAATTGAAGCTCAGGCTGATATTCCCTATTCTCCAGAAAATAACTTCTCGGATTTTGGTTTGAGCAATCAGACTCTAGCGACTTTAGAGTACATGGGCTTTAAAACGCCATCAGAAATTCAAGATAAGTGCATACCGGCATCACTAAGCAACCGTGACATAATTGGTTTAGCAAATACAGGCACCGGCAAAACGGCCGCTTTCCTGCTACCAATTATCGATAAATTGTCAGCTAACAAAGATTTCGTTAGTGTGTTGATACTGGCGCCAACTAGAGAACTGGCTCAGCAAATTGACGTTGAATTTAAAAAGTTTTCAGCTGGCCAAAAATTATTCTCAACCCTCGTAGTTGGCGGAAACAATATTGGCAAACAAATTCAACAAATCAAACGCGGACCACATGTAATCATCGGGACTCCAGGACGAGTCAAAGATTTAATCAGCCGCCGTATATTACGTTTGTCCAACGTAAGGACTTTTGTCCTGGATGAAGCAGATAGAATGTGCGATATGGGTTTTGAAAAAGACATCCGCCAGATTGAATCTGAAATTTCTCGTGACAGACAAACTCTTTGTTATAGCGCCACAATGACACCGAGCGTTAAAAAAATCGTCGAAGAGTTTATGCGCGAACCGCTAACCGTCTCTGCTATCAAAAACGCTACCAATGATCATATTGAACAAAATATAATTAGAGCTAAAGATAAAACCGATAAAATCGATATCTTAAGCAATTTATTACTGCAACCTGAGTTTGAAAAAGTAATTATCTTCGGAGAAACTAAATTCGGCGTTCAGAGATTAGCTGACAATTTATCTAAAATGGGAATTTCGGCTGCCGCAATTCATGGCAACAAATCTCAATCGCAGCGCGAAAAGGCTCTACGAAATTTCAAAGACAATACCGTCAATGTTCTAGTAGCTACCGACGTAGCCGCTCGTGGTCTTGACATCCCCAATGTCAGTCATGTGATCAATTTTGATTTACCAAAAGTTTATGATGATTACGTTCACCGCATTGGTCGAACTGGACGGGCTGGGAAATCTGGAAACGCTTTAACTTTTATTCAGGAACGTTAAAACTCAATAATCATTCTAGAGCAGATTTTCAATTACATTTTCAGCATTGATACCATTGACCAGGTCATCAAAACCAATTGTTTTGAGGGCATCAATTGCTAGAGCAGCACGCCCTCCACTTTGACAATAAACAATCACTTCAGATGTTTTATCGACAGTTTGCCAATCAACATCACCCGACAACAGATAATCAATTGGGATATTAATGGCGTTTTCGACATGACCTGACTCGTACTCAGATGGTTCCCTAACATCTATAATAACTCTATTTGGACTCATAGATTGATTATAGCAAAGTAAAACCGCCACTTTAAATGGGGGTAAAGTGTACTTTTATTTCTGCTCGGACTTATTCTTAGATTCAGTTAGATACCTAATAGTCCTTTCTATGTCGCGCTCTTCTTGATCATACAATTCGCTTAGATACGCATGGCGCCTGTCTATTTGATCTCTGATGGCCATCTCTTTTCTGAGCTCTTCTTGACCATCGAATTGACTTTGGTGCAAATCGCGACAATTGCATCTCATCTTGTTTCTCTGCCGAGCGTTAATTTTCGCTAACATACAAACAATAATGCTAGCCGTTAACAGAAGTGGCACTAGACCAGACAAATCAAGCAACAGTGAGATAAATAGAATCATACATAGCACCACACTTAGAACATCTAACCGATATTCAGTCTTCATTTGAAATCCCTCCCTAAAGCAGCACGAAATCCTAGATTTTTACAAGCAAATAATCTGTAAAAGTACTCTTTTATTATATCATATTTGCTATAGATTTACAATTACGACTTCACTGATTCGCGGCGAGTTGCTATTTTTCCGCTTGCGCCCAAGGCTATCAAGCCAATCGCCAAAAGTAAACCAATCTCTCTGCTTGATCCCCAACCAGTGCCTGGAGCGCCTGGGGTAATCGGAATACTTGGAACGGTTGGGTTTGGGGTAACCGATCCTTGGACGATGCCGATATAAATTGGGTCGACGATAATTCCGTTAGCTACGCCGTCCTCGTCAAGCGTTCCGCCGTCGGTTATAGAATAGATTAGCGAAGTTTTCAGAGCACCAGCAATGTCTTGATTTACAAAGTCAACTTGACTGGTAATTTCCGTCAATAATCCGTCGACTAACTTGTATGCCCGAAGCTTAGCAGTGTCTGCAAATGTTCTGCCGAGTACCAGCTCAACATCAGCCGAACCGCCATTTGCCAGACAGTTAAGGTTAAATTTAACTCCGCCAAGCAAGTCAACTCCAGCAGGTAGCGTATCTATGCCAGTTGCTCCAAGCGTAGCTAGGCTCAAATCATCGAACGCGTAACAGACTTCAGAAACAACCGAGATTAAAGCATTTTTGATTGCATCATCACTAGCGCCATTAGCGCTCGTTGGCAAATCACTCATGTCGAAACTATCGCCACAGCCGAAATCAATCGTGGCGTAATTAGACCAATCAATTAGACTTGAGTTATCTTCAGCTACAACATAGAAACGATTGCATCCATTTATCGCTGGAGTAATTGTCATGGGGCCAGCTGTTGTTCCTGTGACAAAAGTCGTATTGCCACTAGTTGGTAAAGCATTGATACCATAATAATAGCCTTTGACGCCATTTGTACTAGCTGGTTCAATCCAGTCAAAGCTATACGTGTCAGCAGTAGCGTTAGAGATGGTCTTGACAAGGCCGGCGGGAGCGCTCGGGGCGGCATTGTTATAATAATAGCTTACCGTGCTGTAATTATCAGCCACATTTCCTGCACCGTCCACACTCCTGACAAAAAAGTCATTTTGGCCCGTCTGATAAGCCTGAACACCCGTCAAATTAGTCGTCGCGATAACCGCACTCCAATCATCACCACCCACAGCTCGTTTGTATTGATAACCCTCCACGCCCGAAGGGTCACTTCCTGCGTCAGTAGCCACGGTCCAATCAATCTCAAAACTATTAGTCGTCGACCAGCTCGCTGGCGACACCGTTACAGAAGTCGGATTAGTCGGTTTGGTAATATCATAACGATACTCAAACAAGGTGGTTGGCGTTGCCTGATTGCCTAAATTATCTTCTGTCACGATACGCAAGTAATAGCGCTGACCATCATCGATCGGCGTTAAGCTATAACTTGCAGTCAAGCTAGTTTGATAAATTCCGTCAGTAACTGGATTAGCGAAGTTATTTGTACCCCAATAAACATAGTAGCCGGCCACACCTGCTGGTGCTCCAACTGAAGCATTATCATCAGGAGTCAACCAGCTAAAGTCGAGATTGGAATAATTATAGTACTCACCACTAGTCAAATTAACTCCGCTGACCAGAGCTGTAATGCTAGCTGGATTGTTTGGAGCTTCTGCGTCCAGATAAAAACCAGGTGCCGAGACGTTAGCAAAATCTATCCAACCGAGGTCTTCACTCCAGGCAAAACCGCTGAATTGTCCCGACGCTGACTCTATTTTGACATTTGAGGCTTCAGGAACGGCATTAAAATCAATATAACCACCAAGTTCGACCTTGGCTTTACCGCTGAGATTGCCCAGTGCGTCAATTAGGACAGGCCCAAACGGGTTGTCGACTCCGCCTCCAAAATTAACCCAACCGATATCTTCACTCCAAGCGTAGCCGCTAAACTCACGAGTTGAATAGCTAATTGTAACATTGGCGCCATGCACCGCTGAATCAAAATAGATCTTTTCGCCAGTGTTGGCTACATTAGCCGTGCTGGCTTCGGTTAAGTTGATAACGTCGGCCGCAAAAACGTAATTTTTAAATAAATTCGAACCAAGTATTGTTAAAACGATTGTCGAAATAACGATTAGCAATCGCCCATAGGATAACTTTAGATTACTTCTTTTTATCATCAATTTTACGCTTACACATCTTTGCTTATGCTTATATATTACTACACGGTCAAAAAAAAGCAAGTTTAGTTTTGCTGACTCATCAAAGAATACTGTTGCGAGATAAGCTTCACCAAAGAACGACAATCTCCCCACCTAGCATGAGCAGGATATGAGTGAAATAGTTTTCGAGCTATTCCACGCTGTCGCTCGTCGGCTCTTAGCATTTTCTGCTGATCAAGCTTATAGCGCCAGCTACCGACAACTCGACGACGCATTAGTATGTAATCTACTCGCACTATATAACCTAAAAAATCAATACCCCCGCTAGATGGTCGAATAAATTGCTTGTCAGGGTGCATGCGTAAGTGCAAACATTCAGACGCAAATTTTCCAATAGCATCCATCTGTCCCCGTAGTTCTTCCACGCCATCGCCTAGCAACACTAAATCATCGACATAGCGCAGATAATGGTTTGCCTTGAGCTGATGTTTCACAAATTGATCAAGTTCGTTCAGGTAGACATTCGCAAAAAACTGACTAGTCAGGTTACCTATGGGCAATCCAACGCCTGGCGGTGCGTAAAACAATGACTTATGCCGAGGTAACTGAGCAAACAGTTCTGGTCGACTCTGAATTATCGGCGCAAAGTCGCGAATGCAATCATGAAAAATGATAATTTTAGCTAGCCAACGAATTTCTTGGCGTTTAATTTTTTTGCAAATCAAATCATATAAAATCTGCTGGTCAATACTGGTAAAAAAACTCATCACATCCATCTTGAGATAATAAACTGGCCGCCCGCGGGCTTGCTGGCGTTGCTGCCAGAGATTATCTTGCAATCGGATAACAGCTCGATGAGTGCCCTTACCCCTTCGGCAAGCATATGAATCATGAATAAAAATTCGTTCGAATTTTGGCTCTAAATAAGCGCAAAGTAAATGGTGCACTACTCGGTCTCGAAATTCAGCTGCAAAGATCTCTCGAACTTTTGGCTTGGTAACTACAAAGGCGATTGAAGACCCTGGACGATAAGTTCGCTCTCTAAGTTCAGTCTCTAACAGTAGCAATTCTTGTTCTAAGTTTGAAAAAAATTTTAAATGATTTAATTTATTTGTTTTACCTTTTCGACAAGCCAAATAGGCTTTATGCAAATTTTCAAAAGTAAACCAAGTCGAATCGCTTGTATCACGATCTGGATAAAAAACGACAGGCCTCATTACCGGACGCATCGCACATAGTTAGTATTAGTCATGGTGTTGTTGTTCGTGTTGCCATTGGATAGATTAACGTTCCAGGCGTTCGCGCTATTGTTCTGCGTCGCCGACCAGAAGTTGTTGGCCGGCTGGGTCAAAAATATGTTGTCGACTTGAATTTTTTTGGTCAAAGACAGTCATTGCTTGCGTCCACAGCCAAGTCAAGCAAGGTAGCGGGCGCGGTCACGTATTCCTCCATTAAAAACGATAGGAGCGACAACCGTAATGAGACAAAAGCGCCTACCAGATAGAACAAATCAAGTCTGGGAGTTCTTGCTCCTGCCGTTTTCGGTCCAGTTCTTCCAGGCGACGATTTGCCGAGAAATGTTTATCAACGTGCTGCTGGAATGTCGATAGCTACTGATTTTAATCGCCTTCAAGTCAGATAGCATCCTTAATTTTATCTTAATTAGCTCGATACTAGTTTCCGCTCTGCTCAAATGAGCTCGTTTATCTCGAACGTTGTTAGCTAGTACTATTTGGTTCAATACATATGAAGCCAAAGTACGAACTTCAGAAGCTAATCCGTATTTGATGTCTTTGCGAAAACCAAGCGACAGTTTGTAAAAATAGATATTAAAATCATAAATATCTTTAAAAACTTGCAAGTGTTCATACTGCGACATCTAGCTTACATTGTATAACTATTGGCTTAAAAAATAAATAACAAAATGACCCATTTTACCGGACGCATCGCACAAAGGTAGTAGCAGTCATGGTGGAGTTGCTCGTGCTGCCATTGGATAGATCAACGCTCCAGGCGGCCGTGCTACCGTACTGCGTCGCCGACCAGAAGAAGTTGGCCGGCTGGGTCAAGTTAAAGTTCGAACCGTCGATGTAGGCTTGCATCAGCTCTTTTTGCGTTGGTAATCGCCAGCCATTACCACGGTCTGAACAGAGCTGAGAGGCAGTTCGGGAGGTATTGTTAGCTCCACCGTTACTCCAAGTAAAAGCTGTTGGAGCACCGGTCGTAAAGCCGATGGTGCCAGCGGTATTGATCAGGGCTTGGCTCCAGATTAGTCCGCTGACGGGGTCGCGTTTGTCGGTGCCAGTTATGCCATCGCTAGGCGTTGTCCAGATTATATTACCAGTGCAGTTGGTGGTCTGGGTGACGGGAGCGCCGTAAGAGTCGTGATAGACTTGCGTGGGACAGTTGCCAGAAGCGATTGAACTAGCTACAGCCGTGCCGGTTTGCTGGGTGGTTGAGTTGCTATAAAACGTCTTGCCAGTGGCGACATCGGCAGGGGTAGCTGTGCCGGTCAGGCTGAGACTACCGGTTTGTTGAGTGCGGTTGCCGTTATAGAAAGTCTTGCCGGCGAGGACATCAGCTGGGGTTAGACTGCCGTTTGGTGCCCAAGTCGAAGCGGTCTTGATTCGGTTCCAATACATGCCCCAATTGGGAGTATCGGTGTCAGTGCCATAGCCACTAGTCTGGAGAGTGTCATAAATCAACTTGATGCGTGAGGTCGAAACGTTGCTTGGTGATGAGCCAACTTGTTCAGCGTAAGCTTTAGCT
>CAZHYM010000024.1:4070-10325 GCA_964536785.1 uncultured Candidatus Saccharibacteria bacterium | reverse complement strand
CCAGCTTCTTTGAGTTGTGTACGAAGTTTTGTCTTAGCGTGGGACGTCGTAACTAAATCTAACCAATCAAGTTTTGGCATGGCCGATTTACGGACTAGCACTTCAATCAAATCACCATTTTCGAGTGGCTTATCAAAAGGATGAATTTTGTTGTTTACCATAAAGCCGAAAGCATGTTTCCCGATTTTGCTATGGACTTGATAGGCGAAATCAAGCGGCAAACTGCCTTCTGGCAAATTGTAAATATCTCCCTTGGGGCTATAAACAAAAATCCGGTCCTTAAATAAATCTAGAGGTATGTCGATTGGCTCATCTTTACTTGCGTGTTTTAATTTTTCGGCTACTTCTTGAAGTTCAACAATCCACTGCAAGTTTGCCGGTAAGATGCTTGATTGTTTTGACTTTAGGTAATTCTTTGAAGATTTTTGCTGATGATAATGGAAGCTAGCCGCCAGTCCTCTCTCGGCATATTCATGCATTTCATGCGTCCTGATTTGAAATTCAACAATCTGTTTATGTGGGGTAATCACGGTTGTGTGCAGGCTTTGATAACCGTTCGTCTTCGGTACGGCAATATAATCTTTAATCCTGGCGATCATTGGCTGGTAGGCGGAGTGAACAATGCCTAGCACACGATAGCAATCTTCTTTTTTATTTACAAGAACTCTTAGAGCCATCAAATCATAAATATCATTGATATTGTCATCTTTTTTTAACATTTTTTTGTGAAGCGAATAGATACTTTTGACCCTACCGTTGATAACAGCGTCAATCTTATTTTTTCTCAGTAAATCTTCAATCTCTAGTCTTACGATACCTAGTTTTCGCGCACTACGACCCAAGTTCTTTCGCATGAGAGTCTCAAGGTATTTATACCTCTTGGGGTCTAGAAAACTAAACGCCATTTCTTCCATTTGCATCCTAACCCGACCCATACCAAGTCGGTCGGCAATTGGTGAAAATACATCTAGTGTTTCTCGAGCAATTTTAATTTGTTTTTCGGGACTTTTGTATTGAAGATCGGTTAGGTTGTTAAAGCGATCAGCTAATTTGATTATTATGACTCTTATGTCATCGCTTATGGCAATCAATAATTTAGACAAATTCTCTGCTGTCTGGGGTAAATATTCTGAAAGATTTTTCATCCCAGCTCTTGCTTGGCCAACTTTTGTAAGACCTTTAACCAAAGAAGCAACTACCGGCCCAAAGTTTTTTCTGATCTCACTGCTCGAAGACTCTGTGTCTTCAACAACATCATGTAGTACTCCAGCAACCACGGAGTCAACGTCCATTTGCCATTCGATTAAGGTTTTAGCCACACTAAGGGGGTGCGAAACAAAGGGCTTACCGCTGTCGCGCATTTGCTCTCCGTGAGCCAGCGTGGCAAATTCAGCTGCTTTTTTAATTTGTGCAACTTCTTCCTTTGTGTAGTAGTTCTTTGCATAACTAACTAAGCTTTCAGCATCCATATATAAATTATACATCAATTGCAAACTAGAGTCGTGATTGATATAATTTAAACAACTTATGCTAATTAGGGGAGTCGATGAAAAGTACAAAGATTGCAATAAACGGTTTCGGTAGAATAGGGCGCAATGCTTTTAAAGTAGCTTTTGGTCGCCCTGATATAGAAATAGTCGCCATAAATGACTTAGGAAATATAGAAGTTCTTGCGCATTTATTAAAATATGATTCTACATATGGGATGTATCACCCTGAGATTGAGGTAAAAAAAGATAAATTACTAGTAGACGGTAAAGAAATTATCTTTAAATCAGAGTCGGATATCGAAAAACTAGGATGGGGCGACCTAGGAGTTGATGTTGTTTTAGAATGTACCGGAAGGTTTACTGACAAGGATTCGGCTCAAAAACACATCACTAAATCAGGAGCTAAAAAAGTAATACTATCAGCACCTACGAAAAGCGATGAGATAAAAACAATTGTTATGGGCGTAAATGAAGCTAAAATCGCGCTAGAGGATGATGTAATCTCAAATGCTAGCTGTACCACGAATTGTATTGCGCCAGTTATGGCTATACTAGATGAAGTCTTTGGCGTAGACAAAGGTATGATGACTACAATTCACGCATATACCGCTACACAGAGTTTGTTAGATGGACCTGCCAAAGACTTTAGGACCGCAAGATCGGCAGCAGAAAACATTATTCCGACAACGACCGGAGCTTCTAAGGCTTTATCTCAGGTTTTACCAGCATTTGACGGAAATTTTGGAGGCTTGAGTATAAGAGTACCGGTTCCGGTAGTGTCAATGAGCGATTTTTCAATCTTATTAAAACGAGACACAACAATCGATGAGCTAAACGAGACATTTAAAAAAGCTGCAAGGGAACCATACTACCAAGGCATATTTACTGTTACTGAAAAAGAGTTAGTCTCATCCGACTTTATTGGCAATCCGGCTAGCTCGATAGTAGATCTAAAGCTAACGAGCATTGTTGGAGGAAATTTAGTCAAGGTTGTTGCGTGGTATGACAACGAGTGGGGCTACTCCAATAGACTAGTGGAACTAGCTGTAGAAGTTGGTAAATTACTAAACAGAAAGGGTAAGAAATGAGCAAAATCAAAGAGATCTTTATTGGTTCAGACCACAATGGTTTTGATTTAAAAGAGCGCTTAATCAAGTATCTTCAGCAACGTGGCTATAAAGTTAATGATGTCAGTAATCGCACTCTTGACCCTGATGATGATTTTCCAGAATTCGCCGCAAAAGCGGTCAATAAGGTTCTTGACAATGATAATTCCATGGCTATTCTATTATGTGGAGGTGGGCAGGGGATGTGCATGGCAGCCAATCGATTTAAGGGCATTAGAGCTAGCGTTCTTTGGGATTCACATGAGGCTAAAATGACCCGTAACGATAACGATGCAAACGTTTGCTGCTTGCCAGCTAGAATTGTTTCAAAAGACGATCAGCTTTGGAAAGAAATTGTCGATACATTTATCGATACACCTTTTGCCGGAGCATCAAGATTTATTAGACGTAATAATCAGATTGATAACTTCTAGATATGAAAACAACCTCACAAATTATTCCAACAATCTTAGTTGAAACAGTTGACAATTATGAAGGCGCACTAAAAACCATCTCTTTATTCTCAAAACACATTCAGATCGATATCTGTGATGGCGAATTTACGCAGACCAAGACTATCGGCCTCAAAGATGTAACAATCCCTGATGGCTGGACTGCTGATATCCATCTAATGGCTAAGCGTCCTAGCGAATACTTGCCAGACATCCTGGCTCTCAGACCGGCAATGATTATACTTCATGCTGAAGCTGAAGAAGACATATCGTTGCTAATTAAGAAGCTAAAGGAATCGAATTTGAAAGTTGGTTTGGCTTTGCTCAGAGAAACTGTGCCAGAGTCGGTTCAGGACTTGATAAAAGCGGTTGATCATGTGATGATTTTTGCCGGAGACCTCGGTAAAATGGGTGGAAAAGCTAGTATGATTCAGGTTGACAAAGTTAGGCTCATAAAGAAGATTAATCCTAAGGCAGAAATTGGCTGGGATGGAGGCGCAAACGTCGACAATGTCTTTACCTTGATGCGAGGAGGAATTGAATACATAAACGTAGGAAGTGCTTTGGCTTATGCCAATGATCCAGTGGCGGTTTATAAAAATATGATGGCGCAAATTAGCAAGAATACGGTAGTTTAATTCATGAAGTGGGCAAAATGGAATCGATTAAAATAGTAGTTGTTGGCGAGATTAGGCAAGATATCTACTTGTCGCAAATAAGTGGATTCGAATTAGAGTATAGCGCTGAAAACAAAGCTTACAACAAATTATGGCTTGATCAAGAACTTTTTGCTAAGAGAATTGAGGCAACAATCGGTGGAAGTGCGGCTAATGTTGCGACCGCTCTAGCTCGTTGGGGCGTTGAACCTATAGTCTTGTCTCAACTAGGAACTGATTGGCTAGGCAATCATTTGCTTCAAAATTTAGATTCCGAGAACATTAATACTAATTTTATAAATCTGGAATCCAGCGTATCTACAAATTGTGCCTTCAGATTTTACGATCGAGGATTAATTAGGCAGTCCGTTGTTTCATACAAAGAACCTTTTGGCAATATCGATCTTGATAAAATTAATTTCAAAGGTGTCGATTGGTTATTTTGTTCCTCAATGCTAGGAAATTTTGATTTGCTTGACAAGATTTTTCGTAAAGCCACTGACGCTGGAGTTAAAATTATGTTTAACCCAGGTCTCGAAGAGATTAAGAATATGAAGAAAACCTGGGGCCTTTTGGAGGACGTAGAAGTGCTGTTAGTCAACCGGGAAGAAGCAATTAAGATGCTAAAAGAACCGGCGCTCGAAGAAGCTGTAAGAAAATTAACGGCCTTTGTTCCGTTAGCAATAATCACCGATTCCGAAGAAGGTTTGATTGCCAGCGATCGCAAATCAATTTGGCGAGCAGGTGTCTATCAGCCTGCGCAAATTATTGATAGGACAGGAGTTGGTGATGCTTTTGCTTCTGGATTTCTGTTTAAGTATGCTCAATCTGGTGATATCGCCAAAGCAGTTACTCACGGTAGTGCGAATGCTGCTTCCGTAGTTTCGCAACTAGGAGCGCAGGCTGGTATATTGAAATTAAACGAAGATCCTGCCCCAATGTTAGTTAGGGAAAAGGCTGTCTAATGCCAAAACTACTCAGTCAGTTATTAAATAGCCAAGGGCCGTTGTTTGATTCGCTCATAGCTGATTTAGAAAAGGCCACGAGAAATCAGTTTATCGATGTAGACATAGTTGGAAAAGTTATGACAAAATCTAATGCTAAATTAAGAGAGCTTGGTTTTGTTCCTGGAGATATTCTGATCGAAGAGCTGCGTTTAGGCTTATTGTCGAAATACAAGGATACTGCCGATACCTATCGATATGCGATAGTCGGTGAAAATTCCAATTCTAATTTCTTGCTTAGACAGATCTATTCAGAGTACAAGTCAATCTTAGATTTTGAAGTACTTGGACTTAACAAAAAATCAATTATAAATATCATCAAAGACAATCCTCCGGTGAAAATGTTAGAGAGCTTGTCTATTAAAAGTGAAGATTTACTGCTTAAGAAGTTTAAGCCGGCTCAGATTCTTTACGTTGCCAGGCAGACAGAAGGCGATAAGTGGCGAAGATTTTTTAATGCTAAGCTGTTGAACTTAAAGCCGGATGATTTTAGTCTGTCGAGATTTGAATTAATGTTGATGGATGATAAGCTAGAAAACTTACTTAAATTGCATCACAAATCTAAGGATTTTATAGCTGACGGTTTAAGCGGTTGTATTTATGTTAACCGAGCGAGCTCCTTGACCGACGATCCGTTGGCCTACAGCCTGTCTTTACTTATAGAAGCAAGAGACGCTATAGACGTCAGTAACCAGTTGCAGATCATGGCGCTGTCAAAGGACTTTGGCAAAAAGTTATCTAGCCTCGCCAGTGGTAAACAAGCTATGGTCTGGCAGCTATTTGGAGTCCCTGTCCCTTGGAGATCTATTTATCGAGCCTTTGCACAGAAGAAATCAAAACTCAACAAGTTGTTAGCAAAAGAATTCCCTGAACTAAAATTAAAAGAATTTGATATAGTCTCTGAGCTTAATTCTAGCTTTAATGGTTTTGAATTTTGGTCTGACTCATCAGCTACCGCTTTGAAAATCGAAGATAAAATTTTATCTATGAATTTAATTGACGTTGCTTTCCGATTGGATAATTATCCAACGCGTCACATTAGTGGCAACTATTATTTTGAAGAAACGCTTTGGGACTGGCTATTGAAGCAGTATTTAAATGACGAAAATTTAGCTAGTCAAATCATATTGCAATTAAAAGGTGAAATAATTAATAATTAGGGGGAAAATGAAATATCAAATCTGCGTATCAGGTTCAGCCAGCGGTGAATTGGCTAGAAAATCAAATAAATCGGCATTTGATGTCGGCAAGGCAATCGCAGAATCAGGTCATAGCTTGGTAACGGGCGCTACAGTAGGATTGCCACAGCATTCTGCTAAGGGCTATATGAGCGTTGCTAATCGCAAAGGCGTGGCTATTGGTTTTTCGCCTGCTAGTTCTTATGCTGAGCATGTTTCAGTTTTTAAATTACCCCTCAACTTTGATTTTATAAATTATACCGGCATGGCTTATGTTGGACGAGACGTTCATTTGGTTAGGTCTAGCGATGCTATCATTGTTGTTGGCGGGCGTATGGGTAGCTTGCATGAACTTTCGACGGCCTTAGA
>CAZHYM010000024.1:0-3970 GCA_964536785.1 uncultured Candidatus Saccharibacteria bacterium | reverse complement strand
GCTGGAATTTTTTTGATGTCTATTTTCGACTTTTTATCTTTTTCTGACTTTGGAGCAAACATCCTAAGTCCCTCGGATATAGCTTTTTGAACGCTTTTTGGCGTAATGCCGTATTTCTCATTGTGCTCTTCTTGAACTTTACGCCTTCGATTTGTTTCGTCAATCGCAATTTTCATTGAGTCAGTAATTCTGTCTGCGTACATAAGTACCCGTCCCTCTTCATGTCGAGCTGCACGGCCTATAGTCTGAATTAAGGCTTTGGATGATCGCAGGAAGCCTTCTTTGTCGGCGTCCATGATTGCAACTAGTGACACTTCTGGCAAGTCTAATCCTTCTCTCAGTAGATTAATGCCTACTAGAACATCATATACTCCAGTTCTTAGGTCTTTTAATATATCTCCGCGCTCTAGTGTATCTATTTCGCTATGTAAGTAGGCTGTTTTGATGTCAAGATTTATTAGATAACTGCTTAAGTCTTCCGCCATTCGCTTCGTTAAGGTTGTAACCAAAATCCGTTGCCCCTTGTTAATTCTCTTATGAATTTCAATGATTAAATCGTCAATTTGATTTTTGATTGGTCTGACTTCAATCTCAGGATCAAGTAGTCCGGTGGGCCGTATGACTTGTTCAATCGGTTTTGGCGATATGCTAAGCTCATATTCGCTGGGCGTTGCTGAAACATAAATTACTTTATTGATATGGGTATTAAATTCGTCAAAAGTAAGTGGCCGATTATCTAAAGCACTGGGCATGCGAAATCCATAGTCAACCAGAGTTTGCTTTCTGGATCGATCTCCATTGTACATACCTCTAACCTGAGGCAAAGTCATATGCGATTCATCGATGAACATTAGAAAATCGTCCGGAAAATAATCTAGCAAAGTAGCTGGCTGTTCGCCAGGTTCTCGATTCGTTAGATAGCGTGAATAGTTCTCAATACCCTTGACGAAACCTGTTTGCTCAAGCATCTCGATATCAAATTTAGTGCGTTGTTCAAGTCTTTGAGCTTCGAGATATTTATTGTTGTCTAGAAAATATTTATATCTTTCATCAAATTCAATTTTGATCTTCTCGATGACCTCTTGCATTTTATCTCTCGGTGCCACGTAGTGAGAGCTAGGGAATATTTTTAGATTATCGGGTTCACTTAATATTTCACCTGTTAATGGGTTAATGATAGTTAGGCGCTCAACTTCATCCCCAAAAAACTCGATTCGATAGACATCATCTCCACCGGCCGGAAAAACATCTATCACGTCACCCCTTATACGAAATGTTCCTCGATGCAAGTCGATGTCATTGCGTTTGTATTGGATGTCGGTTAGGTGGCGGATAAACTTATCCTGTAGTCGACGTTCTCCGCGAGTGATGCTGATAGCTAAGTCAGCGTAATGTGCTGGAGAACCTATGCCGTAGATACAACTGACACTAGCGACGATTATTACGTCGCGTCTTGTAATCAGGGCGTCGGTAGCTGCATGGCGTAGCTTCTCAATTTCTTCATTGATTTGCGAATCTTTTTCGATATAAGTATCGCTGGCTGATATATAAGCCTCTGGTTGATAATAATCAAAATAGCTTACGAAGTAATGAACTTCATTGTCTGGAAAATATTCTTTAAATTCAGAAAATAATTGCGCAGCTAAGGTCTTGTTATGAGCTAAAATCAGAGTAGGCTTATTGTGCCTTTCGATAACATTTGCCATTGTAAAAGTTTTGCCCGAACCCGTTACGCCAAGTAATGTTTGGTCGCGATAACCTTTTTTTAGGCCATCATAAAGACCCTCAATCGCTTGAGGTTGATCTCCTGTCGGTTTATATACAGAATTTAGCTTAAAATTAGGCATAGGCTAATTATACTCTAGAGTCGAAGCTAAAGAAAAAATACCGCCAGTGCGGTACTCCTATTAAAACTGTCCATTTCTCAGACGAGCTATGCGCTCATCAATCGGCGGGTGAGTATTTACTAGAGAACTTAGAAAATCTCGACCTATCGGAGCATTAATATACATATTCGCCATCGAAGGATTTGCGTTTCTAAGCTTGTTGGGATTGTCTCGAAGCTTTTCTAAAGCACTAGCCAGGCCCTCGGGGTCTCTTGTGGTTAGAGAACCCGTGGCGTCAGCTAGAAACTCTCGGTTTCTACTTACGGCCAGTTGGATAAAAGTAGCTAGGAGTGGGGTTAGCAGCAGGGAAATAAGCAGTAAAATTCCTGAGATTGATGAAGCGCCATCGTCACGGTCTTTGCTTCTACCCCTCAGGCCCGATCTCAAAATGATATTAACCATTGTGCTAATCATGACAGTAAAAGCGAAGGCTATCAGGCTTACTCTGATATCGTAATTTCCCACGTGAGCCATTTCATGCGCCATGACTCCTGTTAATTCTCTGTCGGTTAGTGTGTCCATCAAGCCGGTCGTGACTGCCACTGATGCATGGAGAGGGTCCTTGCCAGTTGCAAATGCATTAGGCGCTGGATCATCGATGATATAAACTGCTGGCATAGGGAGTCCAGTAGTAATTGTAAGATTTTCAACTATGTTATAGATTCTAGGATTGTCGGCTTTTGATATTGGTTGGGCTCCACTTATTTTTAGAGCCATTTGTGATGCCATAAAGTATTGAATAATTGCATATACTGCGCTGACGAATAAAATTCCGATAGTCATTTGGCTATCGTCAGTTGATAGATAAACTATGCCGGCGATAGAAGCAATAAGCACGATGAATAAACCCATAACAAACCAGGTTTTTCGCTTATTGCTATCTATCTGTCCGTACATATAATTAGTTGCCTTTTAAAATATTAAAATTCGACTTTAGGCGCTGTTTCAGCTACTTCGCGATCTTCTACTTCAAAGAAATCGCGTTTTTCAAATTTAAACATTTGGGCAATTAAGCTGGTCGGAAAAGTTTGAATTTTCGTGTTAAGATCTCTAACTCCTGCGTTATAAAATCGGCGAGAAGCTTGAATCTTATCTTCTGTGTCGGTTAGTTTTTGCTGTAAATCCAAGAAGTTAGTATTAGCTTTTAGATCTGGATATGCTTCGGCGATCGCTAGTAGGCCTTTAAGAGCCCCTTGCATTTGTTGCTCAGCTTGAGCTGTCTCTGCTACTCCTTGTGCGCTTGCTAATTTTGTTCGGGCTTCATTAACTTGGGCAAATACGCCTTCTTCGTGTTGAGCGTAACCCCTAACAGTGTTGACGAGATTAGGAATTAAGTCAAGACGATATTTGAGCTGTACGCCAATGTCGCTCCAGGCCTCTTCTACTCGAACTTTAAGCTTTACTAAACCGTTATACATTACGACTAGTGCTACGCCTAGAACGCCGATAATGGCCACTAAAGCGATTATTGCTTCTGTCATTTGAATCTCCTTTGGCAATTTGTTTCTTAGTTGTTAATGATGGTGCGTAGATTTGTTAAACTTGCGCCTCACCTTAATATGATTTTAACATAAATATCTCCACAAAGTAGAGATATGTTTAAGCTTAATCTGGTAGCAGCGACTGGAATCGAACCAGTGACCTTAGGCTTATGAGTCCTACGCTCTAACCGACTGAGCTACGCTGCCATAATAAAGCGATGGGCTTTATTTATTTTAAAATTGTAGCAAAAAATTTTCATCCTGGCTATAGCTCGAGGCTGACATAGTATATTCTCTCTAGATTTAAATTTGAATTTCTGTCGTTCGTTTGCTAAAATTGTTATTACTCACTGATGTGGCTCTTTAGCTCAGTTGGTAGAGCAGAGGCCTGAAGAGCCTTGTGTCCCCAGTTCAAGTCTGGGAGGAGCCACCAAATATGAAGATTAGTTTCATCGACTAGTCTTTTTGTTTTGCGCTCAAGGTTCTTCAGGTGAAGAGATTATTAAAATAGAGCTGAAGGCTCTGTCCCCAGTTCAAGGCTTGAGAGAAGCCACCAAATATGAAGATTAGTTTCATCGACTAGTCTTTTTATTTCACTAAATT
>CAZHYM010000023.1:4071-11310 GCA_964536785.1 uncultured Candidatus Saccharibacteria bacterium | reverse complement strand
AAAAATTCAGCAATGTCTTTAACATAGGCTGGTTGATTGGGCTTCCCGCGATAAGGTTTGGGTGCTAGATATGGCGCATCTGTCTCTATCAATAGCTTATCTAGAGGGACCTTCAAAAACGCCTCAATCTGCCTTTTGTCTTTGCTAAAAGTCGTAATCCCGTTGAGCCCGATATACCAGCCTTTTTCCAAAGCTTTATTTAAATTAACTAAATCATCCGAAAAGCTATGAACTACCGCCTTTCCAATCTTAAACTCATCAACAATTTTCCAAAAATCCTCATATGCTTCACGAACATGAAAAATTATCGGTAAATCATGACTCAGAGCTAGATCAATCTGCAATCTGAATGCCTCCGCCTGAACATCACGAGGTGCAAAATCATAATGATAATCAAGTCCTATCTCACCGATAGCTACTATTTTGGAATTTGAAAAGTCAATTTTTGACAAAAAATCTATCCCGTCTTTGGCGTTATGCGGATGAACTCCAACGCTAGCAAATACATTCGGGCACTCTGTTGCTTTTTGAATCGCCCTAATTGAGCTCTCTTCATCGGCTCCAATGGCAATCATTTTCGCAACACCGCTAAGCCTCGCTAAATCTAAGACTTCATTTTTATCAATCGGAAAATCGTCATCTTGGATGTGGCAATGTGTATCAATTAACTTTGTTGGCATGTGGGTTGGGAGTATGGATATAGATTTTTTTGAATAATGGCTCTTCTGGAAGGTTAATCACGCCGGTTGCAAAGACCGAGTTAATCTTCTCGCTAGTCGTAGGCATAAACGGCCAAAGCATACGCGAAACATTTAATATTCCGCCGACGGCATATTCTAGCACTTCAGCTAAGTGAACTTTAGCCTCCTGATCGGTCTCGGCTTTTTTAGCAATTTCCCAAGGTTTAATACTATCAATATATCGATTTAGACCTCTGATATTTACCCAGATTTCGTCCAGGGCCTCATTAAATTTAAGAGCTTGCATCGACTCGCCAAAGACCATTTCATCATGACGTACTTTTTCGATATTGTTAATGACTCCTGCTTGATATTTATTTACCATGCTCGCGACTCGGCTGATTAAATTCCCAAAATCGTTACCTAATTCTGAATTGTAGGCATTTTCAAAAGCTTCCCAGGTAAAATCCCCGTCATCTTGAGTTGGGATGCGTCGAGAAAAGAAATAACGAAATGCATCGGCCCCATAAGAATCAATTATCTCAATCGGATCGACAACATTTCCAATCGTCTTACTCATCTTAACTCCACCAACATGTACGTGACCATGCGCCAATAATCTCTTAGGCAGCGGTAATTCAAGCGCCAATAGCATCGAAGGCCAGATACCAGCGTGAAATCGTAAGATATCTTTGCCAATTACCTGAACATCAGCTGGCCAAACCTCTTGCCACGAAGATTTATCTGGATAACCAATTACACTTAAGTAGTTAGCCAAAGCATCCACCCAAACATACATAACCTGCTCTGGATCGCCAGGAACTTCAATCCCCCAGCTCAAACTTTTTCTTGGTCGAGAGATAGAGACATCCGTCAGGCCGTCCTTAATCAAATTCAGGAATTCATTCTTACGAATTTCTGGCAAAATCTGAAAATCGCCCGACTCTATAGCTGACCTAATCCGATCTCCAAAAGCACTAGTTTTAAAATAATAGTTTTCTTCTTCAACTCTCTCGTAAGGAGTTTTGTGATCTGGACAAATTCCTCCATTGTCGCCCGCATCCTTGTCAGTAACAAAACTTTCACAACCCTGGCAATACCAACCTGTATATTTATTTTTGTAAATATACGGACTAAGTTTTTGCCAAATATACTGAGACGTAGCCACATGGTGCTCATCAGTCGTTCGAACAAAATCGGTATAACTGATGCCTAACTTATTCATTAGAATTTGAAAATTTTTAAAATTTTGATCAACATAGGCCTTGGGTTCTAGCCCATTTTCTTTAGCCTTTTTAGCAATTTTGTTACCGTGCTCATCTGTACCAACCTGAAAACGGACTTTTTGACCATGTTGGATATGATAACGAGCCCAGATATCAGCGATTAGATAATCAATTGCGTTACCAATATGTGGTTTTGCGTTGACATAAGGAATAGCAGTCGTAATGTATAAGGTATTTTTCATAAGCTAATTATATCACGATAAGATCATTGGATTTTCGAGCATCAAATGTCAAGCGAAAAAATATCGTAGGCTCTAGTTAAACTCGTTATAAATTTTAACCCAGTCATCAAATTTTAAATCTTCAGCCCGCAGGCCTGAACTGATTCCAATTTTAAGCAAGGTAGTCTCAACTTCCATTTTTGATAAATTTAGCCCACCGGCTAGGCTGGATCGCAATTTCTTACGCTTTGCACTAAAGCCAGCTTTGACTATACGCATGAAGCCTTTTTCGTCGGCAATCAGTGGCTCATTGCGAAGCTCTAGTTTAATAACCTGAGAATCAACTTTAGGTGGTGGCGTAAAAAACTCAGCTTTAATAATTTCTCCGAGCTTAGCTACTGCATAATTTTCAACCGCCACGCCCAATATACTGCCACCTGTTTTTTGAGCAATTCTCTCGGCTACTTCTTTTTGAACTAAAATCGTAATTGACTGAGGCTTATTAGATGAGGTAAGCAAAAAATTAATAATTTTTGAAGTAATATAGTAGGGTAAATTTGCCACAACCTTATAGCCATTTGGCAAACTGTTTAAGTTAAACTTCAAGATATCGCTATTTATAACTGCTAAATTTTTACCCGGAAATTGATTCGGTAAATTGTTTGCTAGACTCTCATCAAATTCCACAGCCACTACTTGTTTAGCTTTTTTTAATATCGAACTAGTTAGTGTGCCTAAGCCTGGACCAATTTCTAGGACAGTATCGTCTTGATTGACATCGGCAAATTCAACTATCTCGTCTAAAATTGATCTGTCTCTTAGCCAATGTTGGCCTAACGATTTAATATTTTTCATTGATTTAATGGCTAGCTAATATATCAGCAGCGTATTTAATCCGATTGTCAGTTGCACAGATTCCACACCGTTCGAACTGGTCTTGGAATATTATTAATGAATCGTAAACAGTGTTTGTGTTTTTAATTCTAGCACCAATCCCAGTTGAACTTAGTTCCTTCATTAGAAAATCAAGCTGCGATTCAATGCTCAAATAAGAGTTAGGATACTGATTTATGAGGTTTAGCCTTCGACCTCCAGTCCATTGCGCAATTCCAAGTCCTCCCGGAACATCTGATGTATTAAATCTGTGCTCTTGCATTAGGTTACCCATGATACCTGCAGTTTGCTCTCTCGTAAACCCATTTCTTATCAAAAAATCCCAAGTTAACTTTTCGTTAATAGATGGCGGGTTAAATACACCTTTCGCCCCGACGACTTCAATCTGCTCAATTGGCTCGAGCGTAGTAATACTGTTCAGCTCCTTGCGGTATATTTCTTGGCCGTTTTTAATATCAATTTCATAAACTACAGTCCTCTTGCCATTAGCACCTTCAACTTCAACTTTGCGATAGCTAGAGTCACGATTGTAATCGTATTTTTTACGAACTTTATAAGGAACTTCTTCTTCAACAGTTACTTCTTGTTTGCCTTCTCGCCAAATTTCCAAACGCATACCACTTGTAATTTTTGACGTCAGGTCTAAATTTAAACGATCGCTTGAGGCCAATTTGATATCTTTTTCGGCGAGATACTCGCTAATTGTTGTTTTCTGAGTCCGAGCAGTTGTAACCTTGCCGTAAAAAACAAAGTCAAAAGACGTTGCTCTTCTAACAACATATTCGATACCACTGCCAATGCCACCCGCGAGATTGTAATTAATTCTAGACTCAACTAAATCCTCTGGATAGAGCTCAATTCCCGCCGCTCTCAGAATTTGTTCCGGAGCCTCATAGGGAGTCATTACCTTTATCCGCATAAGACCATCAACAATTGTGACTGGCTTTGATCGATAAATATTTATATTAAAATCTTCTGAGGAGATTTCTGAATCAAGACCTGGTTCGACTGCGTCCGTCTCCTCAATTTCAATTTCAGCTTGCTTTAATACCTCCCGGACGGTTTTTTTGTCAGTTACGAGAACTGTTTTTTCACCTCGGTCAAAGATAGAAACAAATTTCTTATCATTAGAATCAGCTAGAGCTAAAGCAGTGCCTACAAATACAGTCAACAAGCTCAAAAGCAGTGCATAAAAAACACTTTTTTTCGGTAAATATACTCGCAGCTTATTCCCAAGTTTCGACATAGTCTTTGATATTATAGCAAATTATCCGAGGAGGCTTCAACTTATAGTTTAACCAAATTCGCGTATTGAATATTAAGTTTTCGCATTTTGCCGTCATCAAATCTAACGCTGACAGCCAAACCGTCGACATCAATTATTTCACCATCGCCAAATTGGCGTGAATTAACCCTCTCTCCAACTTCAAATTCATTAAATATTGGCTCATCAACAAAGATTTCATCTTCTGTAATTTCTAAATTTCCACCGATTTCAGCTAAAAACTGCGAAGGCAAACAGTAACGTCTTTCGCCAAATACAGTCCGAGTGCTTGCATAAAGCATATATAGCTCTTCTCGAGCTCTAGTCATCGCGACGTAGCAAAGTCGCCTCTCTTCTTCTAATTCACTCGGCGTTTCGAAAACTCTAGCATGTGGGCAGATACCATCTTCCATGCCAACAATAGCAACCACCGGGAACTCAAGCCCCTTCGCTGAGTGCATCGTCATGAGACTCACTTGATCCTTGCCTGCAGTCTGATCGGCGCTAGACATTAAACTTGCATCCTCAAGAAAAGAGGCTAAATCGCCATAAAGTGATGCCTCATTTAGCAAAACATTTAAGTTGGCCAGCCTATCTTCAGCTTCTGGTGTTCGATCGTTTATAAAATCCCGATATCTAGTCAACTGCAAGATTTCTTCGATAATTTCTTTTGGCAACGAACCGCGATCGTACCTAGACTTTACGCCAACGATCACTTTTTCAAAAATTTCAAATTTAGTTTTTACTTGATTTGATAAATCAGACTCTTTTAAATGTTCCAGACCAGAAACGAAATCATAATTGTTCTGATTAACAAACGCTAGGTATTTGTCTACACTAACCTTGCCGATACCTCTAGCAGGTAGATTCACTATTCTCATAAAGCTAGCCACGTCTGAGGGCTGATAAGCAAGCCTCAGATATGCAATGACGTCTTTGATCTCTTTACGATCAAAAAACCTAACTCCACCAATAATTTTATGCGATATTTTCGCTCGAGTTAAACTACGCTCCAGATGATAGCTTTGGGCGTTGGTTCGATATAGCACCGCGACATCTGATAATTTTCGCCCCTCCATGAGTGACTGCTTGATAATTTCTACAACTCGTTCCGCTTCGTCAATTTCATCGCGAACTGGGATAATACCCACTTCCTTTCCGTCCTCAAGCTCGGTCCAAAGTTTTTTATCTGTCCGAAGGGTATTTTTCTCGATAAGACGTTGGGCCGAATTAAGTATATTTCCGGTTGAGCGATAATTTTGCTCTAATTTTACTTCTTTTGCAAGAGGAAAATCTTTTTTGAAATTCAGTATATTAGTAAAATCAGCTCCGCGCCAGCTATAGATAGACTGCCAGTCATCGCCAACGACACAGATATTTTTATTACCGTTGACTAAATATTTTACTATATGATATTGGGCTTGATTTGTGTCCTGGTACTCGTCAATCAGTATGTATTTGAATTGATTTTGCCAAAATCCGCGCGCTTCTGATCTTGTTTTAAGCAATCGAACGACTTCCAGCAATAAATCATCGAAGTCTAAAGCTTTAGCTTTCTTCAAAGCAGATTCATACTTTTGGTAAATTTGACCAAATATCTTCTGATTTTCACCTTTTGCATTATCAATAAACTCTGCACTCGAAATCATTTTATTTTTACTAGATGAAATCACAGCTACGACCGTTTGAGGTTTTATCTGCTTGTCGGATAAATGCATGTCTTTAACAATTTGCCTAACGAGATTTTTGCGATCCGACTCATCATAAATTACAAAATTGGCATCAATTCCGATTTCACCGCCCGATTTACGCAAAATTCGAACACATATGCTATGAAATGTCCCCATCCAAGGCATAAAATGCCAATTGTTTTGCCGGTTTAGCAACTTTGCCAAACGCTCGCGCATTTCCTTAGCGGCCTTATTTGTGAAAGTTAAAGCTAAAATCTCATCGGGAGCGACACCATGGTTTTGAATTAAATGAGCAATTCTATGAGTTAAAGTTTTGGTCTTTCCACTACCCGCTCCAGCTAAAATCAATAGCGGACCGTCAACGCTTTTGACAGCATCAATTTGAGCCAAATTTAAACCTTCAAAAATATCCATCTATTAAATTATACAGTTTTTAACGTTAGTTAATAAATTTTGATAAATCAGGCAGAGGCAGTTCAAACGGATTTTCAAACAAGAAATATCCTAGTCCTACGCCAAGAGCGACCAAAAATAGTACCCATAGAACCCAACCAAAAGCTCGGTTCTTTTTTTGAAGTTTTAGCTCTGCTTGATAAACAGGTGCAGTCTTGCGATCGCCTATCACCGATCGGCTTCTCTCGGCTGGCGTCAAAGAAGGATCATCAATTCGGCCAATTTCTGGTCCGCCCAGGGGTCGTTTAACTACCTTGGCTTGCTCAATAAACGGACTTAGCGGCACCTCTGGAGTTGATTTGGTTTCAGGTTCGCTTTCGGACTCAATTCCAGCCTCAACCTCTTCGGGCTCATCATCATAACTTTCAAGCGCTCCCTTAAAAGTTCTAATTTCTAAATCTGGCTCATCGTCTAGAGAGATATGACTACCAACTAACACCGGCTTATCAATGTCGACTTCTTTGTCAAAGTCGGGCCGAATATCAGTATCTGGTTTTTTTGGCTCCTTAAGCTCAACCCTCTGGGCCATCTTATCTTCGACTTCTTCAATAAATTTTTTAACCGCTGCGCGTTGAGCAACCGGTGGCTTCACTTCAACCTTGACGGTTGATTTGTGTAGACTTTTTGGATTATTTGCCGGTATGAAATCAATGAATTTTCCGTTACGCTTTGGATTTTGCGCAACTTTAGGCCTCTCCACTCTGACAAAAACTTTATCATCGTCGCTGCTTTCTGAAATTTTCGGTGGTTCTGCTACTTCAAAATCAGCAGCGGGCTGAGTATGTGATGTTGGCTCAGGCTTCGGCTCAG
>CAZHYM010000023.1:0-3971 GCA_964536785.1 uncultured Candidatus Saccharibacteria bacterium | reverse complement strand
TTCGTCTTTTTTGGCGTTTTTCCATCAATTGCCCCACGGCTTTGTCTAGTTCGTCAAAATCTATATCATTCATAAAACCACCCTCATTAATTTTTTATTTCGTTAAGTTTTTCAACTATCTCAGCAAAATCATTAGCTACGAGGCTAACTTTTCCAAGCATCAGACCGTCAATTTCTGGAATTTTTAAGTAATCGGCCGCGCTATCCTTAGTAATGCTACCGCCATAAATAACTCTAACTGATTCAGAGGCTTTATTGCCATAAAGTTGCTTTATCTGGTTTCTGATAGCTTTTGCAGCGTAAGAGACGTCATCAGGCATAGCATTTTCGCCCGTACCAATAGCCCAGACTGGCTCATAGGCAATTACGCAATCTGATATCTCTTCACTCGTTACATTAGCCAAGCCACCGATCAGCTGATCGGCTAGTACGTCTTTAGTTTCGCCGTGCGTTTTCTCGGATATCGTCTCGCCTACACAAAGAATTGGTTTAATTCCCGACCTTAGGGAAGCCTGAACCTTAGCGCGTATGTCTTTATCAGTTTCGCTAAAAACATATCTTCGCTCAGAATGTCCGACAATGCCATAATCAACTATGCCTCTGAGCTGAGCGATCGAAACTTCTCCGGTAAACGATCCCATATCTCTCCAATAAAAATTCTGCGCAGCAAGCTTAAATTGGCGACGATTAATCTGCAAGCTTAATGATTGCAAAGTAAATATTGAGGGCGCCAAAATTACATCTATTCCTTGACGAACTTTAACTATTTTGGCTAATTCATGCAGATACAAACTTGCATCTTGCATTGTGAAATTCATTTTCCAGTTGCCAACTATTATAGGTCTGCGTTGTGACATTGATAATCCTTAAGCTTAATAAGTTTATTTTAACTTAAAACTAGCATCTAGTAAACTATCAACTCCGACCATATTGCCATTTGCTATCAAATCTAGCATTGCTCCTCCGCCTGTAGAGATATACAAGCCGCTGTAAGCTAAATCTGGATTGAATTGATTTAGAAAACCAATAGTATCCCCTCCGCCGATTAATGCCGGAATTCTATAATCCTCTAGAGCATCAATAACAGCGCTCGTCCCTGATTGAAAAATTGAGTTTTCTGTGTATCCCAGATTTCCATTCCAGATTACGCATCCCGCGTCTTTGATTAAGTCACGAATTCTTTGCTGAGTTTTTGCGCCAATATCTAGAATCATTTCCCCTTCCCCTATCGAAGACAGCATTCTTGGGTCACCACTCTTGTAATTTAAATCGTCTCCAACAACTATATCTTCAGGCAAAACAAAAACTTTATCGCCAATTATTTCCTTTATAGCTTCAATTTCCGACTCTTGTCCTGGTTCAATCAAGCTTGAACCAACTTCAATTCCGTCGTATTTTAGAAAAATATTAGCAATTGCACCACCGATGACGATTTGATCGGACAGCTCGACAATTTTTTTGACAAAATCAATTTTGTCGCTAATTTTTGCCCCGCCTATAATTGCTAAAATCGGAGATTTTGCTTTTGAGACGAAATCTTGGATAGCGCTATATTCTAGCGCCAATTTACGGCTAGCCACGCTAGGTAATAATTTTGTTATAGCGACCGTGCTTGCCCCCACGCGATGACAAACCGAGAACCCATCTTGGACAAATAAATCAGGTTTAATTGTATTAACCAATTTTTGAGCAAATTCTATGCTATTGGCAACTTCACCCGGATCAAATCGCAAATTTTCATACATTACAATCCGCTTGTCGGAACGCAGTACGCTAAAATCAGTCTCAAAATCGACAGGTTCATCGATGAGTTCGGCAAGCCTCTCGGCAGTTTTGAGCAATGACAAATTCTTATCTGGACGATCTGGTCGCCCAAGATGACTTATAAGCACAATTTGTTTTGCTCCGCGCTTGATTAAATCCTGAATCGTTGGCACGCTTGAACGTATGCGTTCGTCATCGGCAATTTGGCCGTTCTTTTCAAGAGGCACGTTGTAGTCAACCCGAACTAGAATTCGTTTGTTTAAAACCGAAACATCATCAATTATTTTCTTTGAGAAATTCTTCATTATGAAACATTATACAACGAGTGAATAAAATTTATACTGCGCGAACTCGAATTGTATCTGTTCCGCCTGTTAGACCAGTTTGTCTACCACTCACAATCACTACCAATGCTTTGTCTATTTTTCCGAAACGGCCGGCGTCTTTTAGCTCTTGCGCTAATTTATAGCCCGCCTCTTCTGAACTTTCTCTGACATAAGATTGATTAGCATAGCAAATCGATAGCTGTTGGGCTACTCTAGCGTTGTCTGTCACGCTTAAGATGGGCCGATTTGGGCGAGCAGAAGCGACCCTAGCAGCGGTTAAACCGCTTTTTGTCTCAACGACCATCGCTACAGCAGAAAGTTGTTTAGCTATAGCCACAGCTGCTTCAGATATTACATCAAGCTTTTCGCCAGTTTCACTAAATTCACCCTCCTCATAGTCACAAACAGAATGAGCTTGGGTATAAAGAATAATTTTCTTCATAGCTTTGACCGCTTCTAGCGGATAATTACCGTTAGCTGTTTCCTCCGAGAGCATCACACAATCAGCGCCCTGCATCACGGCGTTTGCCACATCCGAGGCTTCGGCTCGAGTTGGCTCAGGACTTGCCACCATACTACCCATCATTTGTGTAGCCACGATAATCAATTTACCTTTTTTGCGACACAGTTCCACTAGTTTTTGTTGGACAACTGGTACAACTTCAGCTCCAGCCTCAACCGCTAAGTCTCCTCTAGCGACCATTATTGCATCACTGGCTTCGACGATTGCCTCCAAATTTTCAGGCAAAATTGCCTTTTTAGTCTCAATTTTAGCAATGATTTGCGCATCTGATTCATGAGATAGCAGAATTTGACGCAAATTTTGAATATCGTCAGCCGTTTGGACAAACGATAAAGCTACATAATCAATGTCTTGAGACGCTCCGTATTCAATATCTCTCAAATCCTTGAGCGTTAGGATATCCCCACCCAAATCCGTATCTGGCAGATTTAGGCCTTTTTTTGCCCGAATCTCGCCATCGTTCTTGATTTTAACTTTCACTGCCTTAGAGGTAACGATTTCGATAACTTCTGAACGAATTTTTCCATCGAATATAAATACATCTTCACCAACCTTGACTCGCTCGGCTAGGTTATATTGCACCGGAATTATATCCCGACCGTTGAACTCTCCGTTGTAGTCTAATATAATCTCGTCGCCTTTTTTAACAGGGAACGGTTTGTCTTCGTTGAACATGCCCAATCGAATTTTAGGGCCTTGCAAATCCTGAACTATCGCCACTGGCTTACCAACACGCTTGGAAACCTTGCGAATTAATTCGATTTGACGACTGCGTTCTTCGTTGTCTCCATGGCTAAAGTTTAGTCGGCAACCGTTTACGCCTGCCTTTAGCAACTCTTCTATCATCTTCTCGCTGTCAGAAGCCGGTCCAATAGTCGCTAAAATCTTGGTCCTCTTAAATACTGGTAATATCATTCTATTCATTATATCAGATTAGCATATGCACTCTGGCGTAAATTCTAATTTACACCGCCTAATTTGTGTGATTAAATGCAGTCATGATATTTAAAACTCAAAATCATAAAAAACTTTCAAAAATAACAAAATCTAGGCTCCTAAAATTTATTGGAGCTTTTTTCTTAATAATTCTAGTTGCGTTTATTGGGGGCAAACTAAACTATCAGGCAAAAATTAACCAGACGCTCAAGGAACTAGATGATCCGATGATTAGCAAAGATTTGCTCGGAATGAAACTAGAGGAGCAATACGTAAGCCCAGAATCTGAATGGATGAAAGGTAAATATACCGGGCCGTATGTCGTGAATTATTTTACGAAGACTCCAGGCAAATCAGACATAGAGATCTTAGATGAGATTGTTGCCTTGGCTGAAAAAAATGGATGGAAAATAATTGAGGTC
>CAZHYM010000022.1:7918-11982 GCA_964536785.1 uncultured Candidatus Saccharibacteria bacterium | reverse complement strand
CCAACAGTAGAGATTATAATCGGGGGCAACTAGTGCCTAGTGGTGAATAATGACTGTATTGACGTCTGACAATCAGGAAAAGATTTTACAGATTCTCGTTAAAGAGGGGCTAATTTTAGAGTCTATTCTTGAAAAAGCCAAGCAAGAGTCTCGTTCAGATAAGAGACCGATCATCTCTTACCTCGTTGAAAATGATTTGGTTAGTCCTGAAGCAATCACTCACATCCACGCTTTAATTTCGGGCATTCCTTACGTTGACTTAACCGATGTTGTTATTCAACCAGAGATTTTAAATAGGATGCCAGGAGAGGTCGCAGAACGAACCATGTCTGTGCCATTGGCTGATGTCAATGGTCGACTAGCTGTCGCGATGCTGGATGGAGATAACGTTCAAGCCGTTGATTATCTATCGAATCTTATTCAAAAGCCTATTAAGGTCTTTATGGCTTCGAGCGAGGGCATTCGGCATATCATCAATCAGTATAGTGCTGATTTTTCGGCGGTCGATGAAGCTGCCGAGGCATCACAGAAGGACAAGGCTTCTTCTAATAATGATTTGAACATTAAGAATCTAGTTCAGGATTCGCCAATATCGAAAGCCTTATATGCAATCCTGGAATACGCGGTAAAGTCAAAAGCCAGCGATATCCATATTGAACCGCTTGAAAACTCACTTAAAATTCGATGTCGGATCGACGGCGTTTTGAGAGAAATTATGCAATTGCCAAAATCAATTGAGCCTGCTTTAGTTTCCAGAATTAAAATTTTATCAAATTTAAAAATTGACGAACATCGTATCCCGCAAGATGGTCAGTTCACAATTATGACAAGCGGCAAAGGAGTTGATCTTCGTATAGCCATAAGTCCTGTTGTCTGGGGTGAGCAAGTGGTTATCCGTTTACTTGATAAGTCTGGTAGCACTTTTAATTTGGAACAAATGGGCTACGCCGGCCGACCGCTTCGATTGGTAAGAAAAGGTATACATAAGCCCCACGGTATGCTTCTTACGAGCGGCCCAACCGGTTCAGGTAAATCAACGAGTATGTATGCTTTAATTAGAGAAATTAAAGATGATACAGTTAATATCGTTACGCTTGAAGACCCGGTGGAATATAAAATTGATGGCGTGAATCAAATTCAAGTGAACGCTGAGGTCGGACTAACTTTTGCTACCGGGCTTAGATCGATTTTGCGTCAAGACCCAGATGTGGTCATGGTCGGTGAGATTCGTGATTCTGAGACTGCTAATTTGGCAGTTCAAGCGGCGCTTACCGGGCATCTAGTATTTTCAACCTTGCACACCAATTCTGCGGCTGGAGTTTTGCCTAGACTATTAGATATGGGCATCGAACCTTATCTTATGGCTTCAACCGTTAACACTGTTATTGGGCAGCGCTTGGTCAGGCGAATTGGCAAAGATAAGCAAACGTATCAATCTTCAGATCTAGAGACTGAGTCGATAAAAGCTACAGTTGGGCATTTACTGCCTAAGTCAGTTGAAGAAGTAGCTAAAGTTTCTGCCGATTTAGGTTATGAGAATTTACCTTTGTCTAGCCAAAAGTCCTATACTTTAACTAGAGGCGTTGACTCAAAGAAAAATCCAGGCGGATTTGCTGGACGAGTCGGACTTTATGAAGTTATGGATATTACCGAAGAGATACAGTCATTGATCGTCAAGCGAGCTACTAGCGCTGAGATACAGAAACTCGCAGTTGAACAAGGTATGATTACCTTAAAGCAGGATGGATTCCTAAAAGCGTTACAGGGATTAACAACATTAGAGGAGGTCAACCGAGTTGCATCGGATATGGCATAATAAAGGAGAGATATGACAGAAACAAATTTAAAAATAGAAACGTTATTAGAACATGTTGTTCGGGCCAAGGCTTCGGACTTGCATTTACAAGTTGGCCTACCTCCAATGCTGAGAGTAGATGGTTCGCTTCAACCAATTCCTAATATGCCAGTATTAAATGATCAGACAGTAGAGGCTTTAATCTTTGCGATATTAGATGAAGGCCAACAACAAATTTTGCTGAAAGACAAAGAATTTGATTTCTCCTTCTCTTTTGGTGATTTGATGCGTTTTCGAGTCAACGCCTTTCACGAGAGAGGCAATTTAGCGGCCGCTTTACGTGCAATTCCAAGCGACATTAAGACAGTTTCTGAGCTAGGCATGCCGCCTATTGTTACCACATTTGCTGACTTTCCTCGAGGATTAGTCTTGGTTACTGGTCCGACGGGCTCTGGCAAATCAACTACACTAGCGGCTTTAGTGGATAAAATTAATTCCGAACGATCTCAACATATTATTACCATCGAAGACCCAATCGAATTTACTCATAAGTCCAAAAAATCAGTTGTCGTGCAACGAGAAGTTCATTATGATACCTATTCATTTTCTGCGGCGCTTAGATCTAGTTTGCGTCAAGATCCAGACGTGGTGCTAATTGGTGAGATGCGTGATCTAGAGACTATTTCAGCCGCGATTACAATTGCCGAAACGGGACATTTAGTTTTTGCGACGTTGCACACTAATTCCGCCGCTCAATCGATTGATCGTATGATAGACGTTTTCCCGCCACATCAACAACCACAAATCAGATCTCAGCTGGCAAATATGCTTCAAGGCATTTGCTCTCAACGCTTAGTTCCTGCGATTGGTGGCGGACGCGTAGTGGCAGCTGAGGTTTTAATCGCAAATTCGGCAGTTAGGAATATTATTCGAGAGGGCAAAACTCATCAGCTCGATGCAGTTATCCAAACTGGAGCTGATCAGGGGATGCAAACAATGGATAGGACATTAGTTAAGCTCGTTCAGACTGGCGTTATAACTTATGATGAAGCTAGAAACTACGCAGTTGATATGAATGAATTTAATAGGTTGGTGAGGGGGTAAACTAAATGCCTACTTTTATATATCAAGCCAGAGATAACACTACCAATAAAATGGTTAGTGGTAGCCTAAAAGCTGACAGTGAAAGGGCGGCCGGTAAAACTTTGCTTGAGCAAGGTTTGATTCCTGCGTCTATCAAAGAAGAAAGTGAAGCTGGTTCTTTTTTTGCGAAATTTACTGACCGCATAACGCTAAAAGATAAGCTTATTTTTACAAGACAGTTGTCCACACTCATAAGTGCTGGTTTACCTCTTGCCCAGGGTTTATACACTGTGTTTGAGCAAACAACCAATAAAAAGCTGAAGACTGTAGTTGGCGATATTATAGCGTCGGTTGAAGCTGGTCATACTTTAGCTGATTCATTTAGCAAGTATCCCGATGTTTTTGACAAATTGTATTTAGCACTTATCAAATCAGGGGAGGCCTCAGGAACATTAGATGAGTCTATGCAACGGATTGCAAATCAGCAGGAAAAAGATGCTCAAATGATGAGCAAGATTAAAGGAGCCTTAACTTATCCTGTAATTGTTTTGTTAGTGATTTCAGCCGTAATTGGTTTTATGCTTTTTACGGTTGTGCCTCAAGTAAAAACTTTATACGAAGACATGAACCAGGAGTTGCCATTTTTGACTATGATGATGGTTACGATAACTGACGTGTTGATAAAATTTTGGTATCTACTGATTATTGGTCTAGCGGCAGGTGTATATTTTTTCATGCAATGGCTTAAGACCGATCCGGGTCGTGAGTCAATGGACAAATTTAAGTTAAATGTGCCAGTTTTTAAGAATATGTTTAGAAAGTTATACATGGCTCGGTTTACCCGTACGGCTCAAACCTTGCTGATAAGTGGCGTTCCAATGCTTGACATGTTAGATATATCGGCTGAAGCGGTTAACAATTCAACGATTGAAAAAGGCATCAGAGCGGCTTCTGAGAAAGTCAAAAGTGGCAAACCGCTTTCGGCATCTCTCAAGGAACAAGATTATATATTGCCACTAGTCCCTCAAATGATTAATATTGGTGAGCAATCTGGTCGAATAGATGAGATGATGGGCAAAACTGCTCAAGTTTACGAGGATGAGCTAGATGATGAAATTAAAGCCATATCAACCGCAATTGAGCCAATTTTGATGGTGGTTCTGGGCATTGTGGCGGGCGGTATGGT
>CAZHYM010000022.1:0-7818 GCA_964536785.1 uncultured Candidatus Saccharibacteria bacterium | reverse complement strand
CAACGAGACACTCAGCGTAGGCAAGACGTTAGCCGCGTGATGGCTCAGTTACAGCAATACCAAACCAACAATCGTGGAGCTGTTCCAGCTGATATCGCTGCAATGAATGCTACGGCTTTTTCTGATGGATACCTAAAGGAAAGCTCAGGTGAATTCAACGATCCTCAAACAGGAAATGGCTACCAATTTGTTGCTGCAGCTACTGTTCCAACTACTGCTCAGATGGCATATGTTGTTGGCCAAAAGTGTAGCGGTGAGTCTTTCACTACAGGGACAAGCCTAGGCAATCGCGTAGTTGCTGTTCGTATTAAACTTGAAGGTTCTGGCTTTTTCTGTCAGGATAACCAATAGTTCGATAAGTATTTATCAAAAAGAGGCCATCAAGGCCTCTTTTTTGTGTATAATTTATCTACAATGATTATGCCAATTATTATACTATTTGGGCTGGGTGCTATCGCAGGGTCTTACCTGATGGCCAGCGTCTGGCGAATCAAGCAACTTGAGCAAGGGGAGTCTAAAAGTCTTAGTGCACTAAACGATTATTCTAGATGTTTAAACTGTGGTTATAGATTAAAGTGGTACGACTTAATCCCGATCGTGAGCTGGCTTGCTATCTGCGGTAAGTGTCGTAAATGCAAAAAATCAATTGGTTTTTCAGAGTTATTTTCTGAAATTTTTGTGGGTTTAATTTTTGCACTTACTTTTGTTTTCTGGCCTTTCGGTGATGGTTTAGCGCTGCTTAATTTATTCAGACTATCAATCTGGTTTTCTTTTGTTTTGTGCTCAATGGCTCTGTTTTTATATGATCTCAAGTGGCAAGAGTTGCCAAGTGTGCTATTGTATGCGTTGATTGGTTTAGGCGCTGTCTTTGCTATGACATTTAATTTTCCAGCAGCTGTTTTATCGGCTTTAGTGCTCGGTGGAATTTATTTTATTTTATACTATCTGTCAAAAGGCGCTTGGGTTGGTGACGGTGACGGATATTTAGGTTTTGCTTTGGGGCTTGTGCTAGGAGATTGGCGCCTTGCATTTATCGGCTTGTTTCTGGCTAATTTAATTGGTTTGATTTTTGTTCTACCTGGTTTACTAAACAAGAAAGTCACTCCAAGCACTCAAGTCGCTCTTGGCCCGCTGCTCATATTGGGCTTTTACATCTGTTTTTTTGCTCAAGATTTAATAATCCCCGTGATAGAATTTTGATGTAATAATTAAATTGCTTGTGCTATAATTATCTCAATGAGTACCAGAGTTAAAACTTTAGGCTTTACGATAATTGAAGTAATTTTAGTTATGGCCACTACTTCTGCTCTGGCTATAGCAATCATAGTCTATTCTCAAGCCTCAATAACTAATCAGAGGTACAACGATAGCATTAATTCATTTCGGGATTTTTTGCAAACCAAATATGATCAGCTAGACAGTCTATCGATAGGTAATTTAGCTAGAAGTGACTATTGTGGCTCGGGATCTGATGAAAGCTACAAAGATCGAGGCCGTACTGGTTGTTTTATGATTGGCTTTTTAATTAGGATATTAGAAGTTGAAGGAGATGGAGACACGACACTGACAGTTGATCGGATTTTAATCAGAGAGCATAAGCTAACGGAGAGTATTACAGCAGACCCATCTGTTACCGATAGCGCTTTATATTCGTCTTCTGACGTACTTCTATCTACTGTTGGTTTTGAGCAGGAGTCTTACGAGTTACCTTGGGAGGCATCAGTCAAGCCGCCTTTAAGTTCTAATCCAGCTCAAGTAACAATAGCTATAATTAAATCGCCAATAAATGGTTCGGTTAAGACTTACTCGATGTCAAGTTCCATAGCCACTCACGCAACCAATGGTTTTGCGTTCAGTTCTTTAATGACTGATCAGAATTTGAAAAATACTACTGAGCTTTGTATACATCCTAAGGGCGTTAGTTTCAATAACATCAGAGCCGTAGTGATTAGACCTAACGCTTCTAATTCAAGTGGAGTTGAGATAGCGCCTTTAGATCAAGCTGTTAATGGAGTGGAGCCGGTAAAATGTTAATTAAAACAAAAAAAGGCGATACAATTGTGGAAGCTGTTTTTGCTTTTGCGATTTTTGGTTTTATAGCAATATCTTCTATTTTGATTATGAGGCAGGGGATGGCTAAGACTCAAACCGCTTTAGAGATAAATTTAGTTCGAGCTCAGATTAATGCCCAAGCTGAGGCGCTAAGGTATCTCCACTCAGCGGCCATCAGTGATTTTGCATCTGATAAAACTACTTCAAGCACTTATGATACCTGGAGTAAAATTACGACCGATCGAGTTAAGGACACGGCTCCTGAAGCAAGCTCAGGATTAATCCAGGGCTCGAGTTGCAAATCAATTGACTCAGTTAATCCCAAGGCCTTTGTGCTTAACCCAAGAGATTCAGCTTTGACGATAACGGCTTCGCCTTTGTTAAAGCCTGCTACTAATTATTCCAGACTAATTTATGAAGGAGCAGAAGAAGACAGTAATATGATTAATCTATCTACAAATCTAAAATCAGCCGAGGGTATATGGGTGGAAGGAATTAAGACGGCCGGCACTGCTTCCAACAAGGGCTATTACGATTTTTATATCAGAGCTTGCTGGCCAAGCATTTCTGGTTCAGTCCCAAATGTAATCGAGACGGTAGTGAGGCTGTATGATTTTAAGTAGTTCCAGTTTAAACCAAAAAAAGGGATTCACAATTGTTGAAACCATGCTTTCTATGGTCTTTCTATCCATCTTAATTATCGGTATAGCAATTGTTACAAATCAAGTTATATCAGTTTATCAAAAGGGCGTAATTCTAAAGTCCGTCAATCGCGTAGGCCAATCCATCAGCGATGATTTTCATGCAACTATTGTTAATTCCCCAAGTCTAGGAGCAGTGCGGATTGAAAATGAACCAACAAAAAGTTACGGAGCAATGTGTCTAGGCAATTATAGTTACGTCTGGAACAAAGGCGATATTATCTCGGGTACGACAGATGACCTAATTGCCTATTATGGTTTTGAGCCTTCTGACCGGGCAAATATAATTAGGCTGATAAAAGTTCCTGATTCCTCTATGAAAATTTGTGATGATGCTAAAGATGGAAAATTGCAGAAGACAATAGTTCGTGACAATACGATTGTTGAGTTAATAAAGCCAGGTGATGATGACCTGGCAATCCAGGATTTAAAGATTTTAACACCATTAATCAATCCCGTTACGGGTGAAAAAATTACAGTTATTCAATTCGTGCTCGGAACTTTTAATAGCTATAAACTGATAAATACAGCAAACAACAGTTGCCAGCCCGGAGATGATTTTGAATATTGTGCAATAAATAAATTTGAATTAACAGTGAGGTCAATAAAATGATGAAATCTAATATAAATTTTAAAAAAGGTTTAGCTTCAATCTTTATCGTCGTTTTTACCGCTCTTCTGTTAGGCCTAATCACGTTAAGTTTTGCTAGGTTGATGATTAAAGATCAACAACGAGCCACTAACTCTGATCTGTCACAGAGTGCCTATGATTCGGCATTAGCTGGTGTTGAAGACGCAAAGCGAGCCATAGTAAGATTCTACAAAGATTGTCTAAATTCACCAGGTACCGATGAGTGTACAAAAAAGTTAGCCGATTCATTGAGCGGAGAAGATTGTGATGCCATTAGCTCGTTGCTTGGTGAGGCGAAGCCAACTAGCGGGTCCGACTATAAGATCGCAGACGCTAATCAGTACTATACTTGTGTCAAAATCAAACTTAATACGCTTGACTACGTTGGGGAAATGTCAAAACCTGGCCATCAATTTACGGTTCCCTTAAAAGCTAAAGCCGGGGAAACAATCAAAAGCTTACGAATATCTTGGTATAATCAATCTGATTTAGAAAACTCTAGTAACCCAGTTACTCTAAGCCCGAATCCGACTGATGGAATGTATTTTAAGACCGACACTGAATGGATGAAAAATAATACTCCGCCGGTCATTATTGCTAATTACTTTAAACTGGCTGATAATTTATCGAAATATGATATAAATAGTCCAATCGCCGATCGAAGCTCGTGGCAACTATATCTTTACCCTCTAAGCGACGTCAACGACTTAGCAACGTTTTCTCTTGACACTAGAGGTGGTTCCAACAAAGAGGCAGTGATTGTAAAGACTAAATGCGATCCAACTTTCGCTGGAGCTAGTGGTTTTGCCTGTACTCAGACTATCGAATTGCCTGCGCCGATTACCGATTCAAACACTAGTTGGCACTATTTAAGGATAGCTAAGCGCTATTCATCGAAAGCTAATTTTAAGGTAGAGATGCTTAATTCAGCAGGTAACCCAGTCTATTTCGATGGCGTTCAACCAGAAATTGACTCTAACGGACGCGCTAACGACATATTTCGACGAGTAATTGCCAGAGTAGAGCCGATCCCTGATGCGGGCGCACCATATCCAACGTCGGCGGTTGAGATTGGCAAAGGGGATTTTTGTAAAAAAGTCACAGTTGGTGATAGTGTTGACTTTGGTGATGCCGCAAATTGTAATGTAGGCGCCAATTAGTTTTTGTCTTGACTGTGAAATTTATCGAAGACTTCTTTTAAATGGGCATCCGTGACGTGAGTATAGATCTGAGTTGTAGCAATACTACTGTGTCCTAGCATGCTTTGGACGCTACGAATATCCGCACCATTGATGAGAAGGTCTGTCGCAAATGAGTGACGCATGGTGTGAGGACTAACTTTTTTGGTGATACCTGCCAGCTTAGAGTATTTTGATATAATCCTTTGCACGCTTCTGGCCGTTATTCGTCTATAATCTCCAGAATTATTGTCTTCATAGCCGGTATTGCGACTCGTGTTGATAAATAATGGTTTTAGATTGTCAGTTCTACTATCTAAATACAAGTCTAGAGAATCAGCCGCTTCTTCACTTATAAAGATTGGTCGGTCTTTTGAACCTTTGCCTCTAACCACGAACTCACGTCGTTTCGTGTTTACATTGTCTCTATTCAAGTTAACGAGCTCTGAAACTCGTAAGCCAGACGAAAACAATAGTTCGACGATTGCTTTGTCTCGAAGGCTAGTATTTGAGCTAAGGTCAATCTCGTCAAGTATTCTTTTTATTTCATCGGTGTATAGAAAGCTTACTTGTTTTCTGGCTGTTTTAGGTAGACGTACTTTTGTTGGCTCAAGTGATGAAATATCTCTTTCCTGCAAGTACTTCAAAAAGTTCCTTAGAGCAATCAGATGGTAGCTTTGAGTCAGAGGAGAGAGGTCATCTCCGTTAAAGTTTACAAATCGGTTTAACCATAGTCGATACTTGCGGACTAGTTCATTATTTATATCCGATACTTTGATATCGCCAGCAAATTCAACAAGTCTGTCGATGTAGAGGCGGTAGTTACGGGCGGTATGAGCTGAAACTCCGCGCTCAACTTCCATATGTTCGATAAAATCATTTTGGTAATCAGATATGTACATAACTTCATTATATATGAAAGAAATTGTTTTATGTCATTGCCATTTGGTACAATATACAAAAAGGAGATGATGATGAAGAATGATTATCGAGTAGCACCAGAGACAAATCCAGATCTGAACGGAGAAGTTCAGCGAACACTAATTTTGTTCAAACCCGATGCCGTACAGAGAGGAATCATGGGTGAAATAATAACTAGGTTCGAGAGGGTAGGCCTCAAGATAGTTGCTATTAAAATGGCACACCCGACAAAGGAGCACTTTTACAAACATTATGAAGATATTGGTAAGATGATTACTCGTCGTGGGCAAGAAGCTTTTGACATTACTTTAGAGTTTATGATTCAAGGACCTGTTGTTGCAATGGTTCTTGAGGGGGTAGAGGCAGTGCCAGTAGTTAGGAAAATCGTTGGGGCTACCGAGCCTCGTGAGGCACTACCTGGCACTATCAGAGGCGATTATTCTCATATTAGTTTTGGCTATGCCGGTCCTCGAAAAAAGAGCACGCCTAATTTAATCCATGCTTCTGGCAACCTGTCAGAAGCAAAGAAAGAAATTAGCCATTGGTTCTGTGAACAAGAAATTTTTGATTACGAAGACTTGAATGAGAAATATACTAGATAGGGAAGTATAAACTAGTTAGTGGTATAATTATTCTGATGCCTTGGTAGCTCAACTGGATAGAGCAGATCCGTCCTAAGGATAAGGTTGTAGGTTCAACTCCTGCCCAGGGCACCAGATTTAGAAAAATATGAATAGAGATTTATTTGAAGGTCAAAATGATGGCGAGAAGGTTGTCGATGTTTATCGCAGACACTTTAGTTTGGTGCTAGTTTATGTAACGGTGCCTGTTTTCTTGTTAATTTTAACCTTATTAGCTTTCAGCAATGACTTAAACGTCTATATACTGTATTTTTTTGCCTTTTCATTTGTTGTTTCGCTTTTTGTATTGCTAAGCAAATTCCTGCCTTGGTGGTTTACTTATTATATTCTCACTAATCAGAGATTGAAATTTGTAAATCAGAAATCTTTGTTCAGGAAATCAGTGATGGATGTAAAGCTTTCGGATATTGAGCATATAAGCTATGGTAGCAATAATATTTGGCAGGAATTAGTAAAGATCCCGACTCTGCGTCTACAGATTATTGGCGGAGATCTTGAGATTAAGGGCGTTGCACGTTCTACGGATTTATATAATAGACTTCAAAACCTATTAATAGACAAGGGGATAGATGAAAATTAGGGGATTTATCAAGAGAAGTGAATCTAAGAAGAAGTCAAAGATCACCAATAAAACAATAGCTCAACATCGTGATGAAATTATTGCTAGCGGTAAAAAGTTTAAATACCCACTCCAGTATGAACGCCATAAGCTAGTGATACATGCGATCGTAATCGTTGCCTTTGTATCTTTATTGGCATTTGGATTATTGCTTTTCGGATTGTATAAAGCCCAGACCACCGATCTCGTTACTTATAAGATATCGCGTTTTGTGCCGCTTCCAGTTGCAAAAATAGACAAGAGCTATGCTTTGTACAGTGATTATTTAGCGCAATTTCGAAGTTCTGTACATTACTACAGCACCAAAGAAAATGCTAGAGCAAGCGATGAAGAGTTTAAGTCAGTTAGTTCTGAATTTAAAAACCAATCATTGGAAAATGCCATAAAATTAGCCTATGCTCGGCAGATTGCAAATGAACAAGGAATAAAGATAACTGACGAAGAAGTAGATAAAGAGCTAGAGGAGCGTTTAAAATACGATCGAGGGATTATGTCACTGTCAGCTTTCAACTATGTTGTAAACGAATACTACGGCCTAAATCCTACTGAGTATAAGCGAGTATTGATTTATAATCCTTTGTTATTGCAGAAGGTTTCGGTCGCTATCGACGGCCAGGCGAAGGATACTGCTTATGCAGTATATGCTAAGACTAAAACCGAAGCCGACTTGACTAAAGTAGCGACCGAGTATCGAGAGAGTGGCGTTGAATTTATGGATTCAGGTGCTGTTAATGCCCAAAATAGTGACGGCGGCAATACTAAGAAGGCGCTAGGGTTAAAGATTGGAGAAATTTCCGAACCCTATATTTCTGAATCTCTGGATGGATATTATATTATGAAATTAATTTCGAAGAATGATGAAGTTGTTAATTACCAACTAATCAAAATGCCGTTTTTGGAATTTAATAAAAGAGTTGCTCAGCTGAAAAGCGATGGTAAAGTAGACTACTACATAGACATCGCCAAACAAAAATAACCAAATCGGTTTAGTGATTTTGGTTATATAAATTGAGATTGTTATTTGGCGGGTCCGACCGGATTCGAACCGGCGGTCTCCTCCGTGACAGGGAGGCGT
>CAZHYM010000021.1:0-12025 GCA_964536785.1 uncultured Candidatus Saccharibacteria bacterium | reverse complement strand
CTAGTGGGCTTGGCAGGTAATCAACCATTAGGTCGAGGACTTTTTCAACAATCACACCACGGCCATCACCCCCGGTTACGAGGAAGAAATCACCTTTTAGAACCCGCTTTCGTAATGCAGATTTAAGTTCGTCAATAGTAATCGAATCAGGACCTTGTTCAAAGAATCGCTCCATCAAAGCGTCATCAGCTTCTACTGCTGCTTCAACTAATTGGTTGCGCGCCTCTTTTGCTTTCTCCACCATGTCAGCCGGAATTTCACCTTGAATCAATTCGTGATCTGCGAAATCCTTGTATGTGTAGGCTTTCATATCAATCAGGTCAACAACGCCATTGATGTCTTTTTCAAACCCGATTGGCAGATGTATAGGCATAGCATTCTTACTTAATCTTCGGCGAATGCTCTCTAGGGATTTATAAAAATCGCCACCAATTTGGTTGATTTTGTTTACAAAACAGACACGAGGAACGCCATATTTGTTAGCTTGGCGCCAAACAGTTTCAGACTGAGCCTCTACACCCATCTTACCGTCAAAAACAGTTACAGCACCGTCAAGAACTCGAAGTGAGCGTTCAACCTCAGCAGTAAAGTCGATATGTCCTGGCGTATCGATAATGTTAATCTTATGGCCTTTCCAGAAACAAGTCACAGCAGCTGAGGTGATAGTTATGCCTCGCTCTTTTTCTTGCTCCATCCAGTCGGTTGTTGCACCACCATCATCACCGCGAACGGTTCCAATTTTATGATTCATACCAGTTCGGTACAGGATGCCCTCTGTAGTTGTAGTTTTACCAGCGTCAATATGCGCGATAATTCCAACATTTCTAAAATCTTTTAACGGATATTTCTTTTCAGCCATTTAATTTACTTCCTCGCAAAGTGAGCAAATGCTCGGTTAGCCTCAGCCATCTTGTGAGTGTCTTCTTTTTTCTTAAATGCTGATCCAGTTTCATTGTAAGCGTCAACAATTTCTAATCCCAATCGCTTTTCGTATGGCATACCAGAGCGAGCTCTAGCTGCTTGCACCAACCAAGTGAACGCAAAGTGATTTTGTCGATGTCCTTGAATTGGGAAAGGAATTTGGTAGTTAGCGCCACCAACTCGAGTTGAACGAACTTCAAAGTTTGGAGATATATTCTTAAGAGCTTTTTCAAAAATCTCAAGCGGGTCTTCGCTCTTTAAGGTTCGAGCAGCCATTTCTAGAGCATGATAAACAGCAGTCTCAGCGACTGATTTTTTACCATCAAGCATAGATTTATTAATTAATCTTTGAACTAAAGGACTGTCGTATTTCCGATCAGGCTTAACAGTTCGTTGTAATTTAGTAGTTTTCTTACGAGGCATGATTATTTACCCTTCTTTGCGCCGTACTTACTTCGGCCGCGTTTACGATCAGCAACACCTTGGAGATCAAGAGTGCCACGAACAATATGATATCTAACACCTGGAAGATCCGGCACACGTCCACCTCGAACAAGCACTACTGCGTGCTCTTGCAGGTTGTGACCTTCGCCACCAATATATGCCCAAACTTCATGACCGTTAGTTAAACGGACACGTGCTACTTTTCGAAGTGCTGAGTTAGGCTTTTTAGGCGTTTTAGTTGTAACCTTCAAACAAACACCGCGTTTAAACGGAGAAGCTTGATTGTAATACTTTGTTTTTAAAGTATTTTGAATTCGTCCAAGTGCTGGTGCCTTTGACTTTTTGGCAACAGTTTTTCTTGGCTTTCGAACCAATTGATTAATTGTCGGCATTAAAAATATGCTCCTATTGTAGTTATTGATTAGACGATATCTATGGGGCAGCATCCCCGTTAGACATCTGTTCTTTTTGACATTAAAAAAGCCTACACCTAAGCTTTTTTACTCAAAAAGAGGAAACTCTTTAGTAATTATATCAAAAAAGAGCCTGAAATTCAAGCTCTTTTTTGTGAATAGAGTAAGCCTATTCGTCTTCGCCTTCTACGGCTTGACTTTCGAGCTCATCGATTATTGACTCTTCGTCAATATCGTCGCTTGAAAAAGCCTGATCCGTTCTGCCCTCGATTTCATCAGAACCAGGCAAATCATTAGGCTCAACTTCTACAGTTTCATCCCCATCGTCCGGTGAGTCCATTCCAGTTCCAACGGGAATCTTGTGACCAATAATCACATTTTCCTTTAGGCCTTGGAGGTAGTCAATTCGGCCAGAAGTTGCGGCATTGATCAAAACACGTGTTGTGTCTTGGAAGGAAGCAGCAGACAAGAAGCTATCGCTCCAAATTGAAACCTTGGTAATTCCAAGTAGCAATTGCTTGTAAACAACTAACTTCTTACCGGCTTTTGCTAATTCCTCATTGGAGTCAACTACCGCTGCTTTAGAGACAATATCTCCAGTTACAAAGCTTGAGTCACCAGAATCTTCGACTTGAACTCGACTAAACATTTGCTTGACGATAATTTCAAGATGCTTGTCGGCCACGTCTTGACCCTGAGCGGCATAGATGCGTAGCACTTCATTGATAATGTAACGTTGAGTTGCTTCAGTGCCTTTGAGACGCATGAGGTCATGCAAGTTCAGGGAACCAATAGTCAACCTATCGCCAGCTTCCACTGTATCGCCTGAGCGAACAACAAGTTGCATAGCTCCAGGAATTTCATATCGAGCTGGTGCACCAACGCCACTAACGACAACGATTGTGTCTTTGGTCACTTCGACTTTACCGTCAAATGGCGCCGTAACTGGGTTTTTGCCGTCAGCATCACTAGCTAAGACATCTCCAATCGACACCTCTGAGCCAGTTTTTACCTTTGCTTTAAGTCCAGAGAGGGATAATTTTTCAACTTTTCCAGCCAGTGGCTTAACTTGAACTATATATTTGTTCTCTTCTTCCCAAATATCAACTTCACCAGCAATTTCACTGACAAAGGCCTGGCCTTTAGGCGTCCTGGCTTCTACAAGCTCCTCAACACGTGGCAAACCTTGGGTGATATCACCACCGGCAACACCAGATTTGTGGAAGGTGTTCAAGGTCAGCTGCGTACCTGGCTCACCAAGTGATTGGGCCGCTATGACACCAACTGGTTGATATTTGCCAACCAATCTACCGGTCGACATGTCGATACCATAACTCTTTCGAGGAATTCCCTTCAAAGTTTTAGCCGATAGAACGCTTTGGATCTTAACCGAAGAGATTTCTTCGTCTTTTTCGATAGCATCAGCCACGTCTTTAGTGATAAGCTCACCCTTCTTGATGTACCCTTTAACGTCCTCAGCTGTATAACGACCGTACAACCGTTTTCCGAATTCAATCATCGTTTCTTCTGATTCTGATCGATAAATTGCAAATCCTGGATCCTCAACGTCAGCATTTTCTTCCTCTGTCGTAAAGATATCCTGAGCAACATCAACCAAACGTCTAGTTAGGTAACCAGAGTCAGCCGTCTTAAGCGCGGTATCGACAAGGCCCTTACGCGCACCACGAGTAGCGATAAAGGCTTCAAGAGCGCTCAACCCTTCGTGGAAACTTGATTTAATTGGAAGCTCAATCTCATGGTTAGTAGCATCAACCATGATACCGACCATCGCACTCGACAATTTAACGTGAGAAATATCACCACGAGCGCCAGAACTAATCATCATACCGAGTGAGGTGTCAGCTTGTTTCATTTTGTCCTGCAAGAACTCAGTAACTCGCTTGTCAACTGCGCGCCATGAGCTAACTGTTAAGTTATATCGCTCTTCTTCTGTAATTAAACCTTCGTCTAATTGTTCGGAAATTAAAGCGGTTTTCTCATCGCCGTCTTTAATGAACTCATCGATTTCCTCGAAATAAACATAGTCATCTTTTCCGGCAGAAACAGCACCAATTGTTGCATATTTAAAGGCAATATCCTTCAAATTATCAGCAATGGTCGTCGTCATTTCAGGACCGTAATTGTCATAAATTTTTGCTAAAACTTTTTTCAATTGCTTTTTGCTCTGAGGCTCATCCTGATATGGAAAATCCTTTGGCAGGACTTCATTGAAGTAAACTCGACCTAGAGTCGTATCTCGGATTTCACCTTTTGCAAAAACTCTGATTGGTGATTGTAATTTAATGTAACCATTCTCGTAAGCAGCCTCAGCTTCGTAGACTGACGCGAAAGCTTTTCGTTTGTCATCTTTAAGCGAAGGCTTTTCATAGGTTAAGTAATAATTACCCAAAACAACGTCCTGACCCATATTAAGAACTGGTGCGCCATCGGATGGCTTTAGCAAATTCTTCTGAGCAGTCATTAACTCACGAGCCTCTTTTTGAGCTTTGTCAGATAGAGGTAAATGAACCGCCATCTGATCTCCATCATAGTCAGCGTTGAAACCGCTAGCTACTAATGGATGCAAGCGAATCGCTTTGCCGTTGATTAGCACGGGCTGAAAGGCCAAAACGCCTAAACGGTGAAGCGTCGGTGCGCGGTTTAGAAGCACATACTTATCTACAATCACATCGTCAAGTGCATCCCAGACAGAAGCTTCGCCAGCTTCGATAAGTCTAGTCGCCGATCGGATATTATGCGCGTGCTCATTTCTAATTAGCCATGAGATAACAAACGGTTTGAACAATTCAAGTGCCATTTGTTTAGGCAAACCACATTGGTGAATCTTAAGCTCAGGTCCAACAACGATAACGGATCGACCAGAATAATCAACTCGTTTACCGAGAAGGTTCTGACGGAAGCGACCTTGCTTGCCTTTGAGCATATCACTTAGAGATTTCAACTTGCGTCGACCGCCAGTTGAAGATGCAGCACGATTACCTCTAGCCGCAGCGTTATCGATTAGAGAATCGATAGCCTCCTGCAACATACGCATTTCATTTCGACAAATAACTTCAGGCGCATTTAGACCAAGCAGCTTTTTGAGTCGATTGTTGCGATTGATGACACGTCGGTATAAGTCATTCAAGTCAGATGTGGCAAATCGTCCACCAGTAAGCTCAACCATTGGCCTTAGATCTGGAGGGATAACTGGCAGAATAGAAATTGTCAAACTGCTTGGTTTGATTCCAGCATTTTGCATTCCTTCTAGAACTTTGAGTCGTTTTAGAATTTTCTTGTGTCGTTGACCTTTAGCTTGTTCAGCTTCTTTAGTCAAATCAGCAATTAATTGCTCCAAGTTGACGCCATCAAGCAATTGCTTAATAGCTTTACCGCCCATACCAACTTCGATTAACTCTTCTACCTCTTCAGGCAAATTGCGAAAATCTACTTCGCTCACCAACGCGCCTTTGGTTAGGCTTTCTAGTAATTTCTTGCGTTCTCGATAGTCATTTTCAAGCTCTTCGAGCTCTTTTGATTGCTCTTTAGCAAGTTCCTTGATGTCTTTTTCAGTCTCAGTTTCAGCTTGTTTTTCATAACGTATTTTAATTGCTGCTCTAGCTGCCACAGTCGTAGCTTCAAGATCTTTAAGCATTTGATCTCGTTTTTCTTCGTCAACGTTTAAGATTACATAACTAGCAAAATAAACAATTCGTTCGATATTGCGAACCGTCATACCTAGTAGCAAACTCATTGCGCTAGGAGTCCCTCTCATGAACCAGATATGTGCCACTGGGCTAGCTAGCTCAATATGTCCCATACGTTCTCGACGCACAACTGATTTTGTGACAACTTCACCATTCTTATCAATCGCAGCCTCTCGAGAACGGACACCTTTTAATTTACTGTCATGAGGGTTGATATCTTTGATCGGACCGAAAATCCTTTCGCAAAACAAACCATCACGTTCAGGTTTCTGAGTGCGATAGTTAATCGTCTCAGGCTTAGTAACTTCACCGTAGCTCCACTTCAGGATGTCATCAGGAGAAGCGACTGCTAGTCTAACTGCGTTGAAATCAACGTCTTTGTCATTAGGGTTAAACCTAGCCATATTATTCTTCCTCACCTTCATTTATTGTTTCGTCTAAATCAATTCCTTCGATAGACATATCTTCGGTCTCTTTAGCTAGCTCTTCGTCTTCAATTCCAGCATCTTCAATTTTGTAATCTCCGTTAACTGTTTCTTCGACTGTAGCAATCACCTCTTCGGCATCAAAAGCTTTGTCTTCCGTAGTATTAATTAAATCTACCTTTAGGCCAAGTCCTTGTAACTCTTTAACTAAGACGTTAAAGCTTTCAGGAATCTTAGGACCAACGATCTTCTCTCCCTTGATTATTGATTCGTAAGCCTTAGCGCGTCCAAAGACGTCATCTGACTTAATTGTCAACATTTCTTGGAGCATATTTGCTGCGCCATAAGCTTCAAGCGCCCAAACTTCCATCTCTCCAAAACGCTGGCCACCGTTTTGAGCTTTACCGCCCAGCGGCTGTTGTGTCACTCGAGTGTATGGACCGGTTGACCGAGCATGAATCTTATCTGAAACCATGTGATGCAATTTAAGCATATGCATGATACCGACAGTAACTCTTTGCTCAAACGGCTCACCAGTTGTTCCATCGTAAAGAACGTGCTTACCGTCTCTTGCAAAGCCAGCTTTTTCAAGCTCTGAAGAGATAGCTTCATCTGTTACACCATTATAAGATACCGTTGCAGCCTTATAGCCTAAAGCTTCAGCAGCCAAACCAAGGTGCGTTTCAAACAACTGACCTAGGTTCAAACGAGATGGAACACCCAATGGGTTCAAGACCACATCAACTGGTCGTCCGTCTTCTGTAAATGGCATATCTTCTTCAGCCAATATTCGCGCAATAACACCCTTGTTACCGTGACGACCGGCTAGCTTATCACCAACCATAATCTTTCGACTCTGAGCAACAAAAATTTTAATTTGCTTGAGCACACCAGCTTTCAAATCATGACCATCTTCACGCTTGAAAACACGCACGGCGACGACTTTACCGCCTCCAGCATTGTCCATGCGCTTTGAAGTGTCGCGAACATCTTTAGCTTTTTCGCCGAAGATAGCTCGTAATAGCCTTTCTTCGCTTGATAGCTCTTGCTCGCCTTTTGGCGTAATCTTACCGACCAGAACATCTCCAGCCGCTACTTCAGATCCAACTTGGACTATGCCGTCTTCATCCAGATGGCGAAGGCTAAATTCACTAACATTTGGGATATCTCGAGTCGTTTGTTCATCACCGAGTTTAGTTTCACGAACTTCAACAACGTAGTCTTTGATATTGATGCTTGTTAGCCGATCGTCTTTGATCAAGCGATCAGACAAAACGATTGCGTCATCCATGTTGTAACCGTTCCAAGGCATAAATGCCACACGCAGGTTTTGACCTAGCGCAAGCTCTCCAGCTTGAACAGAAGCGCCTTCGATTAGAACAGTTCCTTTTTTAACTTTATCTCCAGTATTTACTACTACCTTTTGGTTGATTGAACGATCGTCGTTTGATTTTGCAAAATGAATTAACTCGTAGTTTTTAGTACCATCTTTGTATTTAACAGTAACTATTTTACCGTCTGCACGAACGACTTCACCAGCTCCTTCGGCAACAATTAATTGAGAAGTGTTTACGGCGACTTCAGCTTCGATACCCGTTCCTACGATAGGCGCCTCAGGAATAACTAGAGGTACAGCCTGCCGTTGCATGTTTGAACCAGTCAATGCGCGGTCAACGCGATCTTTTTCTACGAAAGGAACCAAACCTGCAGTCGAGCCTAGAATTTGGCGATGAGCAGCGTCCATGAGAGTAACTTCTGACGCATCAACTTGCTCTGGTTGTAGATTTCGGCGAGCTGAAACGCGGTCGCTTATGAACTTTTTATTATCATCAAGTTTCGCACCGGCATCAGCGATAATCTCATATTGCTCTTGATCGGCATCAAGATATCTGATTTCGCTAGTAACCTGTCTGTCTTTAACAACTAGGTATGGAGTTTCAATAAATCCATAGTCATTAATTCGAGCATAAGTAGCTAAGTTAAGCACAAGTCCGACTGCACCACCTTCTGGTGTTTCAACAGCACAGATACGTCCGTAGTGGGTTGGATGAGCGTCACGGACTTCAAATCCAGCTCGCTCCCTAGTTAGACCGCCAGGTCCCATGGAACTCAAACGACGTTTGTGAGAAAGCTCTGCTAGCGGGTTCGTCTCGTCCATCAACTGTGACAACTGAGAACTGGCAAAGAACTCACGAACGGATGCCACAACTGGACGAGCGTTAATTAACTGACTTGGAGTAACGCTAGCCATGTCAACCATACTCATTCGGTCCATGATATTTCGTTGCATACGCAAGATACCAACGCGGAATTGTCGAGCCACAAGCTCTCCAACTAGCTTAACTCGGCGGTTAGCTAGTGAATCAATATCATCAGGTTCACCTTGCTCATTGTTTAGTCGGATGATTTCCTTGACGATTTCAACGAAATCGCTCATTTGGAAAACGCGATTTTTGGCGTTATTCTCAACATCTAGCCCAAGTCTCTTGTTGATTTTATATCGGCCAACGCGGCTATAATCAAAACGCTTGAAGTCATAGAACATTTTCTCGATCATGCCTCGAGCATTCTCGACAGTAGCTAAATCACCTGGGCGAAGTCGGCGGAACATCTCGATCAGCGCTTCAGAAGCGGTTCGAGAAGTTTCTTTTTCTAGAGTTGCATCAATATATTTAACTTCACCAGTGTCAACTTTTTCAAACAAAGCCTTAATCTCTCTATTTGTGCCATAACCCATGGCGCGTAAAAATCCGGTAATCGGCAATTTACGTCGTCGATCGATTTTTACATAGATTGCACCAGAAGTTGTAGTCTCAAATTCAAGCCAAGCGCCTCGGCCTGGAATTACCTTTGCGCCAAAATACTTTTGGTCGTTGGACTCAGTAGCGGTAAAGAAAACTCCAGCTGAACGTATCAGCTGTGAAACAACTACGCGCTCAGTTCCATTGATTATGAAACTTCCGCGCTCAGTCATCCATGGGTAGTCACCCAAGTAAACTTCTTGCTCTTTTATCTCACCAGATACTTTGTTGACCAATTCAACATTTGCTAGTAGCGATGCCTCGTAGGTAACGCTGTTGTCTTTGGCTTCCTGGTCGGTGATTTTTGGATCATCAAAATGATAATCCTTAAAAGTTAATGATAATTTTTGCCCCGTGTAATCTTCTATCGGATTGACTTCCGAAAAAATCTCACCAAGTCCAACTTTGACAAAATCTTGCCAAGAATTGATTTGGTGTGAGATAAGATTGGGGATTTCCAAGTTGTCGTCTTTTTCGGTAAAATAGACGCGCTCTGGAACAGTAGGCTTAGCTTTAGCCACTATTAATCTCCTCGCATTGTTACATTTAGTGTTAGAATCGGCGCCGAAGGATTCCTAGCTCTAGTCTGTTCTATATTTTGCCACTTTTTAAGAACATTAAAAACCAAAGCTACACTGCTTCTTAACAAGAATTATAATCTTTATAAGAGATCAAGTCAAGCAGATTTCTTCGCTAGCTTCAGGATTTTTAAGAAGTTAGCTTTTGTGGCGCCTATAATAGCAACACTGACTAATAAGTAGATAAATATCTTCATAGAAATATCAAAAGGAGCTAGGGCGACTGCCATATACGAAATTACAAAAACAAGATCTAAATTTTCTACAAAATAGTTATTATGGTTAAGAAATCCTTTATTAAATAGCCTATCTTCTAGTAATCTAACCCAAACGGCAAGCAGTACCAATCCCACAAGTGAGATAGCCCTAATATCTGGCAAAAGCGAAGCTGTGACAAGTTGGATAAGCATGATTAACAAAAAACTAATAAAATTTATTCCAAATAATAGTCTTTCCTTCCTTAGAAGCCTGTAAAATACCTCTAGAGTAACCCCGTACTGTGATTGAAAGATGAGCCAAGGAAATACGAAGAATATATATTTTTCTATATCTGCATATGCAGGCAAATACAATCTGACTAGCGTAGGAATAAAGAATGAAACAACCAAGCCAACTCCGCTAAAAATTCCAACTGCATATTTCAAATCACTCCTGAGCAAAATGGCATCATTCAGCGAGAGCCTTTTCAATGTAGGATAGAGAATGGAAGGCAATGCCGCAACAGCTTGAACGACGATTGAAGTGGTTGCAAACGCTAACGAAAAAAGTCCGTATTCTCTAATACTAAAGCTTCTCTCAACCACAATTCTGATTGACGTAACTATCCCCATAGCAAATATAGTTCCTATAGTTATGGGAAACCCTCCTGCAAAACATTGCTTGATATACTCCTTATCAAGTCTAACCTGCTCATAATTTATATAACTTAATTTAAGCGCACTCTTAATACTGAATAATCCGTAAACAGCTACAATCGCTCTGATTATCAAATTGACAATCATATACATACGAAAATCATTTTTTCCGAGAAGTAAAAAGACTGGAAACAATGAAACGAATAGTATTCTTTCTAATGTCAATAGAATATTATACTGCCTTATTCTTAACGTCATCTGGTTCAAGTGAATTGCAAAGCCAGCTATATTAAATAGGAAAATATTAATTCCAACTGCAACCAGAGTAAAGCTCAATTCTTCATTTTGAATAAAAATTAATGATGCTAAAATTACAATAAGGCTGAAAAACATTGACATAGCAAATACAATTGAGAAAAATGACGAAAATTTTGTTTTTTCTAAGTCCGAATATTTCTTACCAGAATAAATTAAGTTCATCCCATCGTTAAGTCCAAAAAGAAATAAGCCACAATAACTAGAATAAAATAAATAAATTTGCCAATAACCATAGTCCTCAACAGAGGACAATACCTTTGGCAGACCGAATGAGATAACGAATCCAAGGAAAACAACAAGTAGATTTGAGAAAATTAGCGAGATAATTTTCTTCATTCCACTACTAAGGCTAACTAGTTTCACCCTACTTAGACCTCTTTACCGAAAAAAACAACGCTAGATTAAGAAATATGAAGGCTAATGCTGTACCCGGGTTACCTAAAATTAAGTTATTGCAAGGGAGAAATATAATCATGCTCATGTACAATGGCAAAACTGCAATTGCAAAAACATTCTTTTGTCTAGACAAAAACACGACTTTATAAAAACTAAAACCCAGGATGAACATAAGTGGTACGACTCCCGCTAAACCAACATCATTCGCGAACCACAAGTATGCTGTATGCCAATTTATTGTTGAGTGCCAACGCCAATCCATTTTGTGATGATATGTTAGTAGAAATGGATCTGCACCATCCAGCAATTTTTTTCCAACATTTATTGCAAAAAACCCGTTCCCTAAGCCAAACGTTGAAGTAAAATTATAATCAAAAGAATAATCAACAGCCTTGTATCCGGATGAAATATAAAATATTCCCATTATAACAATATTTTTTAGTGGCTCTGGAGTGGAGACCAATGTCCAATTAGAGTGGTCTATTGGCGTATAAGAAAAATATTCAATCCTTCCTTCGGGTTTCAATCGGCCCAGCATAGTCGATGAGAAATACAACAAGAAACCTAAAATTAGTAATGCTGCAACGCCAAATTTTACGTACCCAGTTTTTTTGTTATTGCTTCTAGAATTTCTATCATATTTAAGCCAAAATGTTGACATTGCCAAGACAACCAAACTAAAAACTCCAACATTTTGGCCACTTAGTGCAGATTGAAACAGCATCAATATGATTAAAACACTAACAAGGATTTTCGCACTACTTTTAAGCTCTCTAAAATAATAAGACCCGACCCCTATTACGAAATAAACAACTGGTGCAATCATAATCACAAGTCGAGATAAAATTTCAGTGAATATAGATTTATTCTTAGATAGGCTATACATGCTAAAATAAGCATCTCCTAAATCGGATAGACTTCCGGCAACTCTGGATATTATTAGAAACGGATTTAAAGTTTTTACCAATGAACCTATATACAAATAAATAATGACTACGCATAATATGCTTAAAATTAATATTACTTTTGACAATGAGGTGAAGTTTTTTTGTTGATTGAAAAATAACTTATATTTATATTTTTTGATTCTAGATGATGACCGTTCAATCCTTCTTCTTGCGAAAACGTAACCAAGCGCAAATACAAGATTATATACGCAAATTATTGA
>CAZHYM010000020.1:0-12249 GCA_964536785.1 uncultured Candidatus Saccharibacteria bacterium | reverse complement strand
CGTCTGTCCGCCATTGCCTTACCGCTTGGCCAATCCCCAATGCTTTAACTATTATACACTAGGGTATATAATTATTTCTAGGAGATAATATGAAGAAAATATCGAACAAAGAGCTGAACGAAATTTTTGGCCTAGCGCTCCGAGGAGTAGCTATGGCAATGGGCGTAGCAATAACCATCATCTCAATGCTTGGCAAAGGCGACGCTGACTCACTTATTGGATTAGCCGGAATTGGAATTTTTTGTCTAGGTCTTTACTTGCTAGACCGCGACGACAAATAGATCCGGCTCTTATAAATTTTCTAGATGGAAACAATTTCAATTTTGTTTTAGGGTTTGGTTTTCTTTTCGCCATTTAGCAATTTCAGCGTGATTGCCAGACAATAGTACATTTGGCACTCGCATGCCCTCATAATTTTCAGGTCTTGTATATTGTGGAAACTCTAAAACCTTAGTTCCATTCGCAAAACTTTCAATTTCGGCCGACTTTTCACCGCCCAAAACACCCGGTAGAAGCCTAGTGACGGCATCAGTTATAGCCATGGCTGGTATTTCACCGCCGGTTAGTACAAAATCGCCAAAGCTAGCTACTTCGTCAACGACACTCATAATTCGCTCATCAACGCCTTCATACCGACCACAGATTAATATTAAACCACCATTATCATTAGCCAATCGCTCTGCCATTGGCTGATCAAAAGTCTTACCTTTAGGGCTTAGTAAAATCACTTTAGCTTCAGGGTCAAACTCTTTAGCCTCCTTAACGGCAGCGTGGAGAGGCTGAATCATAAGGAGCATTCCGTCGCCTCCTCCATAGACCGTATCGTCAACTTGTTTCCTTGGACCAATACCAAAGTCGCGCAAATTTATCAGCCGATATTGAACAGCTCCCTCTTTTTGAGCTTTCCAAAGCATGGAACTGTTTAAGACTGGCTCAAAAATTTCTGGCAGCAAAGTTATAATCTGAATCTTTTTCATTGATTAAATTATATCATGTTTAGGCCAAGTTATTGATTTATAGTCTAATTTCTGCTATAATATAAATAGAGTTAATCTAGAACATTTATTTAGGGGGTGGAGGGATTGAGATACACCTTGGAACAAGTAGCTGCACTTAGTCAGTCAGGATATGGTACTAAAACCATATTCAAGATTCTCCGAGAATACAAAGTGTTTCACTACGCTTCTGACGGAACAACTAATCTACCAGCACAAATCTGGAAGGAGCAGGAGTTATTTGAAGTTGATAAGGTTCCAAATCCAAAATTTGCCAGTACAGCGGCAAAATACCCAGACCAATTACATCTTTTAAAAAAAATCCCAACGCATGTACTCAAAATATACGTAACAGAAAAAGGACTGATAAGGCTCGAAACGTTTCTGTTACGACACCGCTTTGGAGATAACTATAAAGATGTTCTTGAGCTAAAAGAAAAAGAACGAATCGACAAAGAAGTTGATGTTCTCAAAAAAAGAAAGAAAAAAGTGACTGTAAAAAGTCACGATAGATTAAACTTCTAAGACCCGCAAAGGGTCTTTTTTATTTACCGCTCATCATTAAAACAAAAAACCGCATATTTAGCGGTTTTTTGCACATATAAACTCTCAATAGTTTTTGTTTATTACTCTCGCAGAAGAGTTTAACAACTTAGTTCAAGTTGACTTTGTTTGAACTGTCCATATTATATATCAAGGTCGTCTAGTTGTGCAAGCTCTTCGCGTGTGTTTTTTGTCATTTCGCTAACGTTTTCCACAGCTTCATCGCGACTCGCTTCAACCGCCTCTTGTTCCATCTGGTTTTCAGCAGGTCGAGCAGTTGGTTGGTAGTCATCGTTGTTTACAATTTTCAAATTGTACCTGGCATCATTTTTAGTACCTAGTGCTCTAAGTAAAGTTCGCAAGCTTTGAGCAGTCGCGCCTCTTTTACCTATTACACGACCCAGATCTTCTGGATTAACAGTCAATGTTAGTAAAACTCCTTTTTCGTCAATTTGACGTTCGACTATGACATCGTCCGGATGAGATACCAATGATTTAATGATATATTCTACGAATTGCTGATCTATAGACATAATTCCTCCGTCTTAAGCATTACCCTATTATTTTAGCAAACTATAGACAAAATTAAAAGAATCCTCACATGCGGGGATTCTTTAAGTTGATGCAGATTATGCTGCTGTAACTTCAGCAGGTTCTTCTTTTGGTTGATTTTTGCGTAGTTTATTTGGATTTTTTACGGCTTTAGACTGAATATTGCGCTCAGTTTTAACCCATTTTGGCAGGTTAATGTTTTTAGATGTCTTCAAGATGCTGACAACGCGATCTGTTGGTTGCGCCCCGTTGTCAAGAAATTTCTGAATTTCAGACTCCATAAGAACGGTTTCTTTTGTGTGGGGGTTATAACTTCCAACCTGAGCGACGACTCGTCCACTCGAAGGGTGTCGTTGTGCTTCTTGAACAACAAGTCGGTAAACTGGGTAGCCTTTACGACCAAGTCGTTGCAAACGAATTCCTAGCATAAGCTGTTGATTTCACTTCCTTTAATTAGTTTTGTTAGATAATCATTAGATAGTTTACACTGTTTTAATCTGTAAGTCAATTATTTTTGCCTAGCTCGTGCAACTTTTTTCGGTAAATCTCAACTGCCACTTTTGCGGCTTCTTGCTGAGCAGTTTGTTTGCTTGGACCTTTTCCGGTTGCTATCATATTTTCACCACTAAATACGCCTAACTTAAAAGTCTTATCATGGTCCGGACCAACTTCTTCTAGAACTCGATAGGCTGGCGTAAGGCCGTCAATCTTTTGCATAATTTCTTGTAAATATGACTTAGGATCCCGCCACGATCCATCATTTAAAATTTCATTTAGCTTGACCAATATATTATTATTAATAAAATTCTCAGCTTCCAAATAGCCTTTTTCCAGATATATTGCTCCAGTAACAGCCTCAAAGGAATTGGCTAAAATTTGGTCCCTAGCTCTCTGGCTACCCTGTTTTTCACCACGGCTCATACGAATCAATGGTTCGTATCCAAGCAGCCTTCCCGCTTCACCAATGCTTTCAGTCCTGACCAAAGCCGATCTCCAGGAAGTCAAAACTCCCTCTGGTTCTTTAAAATTCCTAAAAAGATAGTCAGTCACTACCAGCTCAAGTACGGCATCGCCTAAGAACTCTAGCCGTTCATTATGCTCGAAAACACTTTTACGGTGCTCGTTAACATAACTTCTATGAGTCAAAGCCGTAATTAATGTATCAATATTGTCAAAATCAAAACCCAACTTAGTTAGCGCAAATTCATGATAAGGCGCTTTATTCATCCCACTCATTTTTTTAAATCATCTCCTTCTTCAGATCGTATTCGTCGCATAGCCAACAGCATTAATTTTGATATGTCCTCATACTCAATTTTTTCCAAAGCCTCGTTAAAGCTAAACCATCTGATGCCGTTCATCCATTCTTCTTTTTTAATGTCATCGGTGTCGCCCTTAGCCTTGACAAGATATACTTGGGTAGTCATAAGCACTAGTCGATTAAATCGCCTGTATCTAAAATTAATTTTTCCTAACCAGCCTAGCACTTCGATATTATGCAGACCAGCTTCTTCACCAATCTCTCTAACGGCGGTTTCTTTAGCGGTCTCACCTTCTTCGATATGACCTTTAGGTATAGTCCATCGGTCTTTGGCGTCCTGGATTAGTAAAATTTCAATAGCGCCGTTTCGACGCCTGTAGATTACGCCACCTGAAGTAGGTTCGCGTACAATTTCTTGAATTGAAAGCTTACGCCCCTTGACTAATTTCTGGTTCTGAGTCGACTTCCGACTCGTTTTCTTTGGTTTCATCGGTTTTATTCTCCACAAGAGAACTATAAGCCGTGCCTAAAACGCCGTTAATAAATTTAGATGAATTATCTGAGCCAAAAGCTTTGGCTAGTTCAACTGCCTCATTTATTGCCACTTTTGGTGGAACGGTTTTGCCCATAAATATCAACTCAAATAGCCCTAATCGTAAAACATTACGATCAATTCTTGCAATTTGTTTGATGGGCCAATCGGGCGCCATAGGTTGCAAAAGCTCATCAAGCTTTTGCTCGGTTTTGACAACACCGGAAACTAGCTCTCTGACAAAATCGATATCACCAACTACTCCCTCATATCTATCGAGGTTACGCTCCATGATCTCAATTGCTTCAGCTGTTTCATCGCCTGCTGAACGACGAAACTCGTACTCATAGATTGTTTGAAGTGCTACGATTCTGCCAAGGTGCCGGTTCGATGCCATCTAATTCTCCCGCTTTAAAGTTCTTATTTTTCTTTTTTTCCAGACTCGCGTCTAGTTGTATATGCCTTAACAGGTGATTTTTTATTCACTCTTCTTGCTAAATTAACTACGAGGTGCGAACGCCTCAATCCAGTCTTTCTAGGGCTAGATTGTTTTTTTGGTTGTGCCATAGGTAATACCCTTCCAATATTAGTTTTATATAATGATTCAAGCTAATTATATTAGATTTTAATGATTTTTTCAATAATCAGGCGGGGCTACTTAACCACAATACTAACTATTTTCTTAGGAACATAGATAATTTTTGAGACTTCTCCGCTACTAATAAATTTCAAAACATTCTCATGTTCTAGCGCCAATTTCTTGATTAGCTCAGGATCTATATCAAAAGGAACTTTAATTTCGCCTCTTAGCCGTCCATTCACCTGAATCGCAATAGTCATTTGCTCATCAACCAACTTATCTTCCTCATAATCTGGCCAATCAGCTAAATGGATTGAGAATTTCTCGCCTATTTGCGACCAAAGCTCTTCAGCAACGTGAGGCGCAAAAGGAGCAATTAATTTTAGAAGAACCCTTATAGCTTCGTCCCAATTCTCACCCGTCATTCCTTTGGTCTTTAATTTATAAAGTTCATTTACATATTCCATCAATGACGCAATGGCGGTATTGAAGCCCATCTTATCAAGATCAACTGTCGCTTTTTTGATAGTTTTGTGAATTAAAGAATCTGGAACAATTCCTGGTTTTTTAGAAATTTTATACTCTTGAACTAAATTCCAAACTCTATTAATAAACCTATAAGCACCTGGGACGCCCTCAGGATTCCAAGCGGTAGTCATATCGTATGGAGCCATAAAGGCTACATATGTACGAAGTGCGTCAGCTCCGTATCCGCTCTCAATGATGTCGGTTGGATTAATGACATTACCTTTGGATTTACTCATCTTAGTCCCATCAGCAGCCAGAACTATGCCCTGACCTCTTCTGGCTTTATAAGGCTCTGGAGTTGGAACTAAGCCTATGTCATAAAAGAATTTATGCCAAAAACGTGAGTAAAGTAGATGCAGTGTTGTATGCTCCATGCCCCCTAAGTACATATCTACCGCACCCCAATAGTTTAATTTATTTTCATCTGCAAACTTCTCGTCATTATGGGAATCAAAATATCGTAAATAATACCAACTTGAGCCCGCCCAATTAGGCATTGTGTCAGTTTCGCGTTTTGCAGGACCGCCACAGCTAGGACATTTTACATTCACCCAAGCGTCAATTGAAGCTAGCGGACTCTCTCCGGTATCGGTTGGTTCGTACTGATCAACCTCAGGAAGGACTACCGGCAAGTCTGCTTCTGGAACTGGGACTACCCCGCAATGTGGACAATGAATTATAGGTATAGGTTCTCCCCAATAATGTTGTCGAGAAAAAATCCAATCACGTAAACGATAATTTATCTTCTCTCTCCCCATATTGCGTCGAATCAGCTCATTTGTGATTTGCTTTTTAGCAGCTTCCGAAGCTAGACCATTGTAATCTCCTGAATTGACTAAGACTCCCTCTTCTACGCTAGGCAAACCCTTACCGTTTTCAATGACTTTAATAATACTAAGGTTAAACTTCTGAGCGAAATCATAATCTCGTTCATCATGTCCTGGAACAGCCATGATGGCACCAGTTCCGTAGTTGTTTAGAACATAATCAGTGACCCAAATTGGTATAGGAGCACCCGTTATCGGATGAATTGCGTGCGCTCCAGTGAATACTCCGGATTTTTCGCGAGTCATCTCTTGCCGTTCAACTTCTGTTTTTGCACCTATCTTTTTTATGTATTTTTGTACCGCTACTCTGTTTTCGTCAGTCACTATTTTTGTAACCAACTCATTCTCCGGCGCCAAAGCTATATAGCTGACCCCGAACAAAGTATCAGGACGAGTGGTGAATACAGTTATTTCTGTATCTTGAGCGTCAACTTTAAAAATAATTTCCGCCCCAATTGATTTACCGATCCAATTTATCTGCTGATCAGCGATACGGCTCGGATAGTCGACGTCATCGAGACCTTCAATCAACTTATCGGCGTATTTAGTGATTTTAAGCATCCATTGTTTCAGTTGTTTCTTCTCGACTAAAGTATCACAGCGTTCGTGTCTACCCTCAGACACTTCTTCGTTAGCCAAACCCGTCTTACATTTAGGGCACCAATTGATACTAATATCATCTTGATAAGCTAAACCATTTTTGTAAAATTGCAAAAATAACCACTGAGTCCACCTGTAATAATCGGGGTCAGTCGTCCTGAAGCTACGAGACCAGTCTATGCTATAGCCCAAACTGTTAAATTGCTTCTGGAAGTTGCTAACATTTTTTTCTGTTGCGTCCTGCGGACGGATTTTGTGCTTGATTGCATAGTTTTCGGTTGGAAGTCCAAAGGCATCAAATCCCATAGGATAAAGCACATTCAGTCCATGCATTCTCTTATACCTGGCCATGATATCACCCAGAGTATATTCACGACCATGACCCATATGCAAGCCATCGCCAGATGGATATGGAAATTCTGTCAGCATAACATACTTAGGTTTCTTGCTTGAGTCTTCAGCCTTATATATTTCAGATTCTAGCCAAAGTTTCTGCCACTTTGGTTCGATTTGGGACGGGTTATAACGTTCCATCTTAATCCTCCTGCACCTTATTAATGCCAATTTGTGAAGTAAAATAATCTGACTTTCTTTTTAGCCATTCTGGGCTTTGGCGCACTAACTTTACCTCATCCTTGGTTGAGCTTAATATGATTTTAATAGCTTCCTCTAGAAAAACCTTGTCTTGAGAGCCTTTAAACAGCACAAGAGCATTTCGTCCCAACACACTATTGACAAAACCACCGGCCTCGATTGCTGTTTTGAAACTCTTAACCTGACAACCCTTAGCTTTTGCTGCAGGAGCTAAGAACTGCTCGGCTTCATCGCCAACTGTTACGACCCAATCAAGAATATTTGAGTTACAATGCTCACCCACTCGACGATGCTCGTCAGCTGAGTAGTTTCCTAGCTCATTCATCGTACCAAGAACTGCAATTTTTTGATCCGACGGAACAGTATACATATAGTTTAAGGCGCTTATAACGGCTTTGGGAGAAGAATTATAACTATCGTCAATAATTTTAGATCCTTTGACTCCAGTGAGTACATTCATCCGACCGCTGGTAGGCACTAAATTTCCAAGACCTAGGTTAATCTCAGTTGGAGTCATGCCGAATTCCAAACCAACAGCAGCGGCTGCTATGACTGGATAAGCCGAATGCTCGCCATAAACTTTAGCTCTAATATCAAATTCGATTTCTGGACCAATAAATTTACCGACTAGACCATTCTCGATGTCCATATTCATAATAATGATTTTATTTTCAGCTTCTTCTGATTTACCGTAAGTTGCAATATCAGGGTTGGCTAGGTATTTTGCATATTCATCGTCAATATCATCTCGATTGATAAGTCCTTTTTTAGACATATTAATTGCCAGTATTTCTTCTTTGGCCACCGCCTCCATAGTTTTGAAACTCATCATATGTTCTAACGAAACAGAGGTTGCTACGGCTAAGTCGGGCTTTAGATATCGAGCAAAAACTTTAATATCGCCTGGCTTGTCAGCGGCAATCTCTTGAACAATGATATCAACAGTCGGAGCAGATTTTACTCTAACTTTTGCGGCTTTTAGTACTTTCAGCCATTCAAATATATTCTTGACCTTTTCGGGATATTTTATGCCTAAAATTGCTAGAGGTGCTGATAGCTCAGAATTGTGGTTACCAATTCCTCCTCCGATACGATACTTTTGGCCAAGGACCGTCGCTATCGCATTTTTTGTTGAGGTCTTCCCAATGCTTCCCGCTACTACTATTAATTTTACTTCAGGATGTGCTTGGAAATACTTTTTAACGTATCTTTCCATCCTAGCTTGAATATACTTTTTAAACATACAACTATTCTATCAAAAAACCATCTAAACTATAAGTGCTAGATGGTTTTGCTGCTACGCGCCCACCCTGGGGCGGATGTATGTTTGGATAGTGTTTGTTTTAAGGTCGCTAGGAGACAACAGCCCCTTGAAGCGTACCAGCTTATGATTATTTTATAATTAAATGTAACTAAAAGCAACTATTTAGACGCCCGACGACGAGCAATTGGATCAAGATGCCTTTTTCGCAATCGTAAATTCTTTGGCGTTACTTCTAATAGCTCATCATCGTTTAAGAAATCAATCGCTTGTTCCAGACTTAAAACTCTATGCGGAGTAAGCTGAACCGTGCCATCAGATGATTTAGATCGCATATTAGTTAGATGCTTGGCCTTACAGACATTAATGTCTAGGTCTTCATATCTTGAATTTTGACCGACGATCATACCGTGATAGACTTCGACACCAGGTCCAATAAATAATTCTCCTCGAGATTCTGCATTTTCTAGAGCGTACGGCGTGGAAACTCCCGATTCAAAAGCAATTAAAACACCTGTACGGTTTGAACTATAGCCACTCGAAATCGGTTCATAACCATCTGGCAAACTGCTCATAATTGCTGTACCTTTTGTCAGCGTCAATAATAAACTTCTTAGGCCAATCAAGGCTCGAGTTGTAATCTTATAGACTAATCGCATACTGCCCGAAGACAAAACATCTTGCTTTATCATCTGAGCCTTGCGAGCGCCTAGTTCTTGACTGACGACTCCTACAAATTCGGGTGAAACTTCGATGTAAAATTCTTCAACAGGTTCTTTCTCTATACCATCTTCGTTGATTGTGATAACTTCAGGCCGTCCAACTTCACACTCGAAGCCCTCTCGTCGCATAGCTTCAATCAAAACACTCAAGTGTAATTCACCTCTGCCGGAAATTTTAAAGCCAATACCTGCATCTTCAACTCTTAGGCCTATGTTTGTTTCAAGCTCGCGCGTAAGCCTCTCGCCAATTTGGCGAGAAGTAGTAAAGTCACCTTCACGACCTTTCATCGGGCTGGTATTTGGACCTAAAAACATACTAATCGTTGGAGGTTGAATCTTGATCGTCGGTAAGGCTTCTGGATTATTTGCATCCGCCATGGTTTCACCGATTTCTGCTTGACCAACACCAACAACAGCTACAATATCGCCTGCCAAAACTTCAGAAGTCTCTTCTTTAGCCAAACCATGAAATGTAAAAATCTTGTCAGCCTTTGATTTCCTGATCTCCCCATCGCGCTTGATCAGAACAACTTGCTGACCGGTTTTAAGACTTCCTCGCTTTATTCGGCCTATTGCGTATTTACCCAAAAAATTATCATAATCCAGACTTGCAACTTGCATTTGAAAATCACCCGTTGCGTCAACAGATGGAGCTGGAATATCATTTATAATTGACTCAAAAATTGGAGTTAAGTCAGCTGGGGCATTCGAATCGTCAGGAATATTTTTCCAAGCTTTTCCATCCCGGCCAACTGCAAAATAGACTGGATAGTGAAGTTGCTCCTCTTTGGTCGCTAGCTCCAAGAATAAATCTGCCAGTTCGTCTTCTACGCGATCAATTTCCCGGCCTTGTTTGTCAATTTTATTGATGATGACTACTGGGCGTAAACCAAGTTCTAAGGCTTTAGACAAAACGAATTTAGTCTGCGGCATTGCCCCTTCCTGTGCATCAACTAAGAGCAAAACTCCGTCGGCCATATTTAGCGTACGCTCAACTTCACTTGAAAAATCAGCATGCCCAGGAGTGTCAACAATATTAATTTTATAGTCTTTGTAATATACAGCAGTGTTTTTTGCAGTTATAGTAATCCCACGCTCAGCCTCCTGATCACCAGAGTCCATGATAAGGTCTCGACTCATTTCAGCTTGATTATCACGAAAAGTGTGTGATTGTTTTAACAAACCATCAACGAGAGTGGTCTTGCCATGATCAACGTGAGCTATAATCGCGATATTGCGAATCTTTTCTGAAGTAAATTTTTCCATAAAATAATCCTCTACATAAAAAGAGGAACTTTCTTAAGCATATTATATCACTTTAAATCAAAAAACAAAAGTATATAAAAAACCGGATAATTTCCGGATTATTATATGGTGGGCGGTTAGGGACTCGAACCCCAGACCCTCTCGGTGTAAACGAGATGCTCTAGCCAACTGAGCTAACCGCCCTAAAGTAGCTTGTATTATAAGCTTTTGGTATTATAGCGTAAATATTAATTTTTGCCAATATCTAGTGGAAAATGGTGCGGGTAAGAGGATTTGAACCTCCACAAGATTGCTCTCGCTAGCACCTGAAGCTAGTGCGTCTGCCAATTCCGCCATACCCGCCTAAATTATACATTTGGTGCATCTGAAGTTATTGAATTTAAACTTCTGCTTAATAATATATCACAGTGGCTGTTTGAAAACCACGAACCAGACTTGTTTAAGCTGCCGCATATAACTATAAAACAGAGGTCACGACAGATGGAAGAGGCTGTTTATAATTATTAGTTTTATCTATAACTAAAGAGATTTGAACTTTACTCAATATACGACTATTGACAATATCTATAATGAGTGTTATATTACTCATTGATACCGTCTGGTATAGCTCTTGGCTTATTTAAGCCAAATTACTAGGAAAGAGGTGAAGTTCCATGTTTGGTGACGGATACTTCGACGGCCAGGAAATCAAGGTCGTCTACGGTGCGACAGGACGTCGTGACCGCTTCGAGTTCTACTACGGTGGACTCGGTGGCCCCGATGGACCTGGTCACGGACACGTCGTTTCGAACGACGGAGAGAACATCCACTACTGGCGTGAGCCGAATGCGACGTTCCCCGTCATCGACGACAGGTGGAGCACCGAGCAGCTCAGCACGCACGGGCTCTAACCCTCAAGACCTGGACAAGTCTTTAAACTGTCCTCTTTTCATTTCTAACTTTATCAACCAGACCTGAAAGTCGTGCCCATAAACTATCGACGTACTCATCCTCATTCATGTCATCATCGGGTTGGCCTGGTGCTTCCAAGGCCCCAAACTCATATCTTATATCCTTTATTCTTTCATCAATCTTTACGTCGCTCGATATGCCATATGTAGTGTCAAAAGAAAACCTAGCAATCTCGTTAGAGCTGGCTTTATGTAAAGTTCTGTAATTAAGCATTTCTTTGTAGAAATCTAAGACTCCCTCATTTGTAGATAGGTCTGCTTTTTCGTATATTTGCTGCATCTTATAGTTATTATACCAATAACGAGATGTATTTTATATTTATATCTTGTTTAATTTTAATTCGCCCAACTCAATACGCTTTATCTTAGCTAATGCGGCGGCCAAATACTTTATTTCGTCAGCCTATTCCTTTTCAGCGGTTATCTTATTAATGCCTACTGTCGTACAAAAAATCGTAGCTGTGTCACACCAATTGTTCTAATGCAACAAACGTATTTTTAAGTACGGGGGTGTCTCGTCCATTCGGTGCAAAAGCATTGCCTTAGGGGTAAATCGTCAAACCGCAATCCTAGCTGCTACGACCCTGTTATTTTCACCTGTATCTATAAAACCACTTATAGCAACAAGTGGTAGTATTAAATATCCCTTAATACTGCTTTCTGGATAATCCAAAACAATTTCCGTGTATTTCCACCCAAACTGATTAATCGAGTGTACGCCTATATCCTCCAAGACATTCCTGCAACCCTATTTACACCTATCAAAACTGTCATAATGTCGGCCGCATGGTAGTAACGATGAACTATCTAGATTATAAAGCCCCTTGAGTATATCAAGCGTGTGCATATTCATATTTATCGAGGCTATCGTTCTGAGTATGCAACCAGTATACCGTGCTTGGTTTACTTTAAGTATTTAGCAACCCCTTCCTACCTTTGAAAGAGCTGTTTGCTACATTGCTTGAAATCAAGCAAATCAATTCTGGTGCGCACGAGAGGACTTGAACCTCCACAGGATTTCTCCCACTACCACCTCAA
>CAZHYM010000019.1:4826-12415 GCA_964536785.1 uncultured Candidatus Saccharibacteria bacterium | reverse complement strand
ATCATGGCGGATATAGCTCAGATGCTGTCCGAGTGAAACGAGTTAAGTTTTAAACTAGCGTTGCGCTCTAATCATCTGGCCGCTTAGAAAAAGCTATCATGGCGGATATAGCTCAGATGGTTAGAGCGCCAGTTTGTGGCACTGGAGGCCGTGGGTTCAATTCCCACTATTCGCCCCAAATATAATTAATTACAAATCGTATCACTGCCTGAGGTTATGCCGAAGGTAGTTTTTTGTTCTGATTGGTTAACCGTGTCGAAGTAGTAAACTTCATAGCCGTTTACGATGTTTGAGTCGCTGAGGCTAGTACAGATTGTTAATTTCAGATTTTTTGGGTTAGTCGCGCTCGGTGTAGACGCTTCTCCATCTGCTAGGCGTTTTTTTAATTCATCGGAAAGATTTGCGTAGAGAGAGTCAGCTTCAGTTATGCCAAGGCTCGACGGTTTCTTTCCGTAGGCGATTTTATAGGCTTCGATTTCTTGACCTATCTGCTCAGCAAGAAATTTGTTATGATCGGTGTCGGCCTTTTGGCGGTAATCACCATAACCCACAAAAGCAATGCTGGCTAAAATAGCCATTACTGACAAGGCTATGACTAGTTCGATAATTGTAAAACCTGCTGTTTGTTTATTCATCTAGCTTAATTTTAGCATAATTAAAATCACCTTTTTGTTAAGAAAAGGTGATTTATGTATGAATACTTAACTTATTATGGTGTTACTGGTGTACAGGTACCTGTAGTAATAGTTACCGCAGCGTTGGTTTCATAATTCCAGTAGGTTGCCGTTGCGCCTAGACCGCCAGTGCATACTGCATAGTCGATTTTATCTTTACTTGTTGCGCTTGGAGAGCCATCTAAAGCGGTTATAAGAGCCGTATTAAGTTGGGCGGTAGCTAAAGGATCGCCGTTTTCGTCAACTGGAGTGACTAAAGCCGCTTCGTCTGCAGGGAAAGCCGACATGGTTGCGTTGTATACCTCAGCCTTATCTAGTATTTGTTTTGCACTTTGTTGAGCGCTTGTGGTCCGTGCCTTGTTTTGGACTCCTTGATAAGTTACTACAACGATACCCGCTAGAATGCCGATAACGATGATAACAATCAAGAGCTCAACAATCGTGAAACCTTTTTTGATATTTTTAGACATAATTGATTATATCTCCTTTATGAATTATTAATAATTTTAGTGTAAAGCTTTTATGTTTAAAATGCAAGTGCTTACCTAGGGTATTCTACTAGCGTAGATCGAACCGGAAAATATTGTCGGTTTTTCGCCTTCAGTTGTGGTGACGCTGGTTTCAATTTTAACTTTTGCCATTATAGTAAGATCCAAAATTTCTTGACGCTCATCGTTCGATAAAGTTGGGTTGGCTGCGTCGGTTAGGAATGTGCTTGGAAATTCAGGATCGACGTATTGAACAGAGATCTGAACATCATCAAGTAACTTCATATCTTCTGTCGTGCAAAAACCGCCGCTAGAGGGGGTAAAACAAGTTGGCTTTTGCCATGGAACCTCACAAAGTAGGTCGGCATAACCACTCGGCATCAGGAAGCGACGATATAACGAGCCTTCGTGGATGAAGTAAACTATATTAGCAAAGTACGGAGAGTTGAATTGACAATCGGCTGAAGGTCCAGCTTTAGAATGAACAATTTTTTTGTTAGAAGTAGTTGAGACGGGATTGTCGGTCGTCATCAAAGCCTGCATTATTAATACCGGTGAACCATTGAGCCCGGTGTTACTGAAATTGTTGCCGTTATAAGTTTGCGATGAGTCAAGCGTAAATTCATTTGTAGCTAGAAAATTACTGCTTAGGCTAGCGTCTCTCTCGATTTGATCTAAAGCATCCTGGAGTTTGTACGCTCTCATGGTTTCCTCGTTATCGCCTACGGCTCTATTGGTTAGATTTAAGGCAGCCCAAACGATAGCTGAGACAACCAAGAGAGCAATTGGGATAACAACTACTAGCTCAATCAGCGTGAAGCCTGACCTATTTTTGGACATAAATCGCCTGCGTTTCCTTAAAACTTTGATTCTGGAGTTTATAGTCTACTTCAATCCCTACTTTATGGATGTTGCTAGAGCAGCCATAGGGAGCGGAGATGGTTGAGGTGATTTTTAATTCAGGTAGTTTCTCATCGTCTTCGGGGATTTCTTCTTTTATAATTGCTTCAGTAGTACAGCTGGTGGCGTTGTACTCATTTGCGACTCTTTTTAGGTGGCTATAGGCAATATTGCTGGCTTTAGATTGGGCTCTGGTTATACTGCTCGAACGCATAACATTTGAAAACAGTTCATATCCAGACGACATCAAGATACCACCAACTAAAAGAGTAATTAAAACTTCAACTGTAGTAAAGCCGGATTTGGATTGGTTCATCGATACCTACTTTTGATAACATTAGGGGCTAGTGAGTAAGCAGCGCCATTTTTTGAAACAAAGTAGAGGTTAAAAGACGCGCATTGTCCCGTAGAGCATAATTCGCCGCTTTGATCCAGGGGCTGATAAACTAACTTTCGGTAATTGGTTTGTAAGTAGGTGGCGTCAGCAGACAGTTCGCCCAAAGGGGTGGTGGCGCTATTAGACGTTGCCTCGATATAGCTTAAATCATCGTCTATCGAGCTTTGGCTTTCGACAGTTGATTGCCATATGCTAGTTAGTTCATCGAGAGAAGGATAAGTAGCTTTTTCTCGAGTAGAATTATTTGGCAATAGTCCGGTATTGTAACTATTTTCGAATATCAAGCCGATACTAAAAGCGTTAGACTCATTAACTTTGTTGTTTGTCCTCTCAGACACCTTAGAAAAGCCAATTGATCCAAGCGTAACAAATAAACTGACAATAATCACGACGATCATAATTTCAACAACAGTAAAGCCTTGCTTAGTGTTTCTCATACTATTAAGCATAAGGTTTTTGATAAAAAATCGCAACTATTAGCGTATCTCAATCGGTTCTTGCTCTAGGTCGACATCGAAGAGATTTTTGACTGCATCTACAATCTCTTGGCGAGCGGTCGTGAGATCGGCATAAGTTTTGGCCGACTTGTTAACCAGAATCATCGGATTGAATGGGGTAATTTCAATTCCATTTATAACTTTGCCGGGTAAGCCCGTTTTTTCGATCATCCAAGCGGTTGGAATCTTGATTAAGCCGTTTGGCATAGGGTTACCATAGGGAATGTCGGGGAAAGATGATTTAATTTTTTCAAATTTCTCTGAAGTTACTTCAGCATTTTCAAAAAACGATCCGGCGCTTGGCTTAACTTTGTAATCTGGTATGCGGTAGCCTCGGACCGCTTTTACATATTGGCTAATTTTTTCTGGAGAAAAGTCAGCCAAGTTGTTGTCAACAACATATTTTTCCAAAGACCAGTAAAATGGACGCTCTAGTTGGCCTTTTTTGAGTTCATAAGTTACGCTTGTAACAAAATAGTTTTTGCCCTTGCCTCTTTTGAGCTCGCTAGTTCTGTATCCAAATCCTAGATCTTTTTTAGAGAGAGTTAGGAAGTCATCTTCTTCGACGTCATATACTTCGGCTTCAATTAGGGATTCAGAAATTTCTTGGCCATAGGCACCTACGTTTTGAACGGGCGTAGCGCCAACAGTGCCGGGTATCCCAGCAGTGGTCTCTAAGCCAGTCATGCCGTCTTTGGTGACTATAGATACGAAATCATCCCATATCTCACCAGAAGCAACAACGTAGCGTTTCCTATCAGTTCCGAGATCGATTGATTTAACGCCTTTTAACTCGTTTTTTAGAATGATTCCAGGAAAATCATCGTCAGTGGCTATCGAATTACTACCTTCTCCAAGAACGTGAGAGGGTAGGTTGTTCTCTCGAGCGTATTTGTAGACGTCTCGAATCTGATCTCTATTTGTTATTTCAACTAGTAGCTTGGCTTTACCGAGGCCTAATTTAATTGTGGTTAAGTCGGCTAAATTAATATTTTCTTTAAAGTTCATAATCTAATTATATAACACCTAGCGCTTATGATTGAGTTATACGCGAATAGATGAGAAAATATCAGCATTAGCATAGTGAACTTGAGATATGCTATGTGCATTAATAAGCAGGAGGGATTAATTATGACAAAAGCTGACGAAATATTTGTGAGCAATGTTAAGGAAATTCTGGAAGACGGTTATGACGATTATGGACAAAAAGTTCGTCCATATTGGCTGGACAGAGACGCTAAACAAAATGAAGTTCTAGTCCCCGCACATACGAAGTATTTATTGGGGAGGCGGGAGAAGTATGATCTAGAGCAGGAAGAATGGCCAATCATCTCTGCACGACCAATTTTATTCAATCGTGCTATCGGTGAAGTGCTGTGGATTTGGAGAGACGAGAGTAGCAATCTGGCTCTGCTTCGGGATAAATATAATGTCACTTGGTGGGACGAGTGGGAGAGCAAGCCGCTCGGCACAATCGGGCAAAGATATGGAGCTACGGTTGGCGATCATAAGATCATGAAAAAAATTCGGGAGCAACTTCGTCGGGATCCTTTTAGCCGAAGAATAATTGGAAATCTCTGGCAATACGAAGATTTAAATCTTCCTGGCGGGTTAGATCCATGCGTTTATCAAGTTCAGTTTTTCGTGACTCAAGGTAAGGCCAAGGACGAAAAGTTAAAATTACATATGATTGTTTATCAGCGCTCAAGCGATTACATCACGGCAGGACATATAAATCGGATGCAGTATGCTGCCTTGCAACTATTGCTGGCTGTGGACAATAATATGGATGTGGGCACGCTCACTTGGTATACCGGGAACTTACATATTTATGATAGGCACTTTGAGATTGCTGAGAAAATGATTGCCTTTTACGACCGCGCTCCAGCTGAAACTATTAATTCAAAACCTAGACTGGTTTTGGCAGAAGGGGTGAGCTTCGAAGAAGCGATGCCTGAACATTTCAAAATGCTCGATTACTCACCCGGTCCGCAGTTTAAAATTCCACTTGCTATCTAAAATAAAAATAAGGCTTGCTTTAGGCGGGCCTTTTTCTATTTTTGGAGGAGCTGGAGGGACTTGAACCCTCGACACCCTGCTTAAGAGGCAGGTGCTCTAACCAGCTGAGCTACAGCTCCATATGGTACACCTGGAGAGATTCGAACTCCCGACCCTCTGTTCCGAAGACAGATGCTCTAATCCACTGAGCTACAGGTGCGTGTGGACATATTATATCATAAAATCAGTAGTGTGCTACTCTAAATTCAAGGTTTTTTTGACTTTAGTAACAAGTTGAGATGGCGTAAAGTCTGCTTTGACTATATAGGCTTCGACTCCTAGTTTTCTAGCTTTTTCCGGTGTATCTCCGAACCCAGAATTAGTGAGGATAATGATTTTGGTTTTGGCTAATTTTTTATCTCGTCGAACTTGTTTTAGTACCTCGAGACCTCCGAGTAGAGGCATTCTGATGTCCAACAGAATCAAATCAGGCTCAATAGTCCGGACCATTTCAATGCCTTTTTGGCCATTTTCTGCAATATGGACTTGAAATAAGTTTTCTTCTGCTTCGAATTTCATTCGATACATCTGTGAGATAGCCTGATCGTCTTCGATTATCGCAATTTTTTTCATTTGACTTGATTTTATCACAGCTAGAATAATTTATATAGTTTATGCTAAAATTGGTTGAGATGGTGGAAGTCTTTATAATTTTAGCTTTAGTCGGTTGGACAACTAGTTTTATTCTATTATTATTCGATCGCCAGCGAATCTCAATAGTGAACAAAAGCCAGGCATTGTCTAGAGAATTAGTCAGTTTGATCTATGAGAGCGACAAGTCAGAGTTAAGCCTTCAGGAGACAGCCAATAGGTTAATTGATGCTTTTAAAATTAGAACTGGCGCCAAACAGATTAAAGTTTTTATCAGACCGACAAAGAAAAACGATGAGTGGTTTCAAAATTCGGAAAATACTGCCCGTTTTTCTGGTTTGGCTCAACAAGACATTAGGGCAATTCACAAATTCCTTCAGCGAGTTGACGATAACTTCATTACATCGACGAGCGTCAGGCCGCTTGATAATGAAGTCTATCGCATACTAGTTAGCTACTGGATTGATTATGTTGTAGCTTTAAAAATAGACCAAGAAGTGGTTGGTTTTATTGCGTTTCGTCAAGACAAGCATACCGACAGTAGCGAGATAATTGAATTGGTTAAACTAAATGACGTCGTCACGGCGATGCTGTTGTCGGCTCAATTGAGAGATAATTTAGTTGAAGAAAATGCTAGGTTAGTGCACGTCAAACGGACTATGTCTAAAGAAGCGGAGTGGTCGAATCAGCAATTGAATCGCCTAGATGAAGCCAAAGAAGAATTTATAAGTATGATGTCGCATCAACTACGAACGCCTCTGACTTCTATCAAAGGTTATATTAGTTTAATTTTAGAAGGGGACGCTGGCAAAATTTCATCTAATCAGAAACAGTTGTTGGGCGAGGCTTTTCGTTCAAGTGAGCGGATGGCTCATACGATCAACGATTTCCTAAATGTTTCCAGGCTTCAAACTGGTCGTTTTGTACTAGAAAGGGAGATAGTTGATTTGAAAGACATAATTAAAAACGGAGTTGATGATTTGCGCGATACAGCTAAGATATCGGGTATAAAAATTGGGGTTAAAATTCCGTTAAGAATCGCCAGTAAGATGAATCTTGATGCGCCTAAGATGTATCAAGTGCTAGGAAACTTGCTCGACAATGCTCTGTTTTTCTCTAAGAAAAACGGCTCAGTGGTTGTCAAGATGTCAGAAAAAAACGATAGAATTTATGTTGATGTGGAAGACGACGGCATAGGCGTGCCTGAATCTGAAGTTGGTGGATTATTTACGAAATTTTATAGAGCAACGAACGCCAAAAGACATCGTCCTGACGGTACGGGCATTGGTCTGTATTTGGTCAAAGAAATCATACTGATGCACGGCGGAGAGGCCTACTATGAGCCAACAAAGAAGGGCAGTGTATTTGGATTTTGGTTGCCAATCGATAAGCGACTTAACATCAGCAAGATTAAAGTCAATAAATCTTAGCTCTTAAAGAACCGAAGCAAGTACCCAAACGACCATGGCCAGTGCTCCTAGGACGGTAGCTAGTGGCTTGATATAAACTTTTTTTACTTTCCACCACTCGTTTAGAACGGAGTGTTTTTCGGCTTTAATCCTAGTAATTTTTGGACTATTTGAGCTAGCTCGATTTGCTTTTTTTGGCTTACGTTTATTTTTCATCAATATTATTATATCAAAAAACTACCCGGCGGATAAATCACGCCGGGTAGTTTATGAAGATAGAGCGGTCAGCTTATTTTCTAGTATCTTTTACTTGTTGCGTAGTAAGCTGTACTTGCTACTAACATTCCGAGACCAATGACATTTTCAAGGCCATTAATACCGGTTTTTGGAAGTTCTTCTGGAACTGGAACTTCTTTACAGTCGTCCAAGTTCTTTGAGTACTTAGTTGTATTAAACTCAGATTCGAGAATAGTTACAACTTTCTTAGTGCTTAATTCACAAACAGTAATCTTTGCAGGAGCTGGAACTTCTTTACAGTCGTCCAAGTTCTTTGAGTACTTAGTTGTATTAAACTC
>CAZHYM010000019.1:0-4726 GCA_964536785.1 uncultured Candidatus Saccharibacteria bacterium | reverse complement strand
CGAGAATAGTTACAACTTTCTTAGTGCTTAATTCACAAACAGTAATCTTTGCAGGTTCTGCGACACAAGCAGGGGTTTTAACAATTACTTTGGCAGCATCTTGTTTGGTACCGTTTTTTGTTATAGCTAGAGCTGTGTTGGTTAGGGTATATGTTTTACCACAAGCTAGGTCAGAGTTAATTTTTGCACGTAACTTGACGTATGCTTCCGCACCAGGGCTGTAGTGCCCGATGTTGATGCCAGAGCTAGTGACAGCATTGTCGCTAATTGCACCATAATTCCAACCAGAATTTGTATTTGCTAGCAAGCTACTACCTTTTACGTAAGTCGTGTATGCTGGCAAGACATCTTTGATGATGACGTCTCTCTGCTCGGTTGTACCAGTATTCTTGTAAATTATTCGGTATTCAACCTCTTTACCAGGAGCTGCTTCAATTTGATCGTCAACCCAAGTTCTTTTTTCAGTCATAAGAGATACTTCTTTTTTGATACTAAAATTTGGTTGATCAATTTTGATCTTGTAGGTAATGTAACCAGAATATTTACGACATCCAGGTATTTTACCGTCAAGAGCGTTGTAACCGATTAGCGCTCCAGTACTGAACATTTTATCAGCGTCAATCTTTTGGCCATTTACAGCCCCAAAGCTACTAATAACAGCGCTTCCAGGTACGTAACGAACAGCTACGTCGGAGGTTGTCGTAATGTATGCTTCGTCCCAAACAGTTCTTGGGGTAGCGTTGTCAGCTGAAACTTTAGCTGAAATCGTACCAGATTCGCCAGCCTTAAGGACCGATGGAATCTGACTGCTAACCATCGTGTTGGTGGCTACTAGATTAAGTCTAGTTGCAGCATTATTATGAAAATATACAAAAACTGTATATTCTTTTCCTGGTGTTACGCTAATCTTGTCGACATAGCTTCCACCTTCTTGTTTAATTCGAACAAAGTTTCTCTCGTCTCCGATTTTAGTTCCATCCATAGTCAACGGATTGTCTATCATGGAATTAAATACGATATATTGAGCTACCTTGTATTCGCTGAACGTTGGTCGACTTGGTCCCCATGCAAGCAAAGTTGCAGGAATCAAGCCGGCGAAGACTACGCTTAAAGCGAGCAACGCCTTGGTTTTGTTCTGCATGATCGCAGTCCAAAATTTACTCATAGTTTTCTCCCTTGTGATAATTCACAATTACTTAACTAATGTCTATATTATATCATAAATATATAAAAATGTAAACATTAGCTTGGTTGTTAATATTAACTTTGATATTATCCGTTTAGACAGTTAGATGATTTCAATTTAGAAAAGTGTACCTGATTAACATAGTTGGCGCTATGTTAATCAGGATTTTATGTTATTTTCGATTTCGACTAATCCGCCGGACCTCCTGATGGAGGTGGGGTAGGTGGGTTAACGGGTTCATTATTAATGGGCTCATCATCCACCACGGGTGTTTCTATTGGCGGTGGATTTTCTGGATAGCTGGGTTCAACCGGTTTAGTGGTGATATTGCCATCACCATCGTCACCAGTTTCCACTACCACTATCGGCTTCTCTTCAACTGTATTTGTTGATGGAGGAGCTTTTACTTCTGCTGGAGCTTCCGTGATTGGCTTAACCGTCGTCCCGACTTGTGTCTTGGTGCTTTCGGTTTTTGTTGTGGCGGTTGGGTTGGTTGCCGCAGGCTTAGTCGTAGTCGACTTCGCCGCCGTTGGGTTGGTTGCCGCAGGCTTAGTCGTAGTCGACTTCGCCGCCGTTGGGTTGGTTGCCGCAGGCTTAGTCGTAGTCGACTTCGCCGCCGTTGGCTTGGTTGCCGCAGGCTTAGTCGTAGTCGACTTCGTTGCCGTTGTTGATGACACCGTTGTTGTAGTTGGTGTCGTCGATGAGGGTGTGGTCTGAGCTGGCGTCATTTGATTTAAACCAAAAACCCCGATGACGAGCATTATTGCGCCAGACAATATAGCTCCAATTGATTTATTCCTCGTCATTTGATTCACTCCTTTCTGTCAGAGCACTACAAAAACCAACAATTATGACAAAAACTCCAATTGATATAAATGTCCATTTTAGGACATTATTAGTCTTTTGGGTTCCTGGAGTTGGCTTTACGGTAGAGTCAGCAGTGGTCGACTTTGGCGTCGTTGACGTTTTTGTCGAAGTCGGCTTAGTTACAGCAGGTTGAGTTGATTCAACTTGTGGTTTCACATGATTGCCAAAAAACCAATCCTGCCGAGCGCCTTCAGTTGATCTTACTTGAGTATCAAGAGGTTTCCAGGCTACTGTATTTAGTACAATAAGCAGAATCAATGCACCGACGGTCACAAATGTTTTTTGAAACAGCGAGATCTTCATACTTTTTAAATATCTAAGAAGCATCGACGTTATCCCAAAAACAGTAACTGCTACCAGAAGTGAAGGCAGTAATGTCCAGCCTAATGTTTTAGCTACCAAGCCATAAGCGTAGTAGCCATAGATTAGTGCGAGAAGGATCAGGACGACTTTAGTGAATATTGTGAGCCTTGTTGATCTTGCTATGCCGCTTAAACTTAGGACATAGACAATAATCACAATTAACCAAACGACGGGAGAAAGAAAAGGTACAAAGCGTACAAAGCGATTTACAAACGCTAGAAGTACGCCGAGAAGAACAAATAGTAAAGCGACCATGTTAGTCACCTCCTTGCAGAGCCTTGATCTTTTCGTCAATTTCCAGGATCTTCGCGCCACATTCTGCAGCAGCTTCAATATCCTTTCTATCTCTTGCGAGCTTTCGCTCATTGAGGAAGGAAGTTCGTACGCGTCTTAGGTGTGTTAGATCTGTAGATTTTTTAGTATCTACGTCTCTAATATCATTATCGCTATTGGCTTCACTTGCCAATTTTGTAACCTCAACGACCGTCGTTTCTACCGGCTTTTCGAACTTCTGCACGAGCGCTTCTACCTGTGATTTCAGCGCTTTCACTTCAGATTTTAATTCTTCCAAGATTCCGCCTTCGTCAGGCTTGGTTTTGGCTTTAGCACCAATTTCCAACTCTTCAGGAGTCGCCATCCATTGCTCTTTTATTCTTGTATACAGACTCATTATAAATCCCTCCTAGTCACAGTAAAGCAACAGTTGTCTTATCTCTCTCGCCAAAGAGAGATAATCAAAAATCTTATTGTCGAAAATAACAAAAATGCTAGTTTAGATGTTTCTAAACTAAAATCATCTAGCTGTTAACGGGCCTCGACTGCTAGTTCACCTCCGTGAGGCAGTTGATGGTTTAAGCATACCACAACAGTGGCAAAATGTCAATGTTTATAACCTAATTTCACTAAAATAACAATAAGCATTTTAGGTCAGAAAAAACGGGCTTGTGTGAGCCCGTTAAGTGGTAGATGGTAGTATTTTAATTTTTCTGGCGGATTTGTAAGCGAGGCAGGCAAGACTCATGAGTAGATTCAGACTGTCCAGAAATTTTTTCATCAAGCGTCGCCTCCCAGATTATGAAAATCTTGAGCGATTTGAGCCTTCAGCTCTCTTTTGTCCTGGCCGTAGCTTTCTTTCGTGACCTCCGAGCCTTTTAGAGCGGACAGATACTCCAGCACATCTTCGAATTCGGTTCCTTTAACGTACTGGTCGGTTTGGCAAGCAATTATCGCACCCAATCTCTGCGTTTCGATTAACTTTATGGAAAGAGGTTTTGCGTGCTCGGACGTGATATTTTGGTTATAACTATCGATTTTCCAATTAGGCCATTCTGTTTCAGCGAGCTCAAGCATCATTTGATAATCCGACGAGTAGTTGCTTTTTTTATCGTCAGAACGCATTTCATACCCAATCAGTTCCGTCTTTAGGCGTCCTCTAAACTCTCTGTGGACTGCTTCTTTGGCTCTTTCAGCGATGCTTTCAGAACTGGGGTAGTAGCTACCCGGCACTTTAACTTCGATAATTATGGTGACATTTCTTGGTTGGTGTTTTACAATTTCGTTCATCAATATCCCTCCTGATGCGGTGCAATTTATGATTGCAGTAGTGGCGACGACCGTCCATCTAAAATTTAATATGCGAGCCGCTTTATGGGCTAACTTGATAATTATAACAGATAGAGCATAAAAAGTCAATATTTGATACGTTTGGGGTAAAATAAATATAAAAAATAGGCTCAAATACATGAGCCTATGGCAATAAAATTAGCTGATTTTGATTTAGAATGGTTTACCCGGTTGATGTAGTAAGAACTACATCAACCGGGAGAGGGCTAATTTACATACGGGCCGAGCAATAGGACCTGCTCGAAGCAGAACCGTAACGCTTTGTCAGCACTCCAGGCAAAAGCCAGGAAGGCAATGATGCCGAGAGCGACAATAAGTAACGTTGGGATTTTTCTCTTTCGTCCATTCAGCTCCGCGGCATAGGCCAGAGCCTCGGCTCGGTCGCCGAAATAGTGACTGCGAAGCTCTCGATTTTCTGGTCTATCCGGTTTTGATTCATCGCGCAGGCGATAAATCATAGTAGGGCTTGTGTTGGAAACTTTCCATGTGTTCTTTTTCATAATCGTAACTCCTCCTGAGCTCATTCTATGTAAAATAGCATAAAGTACTTGATCTATTTCTAGACCAAAATCATCCAATTTTAGTAGTTAACCTGATTGTTAAAAACGCTTATCAACTAACGCCAATTGTGCGCCCCAGGTCCTTTTGAAGTAGGACACTTGTCTAGAAAGACAAGTGCATGAAACG
>CAZHYM010000018.1:4828-12790 GCA_964536785.1 uncultured Candidatus Saccharibacteria bacterium | reverse complement strand
TTCATTATCTCTACCCAGATGCCTTCAAAGAAGCCGACAAAATTTACTGGCTACCAACCTATTTAGCGCGTGAAGACCCTTCCTTGGCAACACTAACCCCTATCGATCTAACAAAAAACATTCCTCAAGCCATTACAGCCAACCTAAACGACGATCTAATCGAAAGCATATCTTCAGAACTAAGCCAGAACAACTTGGTTGTGATGATGTCCGCCGGCACTCTAGACTCCTTTATTAGGGAGTCGCGACTGGTTCGATAATTTTAGGCAAGCCCAGAGATTCATCGGTTAATAGTTCCCCCGAGAAAGCGTTTTTTAGTTCTAACTTTTTGTAATAAAAATCAAAGCTTTTGCCTACTTCGGTTTTGAATTTATTATCAATTTGACCAATCTGGTTGATTTTTGGCTCTGTTTCAATAACTTTAGTTTGCTTACTAGCTGTCTGATAGCCCGGGCGACTCAAATCTAACGCTTCTGCTCCGCTTAACTGATACATTCTAAAACTAACCAGGCCCAGCAATCCTGAGATAAGGATAACGCCAGTCAGAAAGAGGTAAAACCGGTTAAAAGGCAGTTCTAAATTATCAAACCAGTCTGTTAACGACCCGAGGTCTTTATTAAATAACTTATTATTTTGGTCCATTATTTAACACTTCTCCCAGTTTTAGCTTATAATCACTGGCTAATTGATACATTTTCTCCAATTGGGCTCTCAAATTTCGCTTGTCTGTTCTAACAACTCCTAGATCTGAATAGAATCGATCAGGCGTATCGCTACAATCTTCGTTAGCCAAATCAGATAAGTTGTTTTTGTGGACTAAATACATATCACGAAAACTTTGCAATTCGCTTTCTAGGTTAAATGAGATGATTATTAAATCGCTGGCATTGTAGCCTTGAGAAACCAATCTAGCGTTAGCCGGAATCATCACGTTTTTTAGTATTAGCTCATAATTTCTACCGAAGTTGACACGATAAACAGAGTCATTAATCTCGACCTGCTTTATTGTCGTTTTCAAGATTGAGCAATTAGCGCTAACAGCTCGATACGTCGGTGACATATCAACAGCATTTTCTTCTGCGCGCGCAAAACTTGGAAGCGCAATGACAAAACTCAGGATTATTCCTAAAGTTATTAGCCGAAAATATTTCATATTGCTATTATACAGTACTAGGGCGTCAAGCGGTTGATGTCTCGTGGAAATAGCACCGCTTCTTTGACATTTGCAAGACCGATTGTCTTTTGGGCCAAGCGATCAATTCCAAATCCGCAACCACCGTGCTTTGGCAAACCGAATTTAAAAGCTTGCAAATAGTATTTGTAGCCATCGTGATTTACGTCAAGCCCAGCTTTTTCCATCTGGCTAATCATCTTTTCATAATTTTCTTCTCGCAGTGGACATGTCGCAATTTCAACGCCTCGATAAATTAAATCTCCCCAGAAAACTACTTCATGGTCGTCATCGAATTTATGATAGAACTTACCAGCCACTTTTGGGAACTTAACAGCAAAAACTAAATCACTGCCAAATTGCTTACGGGCATGCTCTGCAATGAATCGCTCTTCGTCTGGGGTTAAATCTTTTGGATCTTCTGGCTTGATTTTAGTATGCTTTTCGTATAATTCGTGGATTTCAGCAATCGAAAATCGCGGAATTTCACTCGCGTTAGCAGGCAGTTTGAGTTCAGGTGCATTCAAACTCTTCAACTCTTCAGCCATTTGCTCATAAGTACTCTTGAGAGCGTACATCGTCATAGCTCCCACCATGTTCAGCACTTCATCATGATTTTCTACAAAACCCATTTCTATGTCGAGCATAGTTAGTTCAGTCAAGTGCCTAGTGGTGGCACTAGGTTCGGCCCGATAGGAATGGCCGATTTCAAAAACACGTTCAAACGCCCCTACCATAATCTGCTTATAAAATTGCGGGCTTTGCGCCAAAGTTGCTTCTTTGCCAAAATAATCAAGTTTAAAAACTTCTGCACCGCCCTCTGTTGCTCCGGCCAATAATTTTGGCGTATCAATTTCAACAAATTCATTATCGATTAAAAATTTTCGGATATTCTGAACGAGGTTAGATCGAACTTTAAATATTTTCTGCTCCTGCATGTTTCGAATATTCAAAACTCTATACTCACATAGCGTATCTAAGTGCTCTGATTTATGCGAAATCGGTTTATCAATTTCAATTGGTGGTTCAGCTACAACTGGCGTCAATACCTCTACTTTAACTTCATGAAGTTCAGCTCCACCTGGCGCTCGCTCGTCGAGTTTCACCAAGCCTTCAAACGCCACTACGGTCCCTATCTGCATACCGCGTAACTTCTCTAGCTCGGCTTTATCTTCAATCAGACTTTGTACAAGCCCGCTTCTATCTCGAACGGTGATAAAATTTAATCCGCCCAATAATCTCTTTTTGTGTAGCCAACCTTTAACTAAAATTCGCTCGTCAGCATGTTCTAATATATCTCTAACTAATGTCCTATTCATAATCTTATCTCACTTTACTAAGTTAATTTTATCACAATGTACTCTAGTGACCGAGTAACTCAGGAATGATGTCTTTAATCGAAATAATTCCAACTGGTTGAGATTGGCGATTTTCAACGATAGCTATAAAAGTTTTACTTTGAATCATCTCAGACAATGCCGTCTCAAGTAAGTCGTTTTGACTTAATTTCAGCATTTCCTTGCGCATCAAATCCCTAGCCTTTAGAGTGTCTCGAACTTCTAAATTTGCCAACTGGTGAATGTCTATCATCCCGATAATATGGTTATTCTCGGTCATTACCGGGAAATTGCTATGGCCAGTCTTATGAAGTTCATCAATCCTGAGCGGACCCAAAATATCATCGGGCTCAACCGAGAAAACCTCATCGATCTCAACCATAACGTCTTTGATTTTTTTATCAAAAAAGCCTAAGCTCGAGGCAATCGCTTTAGCCTGTGAATCGTTAATTACGTGAGGAGAGTTTTCGATCAAAAAATTTAGCTCATCGAGCGAGTCGATGTTATCTCGCTGGGCAAAACTCGCTAAGTTAGACAAAGAAGTCAAGCTTAAATAGCTATTGACTCGGTTAAATAGCCTAAAGAAACTATACAATTTCGGTTCAATAATTTTATACCAACTATTCACTTTGGCTGAAAGAAACTTTGTTTTGGCAATTAAATTTGATGATAAAAACAATCCAACTACTAGCAAGAACCGATCGAGCGGTTTGATTTGCATTTTATTCGTAAGGCTATAAATTCCGACATAAAGTATAAGTAAGATAAAAATCTGAAGCGTTACCACCGAAGCTCGATATTTAAGCCGATCCAAGTCTAATTTTGCTTTTTTTGAATCCTTTGCCTGCTCTTTTTTACGGAGTTGCCAACTGGAAAAATCATTTTTTATCCCCGACCAAGATTCTACTATCAAAATCAAAATAATTATTAAGATAGACAGAAAATAATTCATATTTTAATTGTATCACAGCGGTTGAAAACAATAGCTTTTTAGACTAAAATAGACATTACTTAAATGGAGTAAAAATGAATAAGAAAACTTGGATAATTTTTGGAATTTTAGCAGTAGCGGCAGTTGGCGGACTGATTTATACAGGCTCAAAAAATCAGCTAAATGTTGATGACGTCAAGCGTGAGCAAATCATTATGGCTAGCGAACGAAACGGAAACATTGAAGACCATGTGCTCGGTTCAAAAGACGCTAAGGTGTTAATTTTTGAATACGCCGATTTCCAGTGCCCAGCTTGCGCTGAAGCCTCTAACCTGATGGGCAAAGTAGTCGAAAAATATGAAGGTAAAGTAGCGCTTATCTATCGCCATTTCCCTCTACCTGGCCACAACAACGCCAAGGCTGCTGCGGCTGCGGCCGAGGCTGCCAACAAACAAGGTAAGTTTTGGGAAATGAATAAAACTCTGTACAGCAATCAGTTCGCTTGGACTAACGAGACAAAAAATCGTGACCAACTATTTGCAAACTATGCTGCCGAATTAGGTCTAGATATGGAAAAGTACAATTCAGATATCAAATCAGAGCAAATCGCTCAAAAAATAAAATTTGATACGGCTCTAGCAAAGTTAGAAAATATCAACGAAACCCCAACCTTTATTATTGACGGTGAGAAAATCAGTTCAGACCTCTGGTCAAACCAGACTGAACTTTATAAGTTAATCGATTCAAAACTTAAATAGATATAGCCAACAAATAAAATAACCCCGGTGCCTTGGGGTTATTTATTTTTTTATATACACATTACACTAATTAACTTTTTGCACTAACAGTGCAAGTAAAGTTGCCATTCGGCAGGCACCACATCTACTGCGATCTTTTTGCGTCTAGAAGACACATATTCGACAGCTATGGACATGGAGTTTACTCCTTGTTAATTATTCGCCTGTCTTTTTCGACCTTAGTCACTTTAAAAAGGCGTAAGAATAAGTTTACCAAAAACTCAAAGCTCAATCAAGTCCCCAGGCTTCAGCTGTGGGTAAAGTGTGATTAAACTGTGGAATTAAATCGTAATAATACTGCCGGTTTGACCAGCTAGTGCTTCCTCAAGTTTATCAGGTGAGGTAATCAAAGTGAATCGCTCTTTAGACGACTCAACAAATCTAATGGCAGCTTCTATCTTTGGCAACATACTTCCCTCAGCGAACTGTCCTTGAGCGATGAAATCACGCGCTTGTTTGACGCTCATCCTGTTAATCGCTTGCTCATTTGGCTTACCGTAATTAATCTTAACTGCATCGACGGCCGTTAAAATTATCAAAACGTCTGCATCAATTAATTCTGCTAGCTTAGCAGCCGCAAAATCTTTATCAATTACAGCTTCGACACCAACAATCTGATTATTTTCGATTTTAACTGGTATGCCTCCACCTCCTGTTGATATGACTACCGCCCCAGACTCAAGAGAATTTTTGATAAAATCTGCTTCAACTATATTAATCGGCTTAGGGGAAGCGATGACTCTTCGCCAGCCTCTTCCAGCGTCTTCCTTGACCATGAAGCCTCGTTCAGCCGCGATAGCTTTTGCTTCAGCTTCTACCTGATAAAATGGCCCAATTGGTTTGGAGGGATTGCTACAGGCTGGATCGGCTGGGTCAACAACCACTTGAGTCACCACGCTAGCCACAGTTTGATTCCTTGAGCCATCAGCCATCAAGGTATTTTTAAGAGCGTTCTGAAGCCAGTAGCCAATCTGGCCCTGACTCATTGCTCCACAAACATCGATTGGCATTGTTGGAACCTGAGGCGTATTGATTGCTTCCTCGTGCAGTATGATATTCCCTATTTGGGGTCCATTACCATGAACAATCGCTAACTGATGCCCGCTTTTTATAAGTTTACTTAATTTTTTAGCAGTCTGCATCGCAACATGAAGTTGATCAGCAGCTGATGCTTTTCCGTCTTCGGACAGCGCATTTCCACCAAGCGCCACAACAATTCTTTTTTCGTTATCCATAAGCAAATTATAACTCAATTAAAATCGTAATGATAGGCAAGTTAGGCTACCTGTTACTTTTTTAAACTCAGACATGTCAATTAAAACGACTTCGTAGCCAGCATCTCGGATTTTTTGTTCAATCTTAGGATAACCTTCTGGCACTATGACTTTACCATTTACCCACAGACTATTGACTGCGTAGTACTCATCATTTTCTACAACTAATCGATTGTATCTAGAAAATGTTGGATGATCAGCATAAGCCTCTGCAACAATTAAGGTATTATTATCAAGATAAACCACATCGTCCTTCAAATGCAAAATTCCAGTTACCTCAACTTTTTCAGCAGTCATCCCGTATTTTTCTAGAATTCTGATTACTTGATCCGCTCCAGAATCATTAGTTCTACCCGAAACACCAACATAAAAATGTTCACCGACCATCAAAATATCACCTGGATCTACCGTCCCCGGCTCTTCGATTTCTTCGATGATGCTGAAATGCTCATCTAGAGCGTCGCGTAAATCTGGCAACTTTGCTTCCTCTCGACGAGTAAGCGCTCCGGGTCTAGACAAAATTGCGACACCTTTTGGAGTGCACAAAGCATTATCTTCAATAAAAGTGCTATCTGGAAATTCTTCCTTCGGTTCCAAAACTTTCACTTCCAGACCACATTGTCTTAGCGATTCAACGTAATTTTGGTGTTGTTTTAAAGCTAGTTCGTATATCGGCTTGCCTAGTTCCGGCGTCTGGCTGATACCATCGGTCAAACTACGACCGGGCGTTCTAGCAATTGCATATTTAAACATCTGTTCCTCTTTCTTAATTTTAAATAATGCTCCCAGCCGGGAGCATTACTATGTTTTGTTAGACTAGAATCTAAGCGACAAGCAAGACAACCCGCCGTCAACTTTGCGGTACTCAGAAGTATCACATGTGATAACTCTGTACATACCTAAATCCTCAAGAGCTTTTTTGGTCTTAGGATAACCCTCTGGAGTAATAATAGTGCCATTGACCCAAATTGAATTTGCAGCATAGGCTTCATCACTAGGGACAATAACCTTATTAAACTTATCAAAAACGGGGTTTGAAGCAAAAGTATCTAGCACTAAGACCGTGTTGTTTTCGATATAAGACATACCAGTTTTAAAATGAAGCATATCTCTCATCTCAACCATCTCGCCACTCATGCCATATTTTTCTAGCAAAGCAATCATCTGACTTGCGCCTTCTTGATTGGTTCGGTCAGACAATCCAATTAAATAGTGATCGCCAACCATCGCGATGTCGCCAGGTTCAATAGTTCCTGGGGCCTCAATTTGTTCAATGTTGTCATAAAACTTCGACAAAGCTTCACGCAAATCTGGCATCTGGACTTCTCTCTGACGAGTTGGAGCGCCTGGTCGAGAAATAATCGCCACCTTTGGTGTGCAAAGCGCATTATCCTCAATAAAACAGCTATCAGGAAACTCTTCGCTAGCCTCTAACACCGTTACATCAACGGCACAAGTTTTTAGAGTTTCAATATAATTATCATGTTGCTTAATAGCATTTTCATAAACTGGTTGGCCAAGTTCTGGAGCCGAAGTGATTCCGTTTGATAAACTTCTACCTGGTCGCCTAACAATTGTATGTTTAAATTCTCTCATTTCTTCCTTTCTTATTAATCCTCATCCTGAGCTTCTCGCTCGTTTTGAAGTAGCACAAATCAGCCTTAGACGACCCACCGTTAAGTAGGTCGTCTAATGGCCAAATTATTTTATAGACTGAAGCCTGTAACTGAAGCAATTGTGATAATTGCAATATAAGCTACGCTTAATGCGACAAATAGCCACATTACGCGCTTTAGATATTTGGTGTATGAAACACCAGTAGCAACAGCGCCGCCCATCAAGGAGCCAACGGTTGGAGCCACCATTTGCATAATACCGCTACCTGCTACGAATGCAGCAACTGCGATATGAACACCAACTCCAGTCAAGTTAGCTAACTGACCAAATATAGGCATTGAGACCGAAGCCAAACCTGAAGTTGAAGGGATTAGGAATGCTAGTGGGAGATATATTAGATATAGCACGCCACCGAATAGACCTTTAACCCAGTTCTCAGGCAAGCTAGCTAGTGCGCTTTCAAGCCAATAAAGAATTGTATGAGTAATATTTCCGTCGTTCATGATCACTGTGATACCACGGGCAACACCAATGATTAAACATACGCCAAGAACGTCTTTAGCGCCTTGGATAAAGATATCTACGAACTCTCGGTCACCAATCTTGTGCATGAAACCGATTGCTAGAGCAGATACTAAGTATAGAACACTCAATTCATCGAAATACCACCAACCAAATGGAGTGATATCGCCGAAGAGTCTACCAATAAATGGAATGTCATAGAGCCAGTCTTTTGCATCTACAAACCAGTTAATTCCAAGCGTGTCCCATGGGATGAACGCGAAAATCGTGATACCGATTAAAGCTGCAAAGATTATTGCTAATGTCGCCTTTC
>CAZHYM010000018.1:0-4728 GCA_964536785.1 uncultured Candidatus Saccharibacteria bacterium | reverse complement strand
GCGAAAATCGTGATACCGATTAAAGCTGCAAAGATTATTGCTAATGTCGCCTTTCGTTTGCCATCAAACGTATCGTCACCTTCTTTAGCTTTTGCATACTTTAGTTTATGATCGTTGACGCTATCTTCTTGATATGCACCAGCTTTAACCTTTTCAGCGTAGCGAACTACGAAGAAAGAGCCAATTAATATACCAGCAATTAGCATAATCGATCGAAGCAACATGCCGTCACCGACTTTACCACCACCTACTTCTGCAGCGATCATTGCTGAGAATGGGTTAACTGTTGAAGCCGCGATACCAACGCTTGTACCAACAATAACTGTCAGCAAAGCTGTCATTGCGTTATAACCAGCAGCTAGCATTAGAGGTACCATGAAGGCGTAATAGACAACGGTTTCTTCCTGTGAACCGTATGCGCTACCACAAACTGCGAATAAAGCGATCAAGATAGGAATTAGCCATTTTTCATTACCTTTCATTTTATTCATCAGAACTTTGAAACCAGCCTGGATTGCTCCAACTCTAGCCTCAAGCGCCAATAATCCACCGACGAACAGCACTACTACTATGATGTCAACGACTTCCTTGATTCCTTTTACAGGAGCAAGCAGTGCTTCCCAGATTCCCTGGGGATTGTCGATTGCGCTAGCAGCGTCTAGTTCATCTCTAGCAGCTACAAACTCTTCGTTTAGTAGTGCTTCTTCAGACTCTGGGTCTGTTATATATTGCTCTCTCACTACTCTGTCGTAGTTAGTTTGAGCTGATTCTACCCGCTCTTCAGCGGATTTATAGGTACCCTTGATAGCGATTTCTTTTTCGCCGGCTGATGTTGAAACAAATTCTGTGTCATAACGACCAGCGGGGATTATCCAAGTAAAAACACCCATCAGCAAAGTCAGAATTGCCAAAATCGTAAACGATGATGGAATTTTCTTTCCGATGGATCTATTATCTTTGACCATGTTATCCTTCCTTATTTTTTATTATTTTGCCCTGACTTATATCGTCAAAGCTATGACTGCCTGAATCGTGTAAATTCGATTCTCGGCCTCGTCGAACGCGACATTAGCTGAGCTCTGGAAGACTTCATCAGTCACCTCCATCTCAGACATGCCGTATTTATCGAGTACGTATTTACCAAAAGTCGTCTTGCTATCGTGAAATGCTGGCAAACAATGCAAGAATATTACTTCTTCATTGCCTGTGGCTTCTAGCAGCGCACGATTAACTTGATAGGCTTTTAGTAACTTGATTCGTTCGGCGATTTTATCTTCTTCGCCCATAGAGACCCACACGTCGGTATACACAGCGTCCACACCATTGACTGCCTCTTCGGGGTCATCGGTGATGGTTATCTTTGCATGTGTTTGGAATTTTTTAATTAATTGACGCGCTTGTTTCAGGTCAGCTTCATCAGGCCACAGTTCTTTGGGCGAACCGATTCGAAAATCGAGCCCCATCAGAGCCGATCCTAGCATTAAACTTGTTGCAACATTATTACGGCCATCACCGACATAAGCGAGCCTAGCTCCTTTTAATGTGCCCAAATGTTCTTCTAGGGTCATTAAGTCCGCCAGCACTTGAGTCGGATGATATTTATCAGTTAGCCCGTTCCAAACTGGCACTCCAGCGTTAGCAGCTATTTCTTCAACTATTTTATGATCATAGCCTCGGAACTCGATGCCGTCAAACATTCTTCCCAAAACTTTTGCCGTATCAGCGACTGATTCTTTTTTGCCGAGTTGGATGTCGTCTTTGCCTAGATATTCTGGGTGTATGCCCAGATCAACTGCCGCCGTTACGAAAGCACACCTCGTTCGAGTTGAGGTCTTGTCAAACAACAAAGCAATTTTTTTACCCTTGTGAACTTGGTTTTGCAAGCCTATGTAGCGATTCTGTTTAAATTCAGCAGCAACATTAAGTAGAGTTCGAAATTCAGTTGGAGTTAAATCTTTAACGCTCAAAAACGAGCGACCTTTTAAATTAATCATCTATAAATCCTCTCTATAAATTGGCATACTCATACATCTTGGCCCACCACGACCACGGCCAAGCTCTGCACCGGCAACTTCTATAACTTTTATGCCAGCTTTCCGCATTGCATCATTAGTAACATGGTTACGATCGTATGTGACAACCACGCCGGGTTCTAGGGCTAGCGTGTTTGAACCGTCATTCCATTGCTCACGCGAGGCAGCAATCAAATCGCCATCGCCACATTCAATCAAAGTTACTTCATCAAGCTTCAACGCCTTACGCAGAACTTTTTTGATATCAGTCTCATGAGTTATAAAATAACCTGATTTAGTATCGGCTTTATCCATTACATATATATTCATCTTCTCACCCTGCTTAATTGCTTCCGGATGAACCGAGAATTTATCATAATCAATCATTGTAAAAACCGTGTCGAGATGCATAAAAGCTCGCTTCACTGGAATTTCAATCGCTAAAATTCGCTTAAAATCAGATTTTGCAAATAAATTAGTAGCGATAGTTTCAACCGCTTCTGGTTCAGTACGCTCACTAATGCCAATCGCTACAGTTTCTTTGTCTAGAACTAAGATGTCGCCACCTTCGATTGAAAATTTATTATCTCGACTGAACCAGATTGGAATCTCAGCCTGCTTAAATCTAGGATGATAATTCATAATATATTTCATAAAAATTGACTCACGACGGCGAGCAGGATAATGCATCTTGTTAATCGCTAAACCGTCGCCGACAGCGGCCGCAGGATCGCGTGTAAAATACAGGTTAGGCATCGGATCCAGGTAAAATGGATAGTCATCGGCCATATAATGACTCAATTCTTTGTTGTCATTATCAGGCAACTCGATGTCTTTTTTCTTAACTCCCGCCATTACTTTTAAAATCATCTCTTTGGCATCCATATTGCCCAAGTAATCTATTATGGCTTCAGTCGATCGGCGCTCGGATTGCTTCGAGGCCTTGACCATCTCACGAACAAACTGCCATTTCAACTCTTCACTGGTCAGTGCTTCGGCAGCTAAATCTTCTAGATATAAAACTTCGACGCCATTGTCACGCAAGACTTGCGCGAAAGCGTCGTGTTCTTCCTGAGCCATTTTTAAGAAAGGTACATCATCAAATAACATTCTATCCATGTATTCTGGCGCCAGAGCTTCGAGTTCTTCTCCTGGCCGATGAAGTACCACTGTTTTTAATTTTCCAATTTCGGACTTTACATTGATTGGATTTTGCATCACCTTCCCTTCTTTAACACTATCCTTAGTTATACCATAAGCATTTTGTTTATAAAAGACTTGAAAGTTTATTTAACTTCAAAAGATTGGCTGAGTCTACCCTGCTCGACGCCGTTTGCGTCTAGATATTTGACTGTGTATTCTATAATTCCTGAGCTAAGACTTGATTTAGCCAAAGTAAAGCCATTACAAATTGTATAATTTGGTCCGGCCGAAACATTTACCGATTCAGTCGTTGCCAAGCCAGTAGGGCTTTGGTAGCTTAAGCTACATTTTCCTTCATTGGTAATTTTATCGCTAAATAATATTCTGATACTGTAATCACCGTTTTCTTGAAACCCTCCATAAGTTTGAACTAAGGTTACGCTCGAGACTGGGGCCTTTGCTTCTTCTTCTGCGAGTTGTTCCTCAATCCTTTTTCGTTTAGCCTCTTCCTCTAAGTCCAGCTCTGTTTTGGTCGGCGGATTGTAATCAACGGTATTTTCTGGCTTAGTTTCTGGATCAATTTGCTGACGGGTCGCGAGTTTCGCATAAGTTAGGCTAGCGCTAGCTAGAATTATTAGCAAAATAAGCCATTTTTTATGTCTAATTTGTTTGATTTTGTTGGTTTTGTATCTCATTTCACTTCTTATAGTATAAGCATATTTACAAAAAAGCAATAAAACGCTTGCGTTTATATATTAAGTATTATATAATTCAAGTTACTTAAAGTAGTGTGTGAAAAATTACTATTAAGGTAAGTGTAAAGTATTTTTAGGGGAAATTAATGTGTCATATCGTACTCGCAATACATATAGACTTAGATTAGGGAGATTTAGTCTGTCTAGAAATAAGCTAGTTTTAACTAGTTTAATTGTAGTTGGACTTGGCTTATTACTAATCTTTATTCCAATTGCTAAGAATATCTTGGCTAACTTGAATAAGGCTAACGCTCTAACCCCAACTGTCTCTAGTATCTCACCGACTTCCGGCCCAGTGTCTGGTGGTACTACGGTGACTCTTACGGGAACTGGGTTTAAGATGAATGATGTTTTTGTTCAAGTTGCTGGTGGCTTTGCTCACTCTTGTGGTATTACTGCAGGCGGCCAAGCTTATTGCTGGGGAAGGGATAATTATGGCCAGCTCGGTGATGGTGGGACTAACACCAGCAAATCAACTCCTGTCCAGGTTGTATTACCATCAGGCGTAACTAGTTTCTCGCAAATTACAGCTGGCTATTACCACACCTGCGCGATTGGTTCAGATTTCAAAGCTTATTGCTGGGGAAGGGATAATTATGGCCAGCTCGGTGATGGTGGGACTAACACTGATCAGTCGACTCCAGTTCAGGTGGTCTTACCAAGTGGCGTAACCAGTTTCTCGCAAATTACAGCTGGCTATTACCACACATGCGCGATAGGTTCAGATTCCAAAGCCTACTGTTGGGGATATGATTCGAGCGGTCAGCTCGGTGATGGTGGGACTAACACTGATCAGTCGACTCCAGTTCAGGTGGTCT
>CAZHYM010000017.1:5162-13194 GCA_964536785.1 uncultured Candidatus Saccharibacteria bacterium | reverse complement strand
CATCTGAGCTATATCCGCCATGATAGCTTTTTCTAAGCGGCCAGATGATTAGAGCGCAACGCTAGTTTAAAACTTAACTCGTTTCACTCGGACAGCATCTGAGCTATATCCGCCATGATTATATAAACTTGATTCTTTTGGTGCGGGCAGAGGGAATCGAACTCTCGTCTTCTGCTTGGAAGGCAGACATAATAGCCACTATACGATGCCCGCGAACATGCTAATTATAACATAATTTAGCTTTATAACAATGGTACCCCGGGAGGGATTCGAACCCCCGACCAAACGGATAGAAGCCGCTTACTCTAATCCACTGAGCTACCGGGGCACACGCGTACCAAGAGAAATTATAACAAAAAACAAATGTAAAATCTATTAGATTAGATATCGATGTTACAGCTGGAAACTTTACCTGTTGAATAGCCAGTCATAAAAGCCGAAGTACGTTGCTCACTTGAACCATGAGTCCAATTCTCTGGAGTAATTCGACCCTGAGTTTGCTCTTGGATTCTATCATCTCCGACGGCTGAAACAGCACTTAATGCCTGCTCAATGTCGCCTTCTTCGAATACACCCAAATCTTTTATTGAGTTTACCCACAAACCAGCATAACAATCAGCTTGAAGTTCGAGCTTAATCGATGTTTCCTGTTGATTTGAGCCACTCTGCATAGTTCCAAGCAGTCCGAGCTGATTCTGAACGTGATGACCTACCTCATGGGCAATTACATAGGCCTGAGCAGTCTCACCTTTACTCCCGCCATATCTTTGATGAAGTTCGTCAAAAAAAGTTTCGTCTAGATAAATCGAATTATCATAAGGACAATAGTGAGGGCCCGTTGCAGACGAGGCGATTCCACAACCAGATTCAGTGAATCCCCTATACAATACCAATCTTGGTTCCTGATACTCTAAGTTATTTCTACTAAATGCATCACGCCACATTTCATCGGTCGAACCCATCACGCTGGCGGTGAACTTCTCGTAACTGTCTAGCCCCTTAAATTCTGGAGCCTGAGAGCTTTTGTCTACCTGTTGATCCTGATAAGAATTAAATTGATTTACCAGATTTGTCAAATCATTTGGCGAGACATCAACTCCCATGTAACCTAAAATTAACGACATGATTAAAGCAATGACGACACTCCCTCCGCTCAGAGCTAGTCTTCCAGAATTTGTTCCTCTACGATCATCGACTGTTCCACTCGTACCAATCTTATCCCAAATAGCCATATTGTCTCCTTACTTATATCTAATTATATAACCACTGAGTAAAAGAGCTTGTAACTTAATTTACAATTATTAATAAAGCGTTTCGATCGATGCGCCCAAAGAATTTAAGCGCTTAGCAAAATCTTCATACCCTCTGTTGATAGAATAAACATTCCTGAGAACCGATTCTCCATCTGCTGCCAGCATACCAAGCATAATGACGACTGCTGGGCGTAGAGCCGGTGGAGTCACTACTTCAGCAGGTTTGAAATGGGTCGGTCCAGTTATATAAATTCGGTGCGGATCAAGTAGCTGTGTGTTGACATTTAATTTCGTTAGTTCAGTCAAATAAATTGCTCGATTTTCATAGACCCAGTCATGAATTAAAGTCCGTCCCTCGGCGACAGCAGCAATTATCGCAAAGAACGGCAAGTTGTCGATATTTAACCCGGGAAAAGGCATAGGGTGAATTTTATCGACGGCATGCGACAATTTACTTTCTTTCAACGAGATATCAACTAAACGAGTTCGGCCATTTCGTGATTTGTATTCTTCTGAAATTTCAAATTTTAATCCCATTTCTCTTAGAACTTCCATCTCAATCTCCAAAAATTCAATCGGCGCTCGTTTTACCGTAATTTCAGAGTTAGTGACAATCCCGGCAGAAATAAAGCTCATCGCCTCGATAGGATCCTCGCTAATTTGGTACTCAACGTCTCGGTTTATGTCTTTTACGCCATGGACAATTATGTTAGTAGTTCCAATTCCGTCAATTTTAACCCCTAATAGCTCTAGATAAAAACAAACATCCTGAACCATGTAATTTGGGCTAGCATTATGAATCTCGGTCACGCCATCTATCAGCGCGGCAGCAAATAATACGTTTTCAGTCACAGTATCACCACGCTCGCTTAAAATAATTTTGCGATAAGGCTTAGCGATTTTCTTCACTTTAGCGTTATAGAAATTATCTTTAGTCGCAACATCAAGCCCGAAATGCTTTAGCCCTTGCAAATGTGGCTCAATTGTCCGCTGCCCGAGATTACAGCCTCCAGCATACGGCAATCTAAATTCAGAATACCGATTAAGCAGAGAGCCCATTAGCATAATTGCGCTACGAGTTTTTAAGGCTGCATCAATATCGATTTTATCCAAATTAAGCTCAGCCTGAGGGATAATCTCAAGATCACAGTGGTTATTCAGCCAACGTGTTTTAACTCCTATGCTTTCAATCACTTCGATTATTCGATAAACTTCTTCGATATTAGCTAAATTACGGAGAATCGTTTTTCCGCGATTGACTAAAGCCCCACACAGTATAGCTACTGCCGCATTTTTAGAGGTGTTAATTTCAATCGATCCTTTTAGCTTTTTGCCACCATTTATTTTAAAATGGACAGTCCCCTTTTTGTTAAAAGAAAGAAGCTCAACTTTAAGAGCTTCGCTAATCTTTTCAACCATCTCAATACTAATGTTCTGCTTACCGTTCTCTATGCGATTTATAGCGCTTTGAGATGTGCCGATTTTCTTAGCTAAATCACACTGAGTCATCATCCGGGCTACTCGCGTATCTTGGATTAATTGGCCAATTCTATTTTTATAAGATTCACTATTCATAACTAAATTATATATCAACGATGATATAATATCAAATTTATTCGGATTTAGTATTTATGGTATCTTTGACTTGGTCAAGACCTATTTTTATCACATTGCCAGCTAAACTTCCGCCGGCCGTAAGAACTTGTTTAGCGATAATATTTTCAACCGTTGATTGCACGACTCGTCTCATAGGTCGAGCGCCTAAGCGAGGATCGTATCCGTAGTCCACCAAAAATGCTTTTGCCTCTTCGGAGACTTCAACTGATATTTTCTGAATCGACAAGGTTTTATTTACACCGTCAATGATTAAATTCATTACTTCAATTAGCTCAGGTTTATCTAAGGGCCTAAAAACAACAATTTCATCAAACCTATTTAAGAATTCTGATCTAAACTGTTGACTTGAAATTAACTCATCTACAAATTGCTTTTCAAAATTTTCAAGCTGATAGCCTCGTTCAATGTATTCCCGAATCCGATCAGCCCCGGCGTTAGATGTAGCTATGACTATCGAATCTCTAAAACTTATCTCACGACTATTTACGTCCCTTAATATCCCCTCGTCTAGCAGCTGAAGTAAAGCAGCCAAAACCGCCGGATGCGCTTTTTCAATTTCATCAAGCAAGATGACTGAAAATGGTCGATTCATAACTTGAGCAGTTAATGAGTTCGGATTCACTGCACCGTCAGCAACTAACCGCGCCACGTCATTGATAGTTACATACTCGTTTAGGTTGACTCGAATTAAGCTATCTTCATCATTAAAATAAACATCAGCCAAGGCTTTAGACAACTCCGTTTTACCAACACCAGTTGGGCCCAAGAACAGGAATGTTCCGATTGGCCGATTTTGGTTGCGTACTCCCGCTCGAGCTCGTCTCAATGCATCGCTAACTACGCTAACCGCCCGCTTTTGATTGATCATCCTTTTATGAATTAAATCCTCTAAATTAAGCAGAGTATCTCGTTCTTTAGCAGAATCAACAGCGCTGATTTTGACATTAGCTGTACTTTCTATGGCTTGTTGAACAGATCTAGACGTGATTAGGCTTCCTTCTTTAAAGCCGACTGCTGACTCAAGCAACTTAATTGCTCTACCCGGCATAGCTAAATCATGGACATAGCGAGAGCTCAGACGGTAAGCTTCTTTCAAAGCTTGATACATAAAAATTGCTTGATTTTTTTGCTCAATTGGTATGATTCGATCGCCCAGAATCACCATTGTGTCTTTTTCATTGCTAGGCTTTATAAAAATTTTATTTAGGCTATTGGCTAAATTAGAATTCTTATTAGAAATTTTCAGCATGCCCTGCTCTTCCATGGCCAAGATAATTCTTACTTTACCGGCTTCTAAAATTGGCAATAATATATTCGTTAAGTCTACTGTTCCCGTTCCTTCTTCAAAGAATACCTCCGCATTATCGAAACAAATTATAATATTTTGGGCGCTGTATCCTTCAGCTAAAATTTGGTTGACTAGCTGTTCTAACTCGCCCCTGCCAGGTGCAGATTGGATTAAGCTTACGGCATCAAGCATAAAAACTTGACGAAATTTTAGGTTCGTTGGAAGCTGAGAATCAGCATCAATTAGTTTATCGGCAAATGAGTAGATTAAGGTTGTTTTACCCGATCCATTAGGTCCAACAATAACTGCATTTTGCCGACCGTTGCTCGAAAAAGTAGAGATGAGCTGCTTCAGAGACTTAGTGTATTCTGGTAATTCTGCGGCCATAAGTCTTGTGCCTATGAGCTGCTCACTGATATTTTGACCAAAGTTATTAAGCGTTGGAGTAAAGCCAAAAGCCCAATCACGAGCAAATCCACCCGTTCGACGCTGTCGTCGCTCATTTTCTGACCTTGAATGCACATAGTCATGCCACTTCACTCCTTGGATTAAATCTTCAAAGTCTAATTGGAGCCGAGCAATCAAAGCTTCATAATTTGGAAAACTTTTTATCATTGAAATCGCCAACAAACCTCCGGATATCGTTTCAGATTTGGTTTTTTTTCGGAGCGCTATGGCATTTTCCCATATTTTGTCAGTTCCGGCTAAATCAGTTGTTGCTAGTTCCTGGAAAAACTTAGGCCCTAGCCCAAAACGAACAGCCAAAAACAATCCACTAGAAGTATGCGCTAGAATACCAGCAATATCTCTTGGAGTTGGATTTGCGGGCAACCGGCCCAAAACACTGCTAGACAACAGATCGTCAATCGTTGCGCCTTTTTTCTCGTTAGTTGGCAATCGGTATAATCTCCAGCGCCACCATTTGTATATCATAATTAGTATCGTGCCAACAGCTAAAGCCAACCAGCCAGAAACTTGGTTAATAAGTAGAAGTGCCAAGCCAGAGATAAGCGCCAAAGCCCCACCCAACTTCAAGAACCAGCGCCAAGTTGGAGTTATGGCGACTGTTAGTCTAGCTTCTTGAGCTCGCAAACTGTCGTGATTGAATTTCATAGCGTCCATGGCAGACTTACTCCTAAGGCAAAATTAATTGCAAAAAATATTGGTAAAATTGGCATGAGCAGCCAAAATATTAAGCCCATTAGTCCATAAAGTGACTGAAAAATCAAAACGAACAAGCCAATTAAGATAACTATCGAGCGCATAAAAGCGCCGATAAAACGTGAGATAGACCTGTCTATAAACGCTCTCATTTTTGCGTCAAGCGACCCTTTTATGGTTCCGCTATCGATTAGCTTAAATGGCTTAAATAGAGTTTTGACGAGTAGACCAATAGAAAAAAAGTCCTGGGTTCTACCAATCTGTTCAAAAAATATTTCGATACGCTTCTTGAGTCCGGCCGCATACCACCACTTAAAAAAACTAGCGACTAACATGGCTTAATTATATCATGATGTATAATGTTATAAGTATGTATAACTGGCTGACTATCAAAATCAGTAAACTAGTCTTAAAAATAAGCAAACTTCGTGGCGGAGGATCGGCTTTACCGGGACTAGTTCTCGAAAAGCTTAACCCTAGTTTCGCAAAAAAATCGCTTTCTGAACTCCCTCATGGAGTGGTGGTAGTTTCGGGGACAAATGGCAAAACTTCAACCACTAAGATGGTCGTCAAGATTCTAGAAGACCAAGGCCTGAGGGTATTTACCAATCGGACTGGAAGCAATTTTTTGCGAGGGGTCGGTTCATCCCTACTCCAAATCTGTGATTCAAATGGCAAAATCGATGCTGATATCGCAGTTCTAGAGTTAGACGAGGCGCACGCTGTGCACTTTGTCCAACAAATCCAGCCCAGATACTGTTTGCTGCTAAATGTCATGCGCGATCAGCTAGATCGTTTCGGAGAGTTAGACAAAGTTGCAGACATGCTCAAAAAAATTGCTCAATCAACGACTCAAACAGTTGTAATTAATCGTGAAGATTCCCACTTGATGAAAATCGCAAGTGAATTAGGCGAAAAGGTTTGCTACTATGGGTACTCAGATTTAATTAGGCAAAAATTCAAAACTCTAGACGACGATAACTCCGTTTCAAACGCTCCGCTAATAGTAGAACTCATTGATCAGGCTAATAATCAAACAAACACCTTTATGGTTGGCAACCAAGAGTTGAGAGTAGCTATGAAAGTTAGTGGCATTTATAATCATTTTAATGCGGCTGGCGCGATAGCAATAGCTAAAGCGATATTGAATGACCAGCTTGAGATAGCGAAGCTTAAAAATTCACTAGAAAACGTCCAGCCAGCTTTTGGGCGAGGCGAAAAATTTACAATAGCCGGCAAAAGTATCGAACTCATACTAGTTAAAAACCCTTCTGGCTTTCAAATGTCTCTGAACTCTTTAGCCAAACCTGAGGCAAAAACTTTAATTGCGATTAATGATAATTATGCCGACGGACGAGACGTCTCCTGGCTCTGGGACGTTAATTTTAAAGCACTTGAGACGGATGAAATCTTCGCCACCACCGGCAGTCGATCCAAAGATATGGCCAATCGCTTAAAATATGACGAAATTAAAGTGCGTGAGTCTGAGTCTAATATCGAGAAAGCAGTCTCTAGCTTATTAAATAGCGACGGCGATATAAAGCAAATCTTTTCAACATACACAGCGATGTTAAAAATCCGACAACAATTAATACGTCTATCAAAGAAAGAGCATTATGATCGAAGCAATTAAGATTTTGCAACTTTACCCCGAGGATCTTAACGTCTACGGTGATAACGGTAATTTACTTACCTTAGTCAAGCGCCTAGAGTGGCGAGGCCACAAAACTGAGGTTATTAAATACAACCTCGGCGACATTTTACCTGAAAAAGTCGATATTATATTGGCTGGGGGTGGTCAAGATTCAAGCCAAGCAAAAATTCAAGATGATTTTATCAAAATTGCTCCTACCTTAAAAAATTTTGTTGAAGCCAATGTTCCAACTTTACTAATCTGCGGCTCCTACCAGATGTTTGGTAAATATTTCCAAACTACTTCCGGCGAAAAAATACTTGGGGCTAATATACTTGATCTCCACACAACTGCTGGCAAGAAACGTCTAATAGGGAATCTGGTAGTCTCTAGCCCAGTTTTTGGCGAAATCGTAGGCTACGAGAATCACTCTGGCCAGACTTACCTAGGCAAAAATCTTCAGCCACTAGGAAAAGTCCTAAAAGGCGCCGGCAACAACGGAAAAGATAACTTTGAAGGCGTGTTTTATAAAAATCTAATCGGTACTTATTGCCATGGCCCAGTACTTGCAAAAAATCCCAATCTGGCTGATTTTATAATCGAAAAAGCCCTGGACAATGTAACGGGCCGAAGCGATAACTTACCCCCACTAGACGATGCAGCCGAAAATGAAGCCCACCGCCAATCAGCTAACAGGCCTAGATAGCTTATTTCAAAAGCTAGATTTTTACTTTACTTTATGTTAAAATCCTAAATACACTTCCGGGGTGTGGCGCAGCTGATAGCGCGCGCGGTTTGGGACCGTGAGGTCGCAGGTTTGAATCCTGTCACCCCGACCAAGAAGTATTTTCAGAAAAATCGGCTAATTTGTCGAAAGGTTCACGAAGGCAGTGGTCAACAATTGACCACTGTTTTTGTTTGCCAGTTTTACCATATGAATGAGCCTCAATTGTAATGTTCGAGAAGAAAATCCTGATTATCTCGTCAGCAAGCGTCATACTACTCGTTAATCGCAATATCTCCCCTGTATTTTTGTAAAGTTCGAGAAATTCTTCCAAACTTAGCGGTGCTTCGATTAAT
>CAZHYM010000017.1:0-5152 GCA_964536785.1 uncultured Candidatus Saccharibacteria bacterium | reverse complement strand
ACAATGGATGTTACAAAAAGCACATTCCCCTTTGTAATTTTATTAAGATTTTCATTAGAGTTATCTAGTTTCTTTTTGAGTTCATCTAGATATTCAGGTGTGTAGTGCTTTGATATCTCATTATCGATATTACCAGCCGTCTTAAGGGCATTTTTATATACCCTCTCATTTTGACCCCTCTCCATCTCTATACTCTTCTTCTGAGACCTAAGATATTCAGTCTCGAGCCTGATAGTTTCTTTTGTATCATCTAAATACTTCCTATAGTTTTCCTCTGTTGCAAAACTATTTTTTTCAAGAAACTTAATGACGTAATTACGAATAACAGAACCTGCAGGCCCTTTATTTCGCATTGCACAGTCTGGCGTTTCACATTTAAATCTAAAGCTTCTATTCTTAACGATATCGCCATCTTTACGAATTACTACTCCCGTAGACATCGTTCTATTGCAATGCTTGCATATAACAAATGACCTAAGAAAATTAGATACATCATTTCTTGATTCCCTAGACATACGCTGAGTATAGCTAGAGTGTAATAATTTGTTTTCATTTAATCTGAAGTACTCGTCTTCGGTAATGATAGATTGGAAATTTTTATAACTTTCACTCAGTCTATTAAATTTTTTGCCATATTTATGAATGCCAGCGTATATGGGGTTCTTTAATAGCTTTGAAACATCTTTGTCTGTAAATATATATCTATAGTTACCCTTAGAGATTCGGTAGGCTCTATAGCCTGATTTATTAATAAAAGAGGCTAATTGTTGCTGACTTCTGTTTTCATCTATTCTCATCCTAAAAACTTGACGTATAATCTCCCAATTATGTCCGTCAGCTTTAAGCTTCCTATCTTCGGTGATTCTATAGCCGTGAATCATATGGTTCAAAATACTGCCATTTGCAGTTCTATTATCATTGCCTCTTAATACGGATTCAGACAAGTGGTCGGAGTAATGCTTTGAAAGTACAAAATTAATACCTAAAATCATCTTGCCATTAGGGCTATTGTCAAAATTTGCGGTTGCAAACAACAGGTCTACTAGTTCGCCAGAATCAATAAAATCAATTATTTCACCTGCTTCTTTCATATTTCGAGCAAGCCTATCATAATGCCACGCTATTATGCCATCGTACTTGCCCGACTTTATTGCTTTTATCATAGCGTTAAAAGCTGGTCTTTTGCCTGAAATTTTAGCAGACTTGCTATCTTCATAAATATCTTCGTCACTAATCTTTATGCCATATCTGTTAACGACTTTATCGATACAATCCTTCTTTTGGTCTTTGATTGAATGCTCCTGTCTGTCTTCACCCTCTGTAGACTTTCTAAGATATAGAGCATACCTGAGTTTCGTTTTATCCTCGTTACTAATAGTAGGATTAGACTCTTGAATCTGAGCTGTAAGTAAAGCTAACAAATCAATCTTTTGATTATCATCATTGATTGACATAATTATTCTTTCTTCTTTTCTTTAGGTTCGAGAATATTTTGGTTATGAAGATTGCTATCAATAGTAAACGATTCACCAAAGCCAGGAATCTCTATTATACTAGATTCATTAGTCATAAGACCGTCTTGTTTATCATCTAATTCTTCTTGAGTTAGCTTATAATGCTCAGAATTAACATCTGGTAAATTATGGTCTAAATTATTTAATATATACTCAACTGTATCTGCATCTTTCTGAGCCGATATAATATTATTAGATTCATCATCTTCTTTAGAGCTAAACGTTTCATCTTGAGACTTATAATAATTTAGTAATCGCTCCGATAAAGTCGGCTCTTTAAAGCCTAACACACTAGCATAGAACTCTGTTCTATTTGGTACTCGAAAAATTTCCACGCCCCCAACTTCCACGATACTGTGAGTTTTTTCAATATCCTCATACGCTCGTTTTAATGCTTCGGTTGCAGTAAAAAAGTTATTTTCCATTACTTATATTATAGCAATTTTTACCTCATTTTAAGAGTAATAATGTAGTGCCTGTAATTAAGATTATCGGAAGTTGAGCATAAATTAGAGCTGTTTTCCGTCTTCGTCAAAACTCTGATATTCAGCACTCCCATACAAATCAACACCCGACATACTTAGCCAGTGGAGCTCGATTGCGTCATCACTTGAGCCACTAATGAAACAATTAAAGCTGACAGATTTACCATTTGCCTTATTCTTACCTTGCCACGAGTATTGCATTTCATAGTTACCATTTTTGTCGTATGAACCAGTTTCTTGATATGTCTCTTTGTAGGCGCTACTTGAATAATCTGATACTGTGAGATTACTGACGTCAATCTTATCGCTATAAATGGCTTTGTCTTTACAGAAGTTTTCGGCTTTAGATTCAGATACTTTGTAGTGAGTTTTTACAGTTTCGCTAGGTTGAGCTGTGGTCTCCGTAGACTTCACATCAACTTTCTCGTAAGTATAGTAAAGACTCAGAGAGTCTCCATAATAACTCACGTCTCTCACAGTTCCGTTGGCCTTATCGCAATCCGATATTTGACTATCTTTATAGTCAGAAGTGTTGCCATATACGCTCTCGATTTTCCAGCCTTTTTCTTTTAGTTTTGAGCAAGCTTCTTGAACTCCGAGGCCAATAACTTCGACTCGTTCGTATTTATCTACTGATGGAGCGTAGGTATTACTGCCGTATGAGTCGTTTTTAGTCTTATTCGTCGTTTTAAATATAGGTATCGTTATGAGCACAGGAATTATGAAGAAGACTACAACTACTATTGATACTAGCTTTTGTTTATTAGTTAAGCAACGCCATAATTTGATAATCTTCGTAAAGATAAGTTCTAATTTGCTTGTTAGCGGTCTGAGTTTCCGTAGCATATATACTCCTGTTTAATATTAGAGTCGTATAGAGCTACAAAAAAGCAGCCGCATACGGCTGTTCAGACCTTTTACAACTAGGCTTTACGCACAAGCTGTGTATGCGACTGCTTGTTATTGCGTAAAGAATAGCCCTAAAAAGGACATCCTAGATGTAAAAATAAAAGGTCTGAACAAACTAATTATAGCAATTTTAATAACAGTAGTAAAATATGAATTTTACTGACCATAAAATACATCGATTGGTACGTCAATCCTACTTCTTGCAATTACTGTATTTTCTAATACCGCAAAGCATTCAACATAATGACTACCACTGAAATTGCTATGCTCAATCTGGGATTTGCTACCCTTGATAATTTGACCCCTTTCCCTATCTTTCGATTCTGGGCCTAAATTACGAACTTTCCAATAGTAATCAATTTGAGGATTATTTGGTACATTAGTTCTGGCTATAAAAAATTTTAGTGTTTTATTATTTTTCAACTTGATGTAGTTATTCAAATAGTCAGATAATTTTTTAGTTAAGAATCCCTCTTGAGTAACCTCGCAATCAATAGTCATATTATATCGAATATCCATCTGAAACATCTCTTCGATGAATGCTTCACTCAATGCCCTATTCTCGTATTGTTTATAGCCAAACAATTCTTTCATCATAGATTCTATACTGATATCATCTTTGAATTTTTTAAGTGCTTGCGATGCCTTATATATAAACTTGCCATTATCATCATTAGATATTTGCTGATTACTGCCTAATGCAAGCCAATATGTCTTATCTCTATCTTCTTTAGAAAGATGCGTATATAGACCAGACAATAATTCATCTTCAGTGATTTGATTATAATTATCGATGCTATTTATATAATTAAAAACCATTGTATCTATTAGAAGACCTTTAAATACAAAACCAGTATAATTTTTCCATCTTCTCATAAGAAAACACAGGTAATTATACATACTATCACTTTTTTCTTTAGCTGAGATAGTTTCTTGTATCTCCTGAATTGGCTTTGTATACTTCCAGCTTCCGCCGTTGTTGCTATCTGGATACTTATAACTTCCATTATCCTGTTTAAATGCAGGGACTAGCTCAATAATACCGTCATTAAAAACAATATCGACAACTTGACCGTCAGCTTTTATTTCCGTATTTGGATATGATTCTTTTACAGTGTCTTTAACTTCTTGCAAAAGTGATGACTGACCATTGTGTTCGTAATTATTAAATTTTGTGTATACTTCGCTAGGTAATACAAATAAAATATCATAATCACTAGTTTTTGCTATGGCAGTTTGTCTGCCTACAGAGCCGACAATAATCGTTTTATCTTCGCAACTTGAATAGTACTTATCTGATAGTTTATTATTAATTCTCTGAATACGAGCCGACCATTTAGACGATTCCTCATCTGATATTAATAGTGTTTTTGCATAATCAATTATCATTTTTAATCTTCTAAATTGAAGTACTTATAATCTTCAGTATAGTCATTGTCTTTATTTGTTTTTATCTTTTTCGAAGCCATAGATACAGCTTTTGAAGTTGGATTTAATAAATCCTTATTTAGTGCCTTCCTTAAAGACTTCAGATTATCAAATTCTTCTTGTATAGGCTCAATTGGATATCCATTTTTCAGCCTGCTAATTAAACTTTCACAATCCAATCTTAAATCACAAAATTGGTTTGCGATATTTTTAGTTTGCTCTATTAAGCTATTGTAATCCCTGTCTTTCTCTAGAAGTTCTATAAAAACTGTTGATAGTGATAAAACAAAAATAACCACCAATGAAAAGGCTTGGTAATCAGGAAGAAGTTTTAGAATAAGACTAGCTAACCCAGCCGATGTTAATGCAGCACATATAATTTTTGAAAAACGCATTCTTAATGCCGTTTTTTCATATAAATCAGACTGGGTTATTTGAATTTTATGAGTCCATCCTGTATTAACTACAAAATCCTTCATTTCTTTTATTAAGTACTTCTCTGTGTTTAGTTCTCTCATATCAAAAATAACCCCAAATAACCCCTTGGTAATTAATATTATACCATAATTTTCACTGCTATATATTAAATCTAAACGCCTTGTTTAATATACCTAATTTCGTTTCATCAATTAATTCGTCATTATAAACATTCAGCATTTCTAAGTTACTATGCCTAGTAAACTTTGCTACGGTAGTTAAATCAGATTTGAAATGCTTTATTAATTCAGTAGTAAAGAAATGCCTTGCTCCGTGAGTAGTTCTATCAATTTCTAAACCTTTCAATAGATTCTGGAATATCATTCTTAATCCACGAGT
>CAZHYM010000016.1:0-13279 GCA_964536785.1 uncultured Candidatus Saccharibacteria bacterium | reverse complement strand
TATTAAAATTAAAGAGAGTTAAGCGGGAGACATAAGGTTTGGTCCTAAGACAAAACTTGATGTCCGTGCTTAAATCTCAAGAGGAGAGTTATGATAATAAACCCTTTGGGCAAAGATATAATCAGTGTGTCGACTGATTTTTGTGGTAAAGAATTAAAATTAGAAATTAACCGAGTCGGGTTTCGTTCGACAGCTAGTGTTTTAGCTAGTTACGGAGACACAGTAGTGCTCGGGACTGTGATGGTAGGCAAGGCAAATCCAACGATGGATTATTTCCCATTATCGATTGACTACGAAGAAAAATTCTATGCTGCAGGTAAAATCAGTGGCTCAAGATTTATTAAAAGAGAAGGCCGACCAAGCGATCAGGCAATTTTGTCTGGACGAATTATTGATCGACCAATTCGACCATTGTTCCCTAAAGGCTACCGTCAGGAAATCCAAGCTGTTGCTAGTGTCTTAAGCATGGATCCTAACTTTCGCCCAGATGTAATCGGCATGATTGCAATTTCATCAGCGATGACGCTAGCTGGCGTCCCTTTTGATGGACCAGTTGCGGGATTGAGAGTAGCTCATATGGACGGTCAATTTATAGGCTTTCCAGACAGGGATATTCAAGCTAAAACCGACCTAGATCTAACGGTTGCTGGTATTGCTAAGGGTATCACGATGGTTGAAGCAGGAGCTAATGAGGTTTCCGAAGATTTGATTGCTGACGCAATGAGTTGGGCGCATGAAGCTATGCAACCAGCAATTAGGCTTCAAGCCGAATTAGCTGAAAAAGTTGGAGTAAAACCACTTGAATACGAACTGCACCTTCCAAAAGAAGAAATTTTAGATAAGGTTTTTGCTTGGGCGAAAGGTCAATTTAAATCTGAAATGCGCGTTCCGTATCCGAAACGAAATGAGTTGGTGCAGGAGCTAGCAGAAAAAATGCATGTTGAGTTTGCAAAAGAGCTTGGCGAAGAAGAATATGCAAAAGTCAAAGCAGAATATGCTGAGGCTTTTAGCCTCGCTGCTCACAAAAATGTTCGTGAGGGGATAGTAAGTGATGGAATCCGTCCTGACGGTCGTAAGCTTGATGAGGTTCGCCCGCTTTCTAGCGAAACTGGATTGCTACCGAGAGCTCACGGCTCAAGTATTTTCACTAGAGGTGTGACTCAAGCTCTAAATATAGTTACGCTTGCGCCATTGTCTTATTCTCAAATGGTTGACACTATGGAAATCAATGACGGAGAGCGCCGTTATATGCATCACTACAACGCACCAGGCTATACTGTTGGTGAAATTAGCCGACTTGGAGCGCCAGGAAGACGAGAAATTGGTCACGGATATTTAGCCGAGCGAGCTTTAGAGCCAGTTTTGCCTCCAAAAGAAGAGTTCCCTTATGCGATTCGTTCAGTTACAGAAATTATGAGTCAAAACGGATCAACTTCTATGGCAGCAACATGTTCAAGCTGTATGGCTCTTATGGATGCTGGAGTGCCGATAACTAGACCTGTTTCAGGTATCGCCATGGGGCTTATGATGGACGGAGATAAGCCTTATATATTGACCGATATCGCCGACGCAGAAGATTTTGCTGGTGATATGGACTTCAAAGTTACTGGAACTGAAAAGGGCATCACTGCTGTCCAAATGGATATGAAAGTTCACGGATTGCCGGTTGATGTGCTGCGTCAAGCACTTCATGGCGCAAAATCTGGTCGAGCACATATTTTATCTCACATGATTGAGACAATCTCCGCTCCAAAAGAGAAATTGAGTCAGTATGCTCCTAGAATCGAAAAACTACAGATTAATCCAGACAAAATTGGTGCAGTTATTGGCAAAGGTGGTGAAATGATTCAAAAAATCACCAAGGAAACGGGCACCGAAATCGATATTGAGGACAGCGGTCTAGTTACGATATCCGCAGTAGATACCGCTTCAATTGAACGAGCTCTTGAATGGGTCAAAGGTTTGGTTGAGGAACCGGAAGTGGGCAAAATCTATGATGGTGAAGTTGTTTCAGTTAAGGATTTCGGCGCTTTCGTAAACATCATGCCAGGAATCGATGGTATGGTCCATATATCTCAGTTAGCCGAAACTAGGACAGAGCAAGTGACTGATGTTGTTAAGATTGGCCAGCGAGTTAAGGTAAAACTTCAGGAAATTGACGAAAAAGGTCGACTTAGCTTGACGATGAAAGGCATCGATCAGAAATAGATCTGATATTTATTAAAAAACGCTCGCTCAAAGTGAGCGTTTTTTAAAAGTAGTATAATTATCCAAGATGAAGAATGCCTCGAAACTTGATCGGATGAATAAATTAAGGGATGAAATTATTAGTTTAGGCATCTGTTCCGATTTAGCTTCGGGCGCAAAAAACCTCGTGATGGGCGAGGGTAGTTTGGACGCCAAAATTATGTTTATTGGTGAGGCGCCCGGCAAAAAAGAAGATGAATCTGGTCGGCCATTTGTTGGAGCGAGCGGTAAAGTGCTTGATTCTATGCTTTCTAGCGTGGGTATTAACAGGGAAGAAGTTTACATAACTAGTGTTCTAAAATATCGTCCACCAGAGAATCGTGACCCGACCCGTGAGGAGAAAGAGGCCTTTGGGCCATATTTAAGAAAGCAAATTGAGATAATTGATCCAGATGTAATAGTAACGCTTGGGCGACATTCATTAGAATTCTTTAATTCCAGTCTTAAAATATCTTCCGTCCATGGTGAAGCTATAGATTTAAAGACGCTTTCTCGAAAAAGGTTGCTAGTCCCCATGTATCATCCAGCAGTTGCGCTCTATAGAAGCAGTCAAAAGCAGAAAATTTTTGATGATTTTAAGATTTTGGAGAAGCGTACATAATTTACCATGGATTAATCATAAGCAGGACTTGCAAAATGTTGTTTTTTCTGCTACAATATAAGTTATTGGATAAACTATAATTAGGATAACTGAACAAAGATAAACGGAGTCAAAACAAAACATGGCAAAACGAAAAACTAGAAGATCAAAGTCGCACAAAGCATCACCGAAGCATATGCTTCCGGCTGGTTTTTGGTCACAAGTGATCGCAGTTTTGCTAATCGCTTTAGGCCTATTATTGTTTGTCACTTGGTTTAACGCTAGCGGACCTGTTTTAGAAGGCTTAAATGATACAATTTTACGAGTAGTGGGCTACGGCGTTTTTGCTTTACCGTTTTTACTAATTTATTTAGGCATTGAGATTTTTAGGTCGGAAAATAATCGGCTTTCAATCGTAACTTATTTAGCTACTTTTGTTTTGATTAGCCTGATAGGTGCTTTTTTTGGATTAGCAATTGGCAAAAATGTCGATATCTCAACTGGTGGCATTTTAGGGGATCAGCTAAATCAGTTAATTCTAGCGCTTGTTGTTCCAAACGTTGCAATCTTTATTGAGTTAATTATGATTATGATTGCCAGTCTATTCTTATTCAAAGTGACCCCAGACAAGATATTTAGTTCACTTGGTGAGGTTGCCAGGAACTCAAAAGACGGTTCTAGTGTGCGGAAAGCTAGAGGATTTGATGGTGACGATAAGAAGCTGTCCCCAGAGTTTAATTTAGTAGAGGGTGTGCCTACCGAACATTCATCCAAAAGAGATAACAAACCCACTGAAGTTAAAAAACGTAGTGGTGCTTTCGTGGGAAATGCTTCAAAATCAAAAGAAGAAGTTAAAACTGCACTAATTTCGGTTCAAGATCCAAATTGGAAAATGCCGAGCGTTAATCTACTTGGGAACAAACAGACCCCGGCTGATGTCGGCGATGTTAAGCAGAACGCAAAAATTATCAAAGACACCTTGCAGGAGTTTGGAATTGAAGTTGAGATGACGGGAGCAAATGTTGGACCGAAGGTAACTCAGTATACTTTAATGCCTGCAAGTGGTGTTAAGCTTACTAAGATCGCTTCTTATGAGACAAATATTGCTCTCAATCTAGCCGCTCAAAGTCTCAGGATTGAGGCGCCGATTCCTGGTAAGAAGGCGGTCGGGATTGAAGTCCCTAATTTAAGGGCGTCAGATGTCCGACTTAGGGGAGTGATAGAATCACCTGCTTGGACAAATTCCAGAGAAAAACTGGCTTTTGCAACTGGTCGAGATGTCTCAGGAGAGCCAGTTGTCACGGATCTAAACGACATGCCTCACTTGCTGATTGCCGGCCAAACTGGTTCTGGTAAATCAGTTATGATCAATACTTTACTTGTGAGTTTACTGTATCGAAATAGCCCAAGTGATATGAAGTTGATTCTAGTAGATCCAAAGCAAGTGGAACTGGCATTTTACGAGGACATACCTCACTTGTTAACACCGATTATTAACGATCCCACCAAGACTATCTCAGCTCTTAAATGGGCGGTCAATGAGATGGAGCGAAGGTACACTTTACTTAAGGGTCATGGCAAGAGGAATATTAGCGATTATAATGACTATATTAAGAGAAACAATAAAACTGTCTTGATTGAAGGCAAAGACGGAATTATGGAAGAGCATCGCGACGGGGCCATGCCTTATATCGTCATTGTGATAGACGAGATGTCTGATTTAATGCAGACAGCTGGTCGTGACGTAGAGGCTCTGATTGTACGCTTAGCTCAAAAGTCTAGAGCCGTTGGTATTCATTTAGTCTTAGCGACTCAGAGGCCTAGCGTAAACGTTGTTACCGGCCTTATTAAAGCCAACGTTCCAGCTAGGATTGCTTTTACGGTTGCAAGTCAGGTTGACTCAAAGACAATTATCGATAAGGCTGGCGCTGAAAAATTGCTTGGAAAAGGCGACATGCTACTTGTAACGGCTACGATGAATAAGCCTAGACGTATTCAAGGCGCTTTTGTGTCTGACGAAGAAGTCTCAAAAGTGACTGAGTACCTGAAAGAGCAAATGGCGCCGCAATATAATGATGAAATTATCACTCAAGAAGTTCATTTAAATATACGAAATGGTGGCCTAGTTTCATCTGATAGTGGAGATGATGAAGATGAATTTATGAAGGCCGTGCAAGTAGTTATAGATGAAGGAAAAGCAAGCACCACTCGATTGCAACGCCGATTAAGGATTGGCTATGCAAAAGCAGCTAATCTTATGGAAATGCTTGAAGAAAGAGGTGTGGTTAGTGAACAAGATGGATCCAGACCAAGACAGATACTGATTTCTAGTATTGAAGATTTGGAATAAAACAAATCAACCATCGACAAACTAAAATAAATCTGTTATAGTTTAGTAGTAACATCAACTCAAGCTCACTCTTTGAAGCGAGCATCCAAGAAAGGATTCCAACGGGAGTATGAAACCCTATGAACTAACTGTTCTGATTCATCCTGATTTAGAGATGGATTTGGAAAAATCACTAACTAAAGTAACCGAAGTAATTAAAGAAAACGGCGGTGAAATTAAAAAACAAGACAATTGGGGCAAAAAACGATTAGCGTATTCGATTGCAAAAGAAAATTTTGCAGTATACGTTTATTTTGAATTAGATTTGCCAAGCAAAGCGCCACTAAAATTATCAAACGCTTTCAATATAAATAAAGAGATTTTACGTTATCTATTGGTCAAAGAAGACGCAAAAGTAAAAGCTCAAAAAGCTCAAAATGAAGCAAAACTTGCCAAAGAAGCTTCAGAAGAAAAATAACTATTAAAGAGGAGTCATTAAAATGGCTAAAAGTATTAATCAAGTAATTCTCATGGGCCGATTAACTCGAGATCCAGAGCTGAGAACGACGCCAAATGGAAAATCTGTTGCAAACTTCGGTCTTGCGGTAGATAAATATGGTCAAGACTCAGGTGCTGATTTTTTTGAAATCGTAGTCTGGGAAAAATTAGCCGAGCTAGTCAATCAATATCTGACTAAAGGTAGAAGATGTCTAGTTCAAGGACGATTAACCCAAAGACAGTGGGAACAAGAAGGCCAGAAGCGCTCAAGAATAGAAGTTATAGCAAATGATATTACATTTCTAGATGGTGCCCAATCAGGCACTTCTGAAGCTGAACCTCGTGAGACTCAACCTAAAACTAACGCGCCAGCCGACGTTTTACCCGATGATATCGATGAAGAATCAATTGATTTAAGCGATATACCATTTTAATACTCTGTAAATATCATAAGGATTTATAAATATGTCTAAAAAAACAATGAAGAATTTGCCAAGAGTTTTTGATTATAAAGATGTAAAAACTTTACAACGATATATCAATGCTTACGGATCTATTGAACCTGTATCAAAAACTGGTTTGTGCGCTAAAGAGCAACGTAATTTAAGCACTGCTATTAAGCGTGCTAGGCATCTGGCCTTGTTGCCATTTGTTCAGATCTAGGAGCTTTTTGTGTATTCTCCGACTGAACTGAAAAAAGGTGTGGTTATTCAATTAGACTCAAAACCTTATCAAGTTATTGAGTATTCTCAGAAAGTGATGGGACGGGGCGGAAGTATCGTTAACGTCAAGATAAAAAATTTGATTGATGGATCAGTGCTACCGAAAACCTTTAAAGGCCAAGAAAAAATTGAGTCAGCTGAGGTTGAGACTCAAACCGTTCAGTACCTGTACAAAGATTCAGATAATTTATATTTTATGAATCAAGAGAACTTTGAGCAGTTTGAGCTTAGCTTAGACTTTATTGATGATGAAGCGAACTATTTGGTAGAAGGTTCAGAAGTCAACCTCCAGTTTTTTGAAGGTAGAGTTATTCGTCTTGTGTTGCCAAAAAACTTATATCTGAAGGTGGTTTACACTGAGGATGTGGTAAAAGGTGATACATCATCAAGTGTGATGAAAGACGCTGAGCTAGAAACTGGCTTAGTCATTAAAGTTCCAGCTTTTGTAAAGATTGGCGATGAGATATCTGTCGATACTGAGACGGGCCTTTATCGCGAACGTAAGAAATAAGCGTAAGTGCTATAATATAGCCATGAAACTCGGTCCAAAAGGGCGCATAATCGCCATTTATTGTTTCTTGGCTATTTTTATTGTTTTATCGAATTTGATTTTAGCCCAATTGCTATATCCGAAAGATCGGACTTTGCCATTAGCAAGAGTTGGTTCTCGTTCAATCGGTAACTTGCCCAAAGACGATGCAATAAATATTTTAAGCCATGAACTAATTAATACTAAAATTGAGCTGACGACGAAGGCTGGATATTCAAAAATCTATAGTTTGTCTGAGCTAGGGGCCGAGCCTCTGATCGAAGACAAAGTTAACGAGCTGACAAATTATTTATTGAGTGAGAGATTCATGCCTTTCTCTATCCTGACCAAAGGCGCCTCAGATAATGGAATCAAAATTAAGTTTGTTAGCGACGGTATTGATAAAGTTATCGAGCAAATTGCTAAAGACTTAAATCGACCGGCCGTAGATGCGGGACTTACAATTTCTCAAGGCAATGTTATTATCGAAGAAGGTCAAAATGGAGTTAAACTTCCTGCCACTGAGCTGAAGTCCTTGTTATCTAATGGGCGTTACGAAATTGGCTTAACGAACCAGATAGAAATTCCACAGCAAGTAGTTAAGCCCAAACTTAGCGGGGAAGAATTAGTTGGTCTGAAGCTCCAAGCAGAGACTGTCATAAATAAGGACATCCAATTTCTTGTTCCTGACGGAGATACAATAAAAGCAAGCCCACTAGCTATCGCTTCGTGGCTAAAACCATCGACAGACAAAAGCCTAGCTTTGTCTATAGATCGAGTGCCTCTGGAAGAATATCTGCGAGCGAATGTTGAGCCATTGGTCGCAGTTCAACCAACTCCGACAACCATAAAGATGGTTGACGGTCGAGTGACTGAAAAAATTGAAGGTAGTAGCGGGAAAGCCCTGAATATTGATGAGGCTATAATTAGCGTTGAAAAACAGTTATTTGAAGACGAAATCTCTGAGACGATTATGGTTTCAACTTTAGCGGTAGCCCCTAGCGTTAGATACGATTCAGGTTACACTAATTCTCAGGCCGGGATTCAGGCTTATTTTGACTCTATTTCTGGTGATGGTACGATTAAATTAGCTTTTAGACAGCTTTCTGGGGAAAGATGGACGGCTTCTGCTAATGCTTCTGACTCTCTACCTTCAGCCAGTACTTATAAGCTCTTTATTGCCTATAAGCTTTTTAACGATATTAAGCTAGGTAAGACGAGTTTAGACGCTCCAATACTTAGCACGACAGTTGATGACTGTTTGAGAATTATGATTACGATATCAACCAACCAGTGTGCAGAGGAATGGTTGAGGCAGTGGGGGAGTCGGACCGAATTTAATAGTTATTTATATGCCGGTGGATTTAGTCAGGCTACAAACTTCGCACATTCTACAGCCGTACATACATCAGCCCAGGACCTAGAAAAGATGCTTCTAGGAATTTATTATCAAAATTTATTTGAGGGTTCTGCTTCCACAAAGATGCTTGATCTGATGAAACGTCAAATTCATCGAAAGGGCGTACCAAGTGGAACGTCGGCCGTGGTGGCTGACAAGGTGGGCTATTTGTGGGATTATTATCACGATGCGGCTATAGTCTATCATCCTAAAGGAACATATATTTTAGTTGTTATGACAAAGGGCAAAAGTTGGGACAAAATAGCTGACATAACTCGGCAAGTCGAGGCAATAGTTTATCCATGAAACAAAGGTTAGATGTGAAGTTAGTGGTTGATAAAGTTGTGCGAAGCCGGTCTCAGGCTACCAGTTATATTAAACTAGGTAAAGTCATGGTTAACGGAGAAGTGGCTAAAAAAGCGGGGCTCTTAGTCGGAGCTGAGGATGTAGTACAAGTAATGGTTTCAACCCAGTATGTATCTAGGGCTGGACTTAAATTAGAAAGCATTGCAAGATCGATGGGTCTGAATTTTAATAATAAAATAGTGCTAGACGTTGGGAGTTCTACTGGTGGATTTACTGATTTTGCATTAAAAAACGGTGCTAAAAAAGTCATTGCAGTTGACGTTGGGACCGATCAGATGCACCCTTCGTTAAGAGGAGATGAGAGAATTGAACTGCATGAGAAAACAGACATACGTAAATTTAAGATTGACGAAAATAGTTCTAGACCGGACCTGATATTGATTGATGTGTCATTTATTTCTTTACGAAAGATTTTACCTTATCTGCATAAAAACTTGAATAAAAAATTTGTTCAAGACGAAACATTAACTGTGGCGATGCTGAAGCCACAATTTGAAGCAGACCCAGGCGAAACATCTAAGGGTGTGGTAAAAAATAACAGAATTAGACGTGAAATCATGCATGAGTTTGAGCTTTGGGTAAAGAAATATTACAAAATTATAAGAAAGCAGGATAGTAAGATTTCTGGTGAAAAAGGAAATGTTGAACGGTTTTACCTGCTAAGCCCTAAACGTTAAATCTGAATTCCACGACGTCATTTGGTTGCATAATGTAGGTACGGCCTTCGGTTCGAACTTTCCCAGCCTCTCTTGCTTTTGCCTCATTGCCATAGCCTATCAGATCATCGTAACTAACTATTTGAGCGGCGATAAAACCTTTTTCAAAATCCGTGTGGATCACACCTGCCGCTTCAGGAGCGGTTGCGCCTTTTTTGATTGTCCAGGCCCTTGTTTCATCTTTGCCTGCAGTCAAATAGCTCTGTAGTCCAAGCAAATCGTAGGCGGTTTTAACAAGCTTCACTAGTCCAGACTCGTTAATCCCAAAGCTTTCAAGGAACTGTTTTGCGTCATCTTGAGAAAGATCTTTTAGTTCATCTTCAAGCTTAACGGCTATAAATAAACTTGGACTTGGCTTAACTAGATTCGACAACTCAGTCATTTTTTCCTGGCTATGCAAGTCCTTTTCTGAAATGTTAAATACGTATATGACTGGCTTATCGGTTAAGAGGTTCAAGTCGGTTACGGCCTGTCTCTGTATTTCATCTAACTGGTTTAGCATATTTCCTGACTCAAGTTCAGTCTTAACTTTAAGCAAAGAATCTTGCAGTAAGCGTTTTTTGGGGTCGGCTTTTGCTTCTTTGTTTAGCTTCGCAATTTTGCTGTCTATGGATTGTAAATCCGCCAAGATTAGTTCAGTGTTAATTGTTTCAATATCCTTTTTGGGATTGATTGTGGCGTCGACATGGATTACGTCTGGGTCTTGAAATGCCCGAACGATATGAACTATCGCTTGGCACTCTCTAATGTTGGCCAAAAATTTATTACCCAGTCCTTCGCCTTGACTTGCTCCGGCAACCAAGCCAGCGATGTCAACGAATTCTATTGTCGCTGGAGTGACTTTTTTTGATTCATATATTTTTGCTAAATTGTTTAGTCGCTCGTCTGGAACTGGTACGACACCGGTGTTCGGCTCGATAGTAGCAAAAGGGTAGTTGGCAGCTAAAATGTTACCTTTAGTCAGCACGTTAAATAATGTTGATTTGCCGACGTTCGGCAATCCTACAATTCCTATTGATAAACTCATGTCTCTGATTTTATCAAATTTAGCCAATAACACCTATAAATTGCATATATTACAGGTTTATTTTATGGTTGCAACTGATAAGAAGCTTATGTATAATTGAATCAGAATGGATATATTCAAAGGCGTGGGCGACTTTTTCGGACTAGACATTGGGACTAGCTCAGTTCGTGTCGTTCAGCTATCAAAACGTAGTAACTCGGATCAGGCAGGTGAGTATAGCTTGAAACACTTTGGTTACGCCCCGATTGACGTGCAAACGGCGATGGGTAATTCAGAAGCTAGTCGGAAGAAATTAGGTGAGATAATTCTTACCGCAATAGGACAAAGTGGTATTAAGACGAAAAATGTGGCAATTGGATTGCCATCTGCTAAGACTTTTACGACTATAATAGACGTCCCGAATCAATCAGAATCTGAGCTTCAGAAAACTATCAAATATCAGATCGATCAGTATATTCCTATGTCAATTGATGACGCTAAGGTAGATTGGGCCTTTTTAGGAAAATCGATAAATAACCCAGACAAACAAGAAGTGTTGTTGGCTAGCGTAGCGATTGACTATTCTGAGGATAGATTGGAATTTATTGAAGGCTTAGGCTTGGACGTAATCGCTGCTGAGCCTGACCAAATAGCTATGACTCGATCACTAGATATACCTGATGGCCAGTCGGCAAATTTTATTGTTGATCTAGGTGAGATGACTACTGATTTAGCAATAGTTTACGACGGAGCACCCAGATTAGTTCGCTCTATCCCAATAGGTCTTTCAACTTTTGTCAAAGCAGCTGTCCAAAACCTGAGCATCAAAGACGACCAAGCAAGGCAATTTATCCTAAAATTTGGTTTATCGCCAGATAAGTTAGAGGGTAGGGTCTATAAGGCGCTCGAATCAAATTTAGAAAATTTTGCAAGCGAAATTAGTAAATCAATAAAGTTCTTTCAAACCAAATATCCACAAGTTCCGATGGCAAAAGTGATTGTGTCCGGTTACGCAGGAGTTATCCCAATGATGAACAATTATATTGCTAACAAAGCAAATACAACCACCACTATTGGAAGTCCGTGGCAAAATGTTGCTCTAAGCCCTCAGCAGGAAAGAGATTTAGCCAATTTTGGTCAAGAGTTTGCGGTCGCTGTTGGTCTAGCGCAACGGAGGGCTAATTAAATGGCAAGCGAACGAAAAATCGTACAAGTTAACTTAGTCCCAGATGTAAAGCAGGAGCTAATTCAGGCAGAGAGACAACGAAATCGAGTGATCGCTACTGCAGCAATTGTTACTCTAGGTGCTTTAGGTTTTGTAGCGTTTTTGGCAATGACAGCTTTTGTCGGTCAAACGTTTCTACTTAGTAACGCTGATAAGACAATTTCAAAAGAGTTTGAAAACTTCAAGAATCATAAAGGCATTGACCAAATGATAACTTTGCAAAATCAGCTCTCAAAGATCGATAGCTTGCATGACAAAAAACCAATTTCTTCGAGGTTATTTACTATGTTAACTGTAGTCGTTGAGGGCGAGTCAAGCCAGATAAAAGTTTCAAAAATGGAGTACAAATCAGACACGGGCGAGATAATTATCGAAGGCCAATCTAGCAATGGCTATATTGGTCTAGAGAAGTTACAAAAAACAATCTTAGGCACCGACATCGAGATACCAGCAGAAGTAGTTGAGGGCGAGGAAACGCCAGCTGAACCTGTGGTTGAGAGATTAACTGAAGGTATTAAACTAATTGATCAGCCGATTTTTGGAGAAAGCACCACTCAGGATAAAGTGCTTTTATTCAAAGTCGGTTTTACTGTTAATCCTAAATTAATTGCATCAACTAATCGAAATATTGTAATCAAATCAATTTCTAGACAAAATGTAACCGATTCCGTTTCGACTATACCTGAGGATTTATTTGCGCCACAAGCGTCCACGGATCCTAATAAAGTAGGAGGAAATTAAAATGGCTAAAAAAGAAGTAGCTCTCAGGAAGAGACAAAAAATTCACAAGGCGAATCATAATATCTTTATAGTTGTGGCAGTGGCCGCATTCATTGCCGGCTTCTCATTAGTCGGAGCAACTTTCTTAATTAAAAAGATTATTTTTAATCAGAAAGTTTTGTCAGAGAAGAACAATACCATTTCGACACTTAGACAAAATAATAAAAATGTTCCAAAACTAGAAGAAGACATAAAGGTATTAAAAACCAACGAGGCTTTGCTTTCTAGTAAATTTAAGAGCGACCAAGATCCGCTAACCGTTGTGCTAGATTCGCTTCCTGCTCAACTTAACTCAACCGCACTCGGCTCAAGTCTTAAAGAGAAGCTCTTGAGCGTTCAGGGGACAGAAATTGAAACGTTAATGGTGCAAAACACTGATTCGGAAGCATTAATCGAGGAATCAATTACGGCTACGGCTGAAAATAAAATTAGTTTTGCATTTAAAGTCTCTAGCCCTAGAGTCAATGATTTAAACCTTGTTCTAAGAAACCTGGAGAGATCTATAAGGGTCATGCACGTTGACAGATTAATAATTGAACAAGGAGATGAAAAAAATTGGCTGACCATAGAGGGGCATACTTACTATGAGCCGATGCTTCAAGCGAGTTTAAAGACAAAAACAGTAAAGGCAGGAGAATAAGATGAAAAGAAGTGAAATGGCGCTCATCATTTTAGTGGTAGCTGTCAGTCTATTTAGTTCGTATTTTTTACTTAACGCTTTGTTAGGTAAACCAGATGAATCTTCAATGGAAGTCAAGACAATTGAACCTTTAGCATCAGAAGTAGTAAAGCCGAATAAGAATGTTTTTAATAGTGAAGCCATAAACCCAACAGTAGAGATTATAATCGGGGGCAACTAGTGCCTAGTGGTGAATAATGACT
>CAZHYM010000015.1:0-13790 GCA_964536785.1 uncultured Candidatus Saccharibacteria bacterium | reverse complement strand
GAATCTCAACGAGAATTCATCCAGACAATGATCAATGAGATGCCGGAAGAATTCCTTGAAGAGGGCGAGTCATTCTTGAAACTTCCAGTTACCAAGGGTGGCTATCTCTGGACAAACGATCATAGGATATGTGAACAATTCATAGTAATGGCCATTGGACTTGGCCTTGCCGAATACGTCTACCCCAAAGAAACCTGGATAGATCTCCCTGGTGGGCTTCCCATCGTTAATTTTAAAAGAGAATAACGCACATTTTGGCCTACAGCTTATGTAGGCCTTTTTATTTTGCTATAATATATAGACATAACTGGAGGAAATAATATGGAATTAAAAGATTACGGAAAACAACCATTTGTTGTTGACATCGAAGACTTTACGACATCAAATACAAATTTCAGAACAGCGGTCTGGACAGGCGAACATCTTCAAATGACCCTGATGAGCATACCAGTAGACGGTGAAATTGGTTTGGAAATCCATACTGACACGGATCAATTCTTGCGAATTGAGCAGGGCAAAACGAGAGTTTATATGGGTGACTCTGAAGACAATCTAGATTTCGAAGAAGAAGCCGAAGAAGACTTTGCAATTTTTATACCAGCCGGAAAATGGCATAACATTGTAAATACGGGTGATGAAGAGGTTAAGATTTATTCTATCTACGCACCAAGCCACCATCCATTTGGCACAATTCACGAAACTAAAGAAATAGCAGACGAAGCTGAGGCTTTGGAACACGCTGAATAGCTAACCATGTATCAGCTACGTGGCGTTAATTTAGGAGGATGGCTCGTGATTGAGCCATGGATGACGCCACGTCTTTTTGCTGGAACAAATGCAATCGACGAATGGACCTTATCTCAGACAATAAATGGCCCCGATAAGATCAGAGATCACCACAAAAATTTCATTAAAGAAGCCGATTTTAAATGGATAAAAAAGCACGGCTTAGACGCAGTTAGGTTGCCTATTGGGTACTGGGCTCTGGGCAAATCTGAACCATATATACCCAACATCGAGCAAATTGATTTTGCTGTAAAAATGTGCGAAAAATATAACTTAAAACTATTAGTCTGCCTCCATGGAGCCAAAGGTTCACAAAACGGCGAAATGCATAGCGGGCGAGTAGGTAATACCGGCTGGATGAAGCTTAAAAATATCAAATTCAATATTGATTTTCTCGCTACAATATCCCTACGCTACAGGAATTCTAACTGCCTTTATGGGATTGAGATTGCCAATGAACCAGCGATTAAAAGCATTAATCCAATTTACTTATTAAAAATAAAATTATTCTACAAGCGCGCAGCCAAAAAGCTCCGCTTAATCCTAAAACCTAACCAGAAAATATTAATTTCAGATGGTTATTCTCTTTCATTCCATAACGGCAAACTGCCAAAAAACACTCTCTTAGATGTCCACTTTTACCAATGCCACAGCAACAAGGACAAGCAACTTAATAGCACCGAGCATATTAGCAAAGCCAAGCTACGATCAAACCTTATCGATGACATAGTAAAACACCAACCTTTAATAATCGGGGAATGGAGCTTAACTCTCCCTTGGAATTTATTAAAAAAACTCGATAAAAGTAGCCGCGACGAGCTAACTACAAGATACTTCGAGTCACAAATCTCTTCTATGCGAAAGGCTGATGCAATATTTTACTGGTCCTACAAAACAGAGGGTAATAATCTATGGAACTATCGATACTTAGTCGACTCCGGTTTGATTAAAGATAAGCGCTAATGCTATAATTGACTGATATGGGTGGAGAAAAGCATACAAATAACAAAACCAGTTCGGCTTCATCACGAAACTATTTAATGACAATATTATCATTTATTTCTTTTGCGGGGATAGGGGCTTATTTGATAGACAAATATTACTTCGACGCTCAGTTCTCTAGTTGGACTAGCTTATTACTAGGTATGTCCACAATCATAAGTTTTGACGCTTTTCTACTATCAATAATGGGCAAAAAAGCTACTGTAACGATTGCCAGTGATCCACAATTAGAACATTATTCATCAGAAATTCTTGAGTCAATTAACGAAGGCGTCCTTCTCCTAAACCCGCAAGGCGAAATCAAGCTAGCAAATCCGTCAGTAAAGAGTTTGGTCGGGTGGGGCAACAGCGAAACCGAAAAAATAAATTATGAATCTTTTATTAAATTTATTAATAGAGACGGATCCCCAATAGAGCCCAGAGATAACGTGATCAGTTTATCCCTCGCCAGCCGCGAGGCTAAATCTTCGAGAGATCTAAGTATCAGAACTATCAGCGGCAAAAATATTCCAGTTCAAATCACAGCAGAGCCACTTAGCTCAGGAGATGGTACTATTATTACTCTGCGCGATATAACTAAAGAAGTAGAAGATGATAGGGATCAAAAAGAATTTATCTCCACAGCTTCTCACGAGATGAGAACACCTGTTGCTGCCATCGAAGGCTACCTAGGTTTAGCTCTAAACCCTAAGATATCTCAACTCGACGACAAAGCCAAAGAATACATCTCAAAAGCTCAAGAATCAGCCAAGCATCTTGGTATATTGTTTAAAAATCTCTTAACGATTTCCAAAACCGAAGATGACCGAATTAAATTACACATGGAAGCGGTCGATCTGGTTGACTATACGGAGCAAATTACTGAAAGTTTCAAAATTTTATCGGATGACAAAAAATTAGACCTAATCTATCTACCCAATTTCCGCGCACCAGGAGTCATAAATATCGCTCCGACCCTATTTGCTCGTATCGATAAGGCTAGCTACAGAGAAGCTCTATCAAATCTAATCGAAAATGCAATTAAATACACAGCCCAAGGTGCTGTCAAAATCGATGTTAAACTTTCTCCTGAAAATGACATTTTAGTAAAAGTCATCGACAGCGGAGTCGGCATACCAGCTGAAGATATACCGCATTTATTCGAAAAATTTTATCGCGTCGATAATCGAGAGACTAGAGAAATCGGCGGGACGGGACTAGGCCTTTATTTAGCTCGCAGATTGATAGAGAAAATGGGTGGTTCAATGTTTGTTGAGAGTGAGTTAAACGTCGGCAGTACTTTCGGCTTTAGGCTAAGTCGTTTGGATGAAAAAGAAGCAAAGCAGCTAATCCATAACGAACAATCAACAGAAGGTCGCACTGTTTATGTAGAAGAACCTGAACAAGTTAGAGTCTCCGACAGCACTAAACCAACCTCGATGTCAAATTATCGACCGGCTGTCGCCAAAAATAACCAATCCGTCAAAGAAGAGACGGAGCTGGTCGAAGGTATCGACCAAGACTCCAAAGAAAGATTAAAAAAGCTTGGGTATTTCAAAAACTCGATAACCGAGAATGAAAAACTATAAACGCTATGGAAAATATTATTCAAAGCACATATAATAGGAGAATAAATGGTTAAGATTTTACTAGTTGAAGACGATAAAAGCCTACGCGAAATTTACGGCGTTAGATTATTAGCTGAAGGCTATGACATAGTGTCAGCAGGAGACGGCGAAGAGGCTTTAGCTGTCGCCATCAAAGAACGGCCTGATTTAATTCTGAGTGACGTAATGATGCCAAAAGTCTCAGGTTTTGACATGCTTGACATATTGCGTTCAACGACTGAAACAAAAAACATAAAAGTTATTATTATGACGGCTCTTTCTAGCGAAGAACAACGTCAGCGCGGTGAATCGCTTGGAGCAGATTTATACCTTGTCAAATCACAAGTTGGGATTGAAGATGTTGTTCGAGCTGTGAAAGAAATCTTGTCTAGTTCTCCCGTCTCTGTACCCCATGAGGCTGAGCAGCCCGCCATGGAACCTCAACCAATTTTCCAGCCAGCTCCAGTCGATCAATCGACCGCCAGACAACAATTTCAGTTTGGTCCGCAGACAGAGAAACAATCTAATCCAGATAGTTATATACAACCAACTGATTCAGTCCAATCCATGCCTAGACCAATTCCAACTGCATCAATCAATAAATTAGGTAGTTCTTTGGAACGAGTAATCCAGCCTAATCCCGAAGCTTTTCGAGATAATTTCGATGCTGAGACTGCAATTGCAGATGCTTTGAAAGAACCCTTTGCTGCTAGCATAACAGTGCAACCTCAACCTGAGCCCGAAATACCTCAACCTCAAACAGTTCCTGCACCTGGTCAACAGCCATACAAGCCAACCAGACCAACCCCAATTACTCCTGCAGAGAGACCGGCAGCTCAACCTAGCGTGACTCAGCAAACACAACCAATGCAAGCGAACCAAAATCAACAAATGCAACGACCACCGCTAGTCATACCTCTGCAACAACAGCCTCAAAGCGCAACGCAGCCGGTAGCCCGACCTCAAATGACGCAACCACAAGTATTGCAACAGCCGCAACAGATGACCCAGATGCCGTCCCAGCCGGTAGCTCAGCAATCACAACCCACAGCCATGTCAAACTATAGGCCTATTGATAACGCTCCAGCTCAAGCTCCAACCCAGTTTCCGCCTCAATCTCAACCGCCCGTGCTTTAGCAACGTTTATATGGAACAAAACAACACCCGATTAAATAAAAAACTTAGCCTAATCCTTGGTTTATCAAGACGTCAGGCTGATGATTTAATCTCCGACAATAAAGTGATGGTTAACCAGCAGATTGCGAGACTCGGTCAAAGAGTCAAAGAAAGCGATTTGATAGAGGTTAACGGTACAAAAATCGCGGCCAAAGTTGAATATAAAACGATTATATTCAATAAGCCGGTTGGATTTACTTGCTCTCGCACATCTCAGGGCGGCGATAAAACCATCTACGACATTTTGCCAAAAGATTTATTCCATCTGAAACCAGTTGGAAGACTCGATAAAAATAGCTCAGGAGCGCTGCTACTAACTAATAACGGAGATTTAGCATTTGAACTTACTCATCCTAAATTTCATAAAACAAAAAATTATACGGTCGAAATCGACAAAGACCTAGAGCCTCTTCACCAACAAATGATTTCAGACTATGGAGTCAATCTAGTTGATGGGAAAAGTCGGCTTGACCTGACTAGAGCTAACGACCAAGAACGTCGAACGTGGTTAGTTAGTATGCACGAAGGTAGAAATCGTCAAATTCGTCGAACCTTTTATTCACTAGGTTATGACGTATTAAAATTACACCGAAGCAGCTTCGATAAATATAGCGTGGATGATATACCGTCAGGGGAGTATAAAGACGTTAGTATCTCATAATTGATATATCACCATAATTAATCCTAATTGTGGTAGAATATATCAGATATGAGTAACAAAAAACTACCAACAATTGCAATCATCGGCCAAGCTAATGTCGGCAAGAGTTCACTTTTCAATCGAATGATTGGCAAAAGGCAAGCTATTGTCGCGAAAGAAGCTGGAACGACCAGAGATAATGTGATTGCCAAACTCCAAATTGAAGACCGAACATGTTGGTTAGTTGATACCGCAGGACTTAAAACCGCCGAAGATGAATTTGAAGCATCTATTCAAGAGCAAATTGGCGAGGCAACAGAACTCGCTGATGTCATTTTGGTTACTCTTGACGGAACTCTTTACCCAACAAACGAAGATATAGGCATTATTCGAAAAGCCCAAAAAAGCAACAAACCGACATTCCTTCTAGTTAACAAATCAGACCTGAAATCTAACGTCGACCAGAGTGAGTTTTATAAACTTGGTCTCAAAGAGATTATCTTTACGTCAGCAAATCACGGCACCGGAATTGAAGAGCTAAAAAACAAACTGCTTAACTGTCTACCAGCAAAAATTACCGCCGAAGATGAAGATGACGATAAGAGCATCACTATTTCGCTTATCGGTCGTCCTAACGTAGGCAAGAGCTTTCTATTCAATACGCTTGCCGGGAAACAGCAAGCAGTAGTGGCTAACGTCGCCGGGACAACGCGCGATTTGAACCGCATATCGATCAAGTACAAAGGTCAGCTCATCGAGTTAATTGACACTGCAGGCATACGTAAACCTGGCAAGCAAGAGACTGGCATTGAGAAATTTAGCGTTCTGCGAACTCTTCAGGCGATTGAAGAATCAGATGTTTGTTTAATGCTAGTTGACGGTACAGACTACGGAACACAATTAGACCAAAAACTTGCAGGAGTTATTGACGAAGCAGGAAAAGGCATGATCGTAGTTGTGACAAAAAGCGACCTTATACCCGAAGAAGTCGACAAAGATTCAATAATCCACAAAATGGCGGAGCGTTTCAAATTTGCACCCTATGCGCCACTTATATTCACATCAAGCGTTACTGGCAAAAATGTGACAAAAATTTTCGAACTAGCATCTGAAATAATAAACCGACGTAGACAAAACATCTCGACAAGCAAACTGAACCAAGTCTTACAACAAGCTAAGCTACACCACGTTCCAGCTGGCCTAAAAAACAGCCATCCAAAGCTCCGCTATATGGTTCAAACCGATACTAACCCGCCATGGTTTGTAATCTATGGTAGTGATTTAAAATTCTTGCACTGGAGCTATAAGCGCTATTTAGACCGAGTAATGCGAGATAACTTCGACTACATCGGCACGCCAATAAAATTTAGTTTTAAAGAAACCGAAAGAAAAGAAAGAGATAGAAAATGAGGAGGATTCAGCTCGTAATTTTACCGGCCATCCTGCTAAATTTATTATCGTCTAGCTTCATCAACACCAGCAAAGCCTATGCCAGTGTTGATGACTTTTATTTTGAGTCTATGAGCGTCGATTATGTACTAGACAAAGATAGCGATAGTCGTTCAACTCTTCGAGTTAGCGAGAAACTCTTGCCAGTCTTTCCAGACTTTGATCAAAATCGCGGAATTATCAGAAAAATTCCTTTACTTTACAATAACCATAGCTTAAACTTCGAACTGAAATCAGTCTTTCGAGACAACAATCCAGCCAATCTCTATAAAAATTCGAATGAAAATGGCTATAGGGAGCTAATTATTCGAGACTTAGACAACAGCTCATTTCTTTACGGTAAGCATGAGTACGAGATTAACTATAATTTACGTGATGTCACGCTAGCGCCTGATGACGCCGATATAGATGAATTTTACTGGGATGTAAACGGCAGTGGATGGTCTCAACCATTTAATAAAGTTGAAGCTCGCGTCGTACTTTCAGACGCCATAAAAGATAACCTAATTAGCGACCGATTGGCATGCTACACTGGCCGAGTTAATAGCACAGCTCGCAATTGTGAAATTAGCTACGACAGGGAAACAAATGAAATCACCGCCCGTACTACCAAAACCCTTCAGCCCGCTGAAACATTAACCATAGCTATAGGATTTAGAAAAAATACTTTCTTTGCTTACCAAAAGAGCGACCAGGAAAAACTAGCCGACAAGACTTCAACAACTTTAGCTTACGCCGGGCTATTGCTCTCTGGTTTAGGATTTACTATGCTTAGGCGCTTAAAAAAATCTTCAAAATTACCTAAGCCCATAGTTACACAATTTTTGCCTCCCGATAACAGCAATATCCAACTTGATGCTGAGCTTGTTGGGCAGTCTACGGCATCCACTGCCACTTTGCTAGACCTAGCGGTAAGACACAAGATAAGAATTATGGAAAGAGAAGGCTTACTTGGCATAAAAAAATACTCATTTGAAGTGACTAATAATGAAAAGCTAACTCAACACGATCGTGAATTTTTAAAAATTTATTTTATTGGTGAGCCCATTAACGGTAAATCATACGTATTTAGCAAAGTAGACTACCTCGCCGGGGAACGCGCTAGAATCTATTATGCAAAGTCTGCCAAGAGATTGACGGCTGCGGGTTTGTATAATGACAACAAAGAGGCAAAAAAACCTGCAACCATCTTATTAATCGTAAGTATAATATTGTCTCTAGGATCGCTTTTCATATTCATCAGGTTGTCTATTAGCAGTCTATATATGATCGATAAAATCGCATTTTTACCGATTGCAATCTTAATATTGGATGCCCTAGGCCTAGCTATTACTGTCTGGCCTCGCTTAAGCGAAGAGGGAGCGAAAATTAAAGCCCACCTAGAGGGCTTGGAAAATTATATTAAATTAGCAGAGGTTAAACGGCTTGAGTTTGCTCAAAGTGTAGAAGGGGCTCAGCGGCAAATCGAAAAGGAGCTCGATGGCGACCGGACAATTGGAGAAAAACCAAACTCGAGAATCGTCCTCTATGAGCGACTTCTGCCTTATGCGGCACTATTTGGACTAGAAAAATCTTGGGCTAAACAGCTTGAAATAATTTATAAGTCAGACAGCAATTATGTACCGAGCTGGTTTGCTGGCTCGCAGGCATTTAACATCAACAGCTTTTCAAAGTCTATAAGTTTATTTTCAAGAAGTTCAAGAAGCTCAAGTTCAAGTTCAACACATTCCGGATCAGGCGGAGGGGGAAGCGCCGGTGGCGGTGGTGGTGGAGGTGGTGGAGGTGGAGCCTAATTATGATTGAAGTTAAAAATATAACCAAAATTTACGGCAAAAAACAAAATGCTTTCGTAGCTCTAGATAATGTTTCCTTTACTATACCTGATGGCGTCAGCGTCGCAATATTAGGCAAAAGTGGATCAGGAAAATCAACTCTTATGCACCTAATGAGCGGGCTTGACACTCCGACTAGCGGATCAATCATCATTGACGATCGAGATTTAGCCAATATGAAACGCAAAGATATCGACGAATTTAGAGCCAAGAAAATCAGTTTTATTTTTCAAAGTTTTTTTGTTCAAGGAAACGAAACCAGCGCCAGCAATGTAAGTTTACCACTTGAAATAGGAAAAGTTCCGATTTCTAATCGCCAAAAAATGATTGAAGTTGCATTAGAAATGGTTGGATTATCGGATAAGATCAAAGCTAAGGCTAAAGACTTATCAGGCGGCCAAAAGCAACGCCTAGCAATCGCTAGAGCTATAGTAGATCAACCAAAAATTATCTTTGCTGATGAGCCAACCGGTAATTTAGATTCAAGCACAGGAACAAAAATTGAAGAAATCCTCTTTGCTCACAACAAAAAATCGAGCGATAACATCCTTGTCATCGTCACTCACGATATTGAATTAGCAAAAAAATGCGATATACAAATTCTAATTAAAGATGGCAAAATTGTAAAAATTATTAAAAGTAATCGTATCCTAGAGAAAGAAAGTCTAAACAAATGAAGACTATAGATATCGTCCGAAGGGCTGGAATGAATCTTCGACAAGCAAAATTAAGAACAGCTCTAACTGCCTTAGCTATTAGTATCGGCGCTTTTGTAATCATGACTAGTTTAGCTTTTGGCGTGGGCATCGATAACTACACAAATACCTTAATTAACACGAACATCAACGAGCGTCAAATAGGCGTTTCAAAAACCGATCTGGAGAGCCTAATGGCAAGCGGTGGTGGAGCCGGCATCAGAGAGTACTCCGAAAATTACAACGATATGTATCGAATAGAATTAATGGATAAGTCTGACATAGATAGAGTAAGTAAGGTTAAGGGAGTGGAGAGCGTAACTCCATTTGGGCAACTAAATATGCGCTATTTCATGATTGAAGGCAATGAGAAAAAATGGTCGGCCGACTTAGGAAATTATGACCCACTTATCTTAACTGAATTAGCCGCAGGCAGTATACCATCAGGCAATAAGAACATTGCGACAGATTCCATCATAATCCCGGAAGATTATCTTGAGAGCTTTAATATGTCAGCAGAAGATGCAATCGGCAAAAAAATACTAATGACTTTTTCATTAGTACCAACCGAAGAAAATATCAGTAGATTTAGCGAGGACTTGAGAAATCAAAATTTCAGTGAAGCGCAAATACTTGAAAAAATCCAGCAAGGAATCCAAATTAGCTATGATTTTAAAATTATTGCGGTCAGCAAGAACGCCCCACTGTCCACATCTACCTCTGAACTGCTTATAAACGGCGACCGCTATATCTCAATTACTGAGCAAACAACCAAAGGGACGGTTGGTTATGGAAAATACGCACAGCTCCTAGTAGTTGTTGCAAAAGGTGAAGACTCAGTCGTGGTCAAAAACCGCATTGAAGAAGAAACTGGTTTAGGAACGATTACCGCCAAAGAAGCTCAAAAGATGATTTCTCAAGTAACCAATATTCTTCAGATAATTGTAATTGGTTTCGGCGCACTAGCCCTAGCTGTGAGCGTATTCGGAATCATCAACACAATGTATATCAGCGTTATTGAACGAACTAGCCAGATTGGCTTGATGAAAGCCTTGGGCATGCGAAGTAAACATATCGCAAAACTATTCCGCTACGAGGCGGCTTGGGTTGGCTTCATAGGCGGTGCTCTAGGAATAAGCCTCTCATGGATTATTGGCACATTAGCTAATCCGTGGATATCAGAACAAGTTGGTTTTAGACCAGAAGATGGAATTTACCTGCTTCAATACAAATTAAGTCAAGCAATCATACTGCAACTGTCTCTAGTAATAATTGCAATTATTTCTGGGTTCTTCCCAGCGCTAAAAGCTTCTAAGCTTGACCCTATCGAAGCATTACGAACAGAATAGAACCTGTAGTATACTTAGTGTATGCAGAAATCACCCCTTGTTTTAATAATTCTCGATGGGTTTGGGCTAGCACCAACAGGTCCTGGCAATGCTATTAGCTTAGCCAGAAAACCATATTTTGATTATATCTGGCAGAATTATCCCCATTCTAAACTCCACGCCTCAGGCCTTAATGTGGGTCTACCAATAGGGCAAATGGGCAACTCCGAAGTTGGCCATCTAAATATCGGGGCCGGACGAGTTGTTAAACAACTACTGGTAGAAATTGATGATCAAATCAATGACGGTCGATTTAGACAAAATCAAACCATGCTCGATTGCTTTGAAAAGGCAAAAAATAACAATGGAACGCTTCATTTGCTTGGTTTAGTATCAGACGGAGGCGTTCACAGCCACATTTCACACTTAATTGAGATCGTGCGTTTCGCTAGAGACTATGGGTTAGACCAAGTCCATATTCATGCAATTACCGATGGCCGGGATACGGCGCCCCAGTCAGCGCTGGATTTTATCCAAGAACTTGATCTAGAATTAATAGACCTTAAATTCGGCGACATATCGACTATCAGCGGACGCTATTATGCTATGGACCGAGACAACCGGTGGGAAAGAACTGAAGAGTCGTTTAATAATTTAACTCGTCTAGATTCGGTCGTAGAAGCTTCTGCCGAAGATGTTATTTCAAAAAGCTATGCCATCGGCACAAGTGATGAATTTATAAAACCAGTTCAAATTAACCCAAATGGTTTAATTTCAAAGAATGATTCAGTGCTATGTTTCAATTTCAGACCAGACAGAATGAGACAGATCACAACCAAACTGCTTGAATTAACTTCTAATGTCTATACTTTTTCAAATTATGGCTCTGATCTTGACACCAAAATTATTTTCCCCAAGCAGATTCTTAAACGGACCTTAGGTGAAATAATCGCTACGAATAATTTGTCTCAAGCACGGATAGCCGAAACTGAAAAATTTCCTCATGTGACCTACTTTATGAATGGAGGAGAGGAACAAACTTTCAAAAACGAAATACGCAATCTCATACCTTCTCCTAAAGTTGCGACCTACGATATGCAACCAGAAATGAGTGTCGAGGGCGTAGCAAGATCAGTTATCGACAATCTAGTCACTGCGACAAGCGATGTGATTATAGTTAATTTTGCAAACTGCGACATGGTAGGGCACACTGGAGACATATCAGCAACAATCAAAGCCGTAGAGGCCGTAGATAAGGCCCTTGGCAGTGTTCTAAAGTCAGTTTCAGACGCTGAGGGAATCGCTGTAATAACCGCCGACCATGGTAACGCAGAAGAAATGTTAGACGAACATGGCCAAGTGGCAACGGCCCACACAACTAATCCAGTCCCCTTCATAATAACCACTGGAGGAATTTCACTCCGGGATGGATCACTATCCGACATTGCTCCGACTATCCTTGATATTTTAAATATCAAAAAACCGGCTGAAATGACTGGAGAGAGCTTGATAATATGAAACTAATTTTAGGCCAAGGCAACCCCGGGCAAAATTACGCAAAAACTAGGCACAACGTCGGTTTTATGGTTCTAGACAAACTTGCTAAGAAAAACGACGCCAAATGGATCGAAAAAGCTAAATGGAAAGCCCAGATAGCTGAATTTAATTATATGAATGATAAAGTCATTCTCGTAAAACCAACCTGTTATTATAATTTAACCGGTCAAGTACTTCGTCAAATGAGTGATTTTTATAATTTAGACCCAAAAAAAGATGTACTAGTTATTCACGACGACTTAGCTTTAAAATTAGGGCAAATACGGTATCGCAAACAGGGAAGTTCAGCTGGTAACAACGGAGTTAAATCAATCATTGAGCACATCGGCGAGGAATTCGACCGAATTAGAATTGGCATCAAACAAGAGGGCCAAATTATCGAAGATAGTGCGAGCTATGTCCTCGGGAAATTTAATTCGGAAGAAAACCGCAAATTAATCGAAATCATCGACTCTTCCATGGAACTGATAGTGCCTTTTCTTGACGATGTCGCCGTGGCAATTAGCGTAAGTTTATAATTTCCAACCAAAAAGCGCTAGGTAAGGGTGGGCATCACCTAGCGCTATTTGGCTCCTTAACACACCACCATGGCTCTCCAGAAGAGTCCCGAGAAGCGTGACCCACCTCACATATAAGGGGTCCGCCGGTTAAGGAGGTTATCGCACACATCAAATGCAAATTAGATTAGGGGAAAGAATTACGTTTGTTGTGTGCTAAACTATTTTTGGAGGTTCATCCATGGGTCTCTCAAGGCCCATTGATAATTACATTTTAGCATATTAACCAATTATTGTCAACTACTTTAACACAAAATGACAAACATAACCAGCATTACCCCAGATAGAAACGACTTTTTAAAAGGTCTTGATGATATTTTTAAACCCCCAAAAAAACTATTTTTTATCGGCAATTTACCAACTGCTAGAAGCGCCACTGTCTCGATAGTAGGGTCGCGCAAACCAACCACGTATGGACGAGAAACGGCTCATATGATTGCTAGCGAATTAGCTAAAAAAGGGGTGATTGTCGTCAGCGGATTAGCATTAGGAATCGATACCATAGCCCATAAAGCAACTCTAGAGGTTCAAGGAACCACCGTTGCCGTACTTGGTAGTGGTTTAAAACACATAACTCCAACCACAAATTATTCACTTGGAATGCAAATTATTAAAAATGGCGGAGCGATTATAAGCGAATACGAGCCCGAAATTCCAGCTCTACCACATCGCTTTCTAGAGCGAAATAGAATCGTAAGCGGCCTAGCAGATGTCATTATAGTTGTTGAAGCCGCTAAACGCAGCGGAACGCTCTCAACAGCTGCTCATGCGCTTAACCAAGGAAAAACCGTTTATGCAGTTCCAGGTAATATAACTAGCCCTATGAGCGAAGGATGCAACAACTTGATCAAACAAGGGGCTAATATTTTCACTTCTGTCGACGATATTCTCCTCGAATTAGGAATTGATAAATTAAATTCCCAATTAAAATTACCGATTCCGGAAGATCCAATTGAGCAAAAGATCATTGAATTAATGCGCCAAGGTGAAAATGAAGGCGAAGAAATGCTAAAATCACTTAATATAGACCTCCGAGATTTCAACTATGCCTTAACAATGCTCGAGATTCAAGGTTTGATAATTTCTGAAGGAGCAAATCGTTGGATTTTACGTTAAATTTGTATTTTTGGCTGAAAGTCCCTAAAATATAGCCCTATGAATAATTTGGTCATCGTCGAAAGC
>CAZHYM010000014.1:0-13888 GCA_964536785.1 uncultured Candidatus Saccharibacteria bacterium | reverse complement strand
CTTATAAGTTGTGGTTTTTTGATGAGATGAATATGTTTTAATAGGCTGTGAAGCGAAGATAACCAAGAGTGTTGCGATAAATTTCCCCTCTGTCTGACAGATAGTTATCAATTTCCTGATCCAAACTTTCCTTTACCGACTCTAGCCAGAGTATCTTTTTGATTGGATCTAACTCAATTGCTGGCCACAATGTTTTGCTTATAAATTTAGTCATAAATTCATGTGCTTTATTCATTGGGACGTTTGTGGAACTTTCTTTAAACCCATCCATTGATTCTTCGAGATATAGTTTAAGCTCGTTGTCGTCAGCTGTTGATCTAAACAGCATTTCTTCGAATTCCTCAATCGCCGACAAAGCTAAATCGTGTAAGTACTTATCTCTTTCCATTGCTAAAACCTCCGTGATAAATATGTTCTAACCTATCCAGCATTCATCAAAACTAAACGCGCTAATAACTATTTCAATTTTCACCACCTTGTTAAATAATTATTGTCAATATATTATAGAATATTTTTAAACTATTAAAAGCTTTAGCTGGTTGGAAACATGTTTCAGTATAAACTTTTAGCGTGGTATAATTAAATAAAGAAATTTACAGAATTTACAGGAAAAATATATGAATTATAAAACGATTTTAAAATCTTTCAAAAATAAAGATATGCTCAAACGAATTTTAACGGTATTTGGAATTGTGGTTGCTTATAGATTGCTAGCGCACGTACCAGTGCCTCTGGCTGAGCCAAAACAACTTCAAGAAGTAGTAAGTGGGGCTATCACTGGAAGTGATTTTGGTGGTTTCTTGAACCTTTTGTCCGGCGGAGCCTTAACTAGTATGTCAATTATTCTTGTTGGTATCAGCCCTTATATTACCGCTTCGATCGTGACTCAACTGCTTACCAAGGCAATACCTTCGGTAGAAGAATTATCAAACGACGGAGAGAGCGGGAGGCGAAAAATAAATCAATGGACTCGCATTTTAAGCGTGCCTTTAGCAATTTTTCAGTCCATAGCTTATATTTTCATTCTAAACCAGACTGTTTTAGCCGGTTCAACTACCACTCTAGAATCACTCAGCTTGTTTAGATGGGCGATTGCAGTTAGCGCCATGTCAGCTGGTTCAATTATGTTAATGTGGTTCGGTGAACTTATAACCGAACAGGGCATCGGCAATGGTATCTCTACAATTGTAGCCGTTGGTATACTTTCTCAGCTTCCACAAACTATCGGTAGCCTTTTTGCCGGCCTGTTCGATACTTCATCGGCAAGTCTAAATGTCTTTAACTGGTTTACTCTTCCGGTTGACCCTACAATGTTTGCTTTAATAGCTACTTTGGCCATTATCGGGGTAGTAATTATTTATCTTTTGGTCAAAATAAACGAAGCTCAAAGGTTAATCATGATTAATTATGCTAAGCGTGTCCATGGAAATTCCGCATATGGAGGAATTAAATCCGTATTGCCTATGAAACTAATTAGCGCTGGCGTTGTACCGGTTATATTTGCAGTAGCTTTTTTATCTCTTCCGGCTTTTGCGGGTCAGCTAATGCAGTCGACGAAAAATCCTTCGCTTCAAGCTACTGCAGCTAATTTGATTAAATGGTTCCAGACTCCGACTGCGGCGGGATTTGAACAAGGCTGGCAATCGTTTATCTATCCGATAGTTTATTTAGTCTTAATAATCTCTTTTACTTATATCTATACTAGCGTTGTGTTTAATCCGAATGAAATTGCTGATGGTTTGCAAAAACAAGGTGGATTTATAAACGGAATTCGTCCAGGCCTTCAAACCGAGAAATACCTACATAATATTTCTAGTAGGTTAACACTATTCGGTTCGCTTTCTCTCGGCCTAATTGCAATCTCTCCTTTTGTAATCGATTATATATTGTATAAGTTATTCGGAGTCCAAGATTTAAATCTAACCATCACTGGAACTGGAGCATTAATTATTGTTACCGTAGCTCTAGAAAACCTTCGCCAATTGTCATCGCGAGCCTTGATGGTAACATACGATGAGTATAAATAATGTCGCTACAAATTAGTAGAAATGCATCTCGCAAACGAAATATAGTAAGCATAATTTCTGCACTGTTGCTTTTTGCGGGCCTAGGATTGCTAGTAATTTACGCTTATTGGTATAAAACTGGCGAAGAAATTATTGCTTTGCCGGCAGGCATCTCCATAGACATTGGACAGCAGGATGAAGTCATCGAAGTGCCTGTTGAAAAAGCTCAGATTGCTTCGCACACAGTTCCGTCTGATCAGCCTCGGTACTTTTCAATGCCAAGTTTAAATATAGCAAAGGCTAGAATTTTAAGCGTAGGAGTTGATGCAAAGACTCAAGAAATTGGTACGCCAGTTAATATTTTCGATGTCGGTTGGTATAGCCAGAGCGGATTACAAGGTCAAACTGGTAAAGTTATTTTTCTGGATGGGCATAATGGTGGGCCTAACGTAGACGGGATTTTTAAAAAACTTCCCAGCGTGCCTTTAGGCACCGCTTTTACAGTTGAGCGAGGAGATGGCCTAATCACTTCCTACAAAATAATCGAAAATTATAATATAAAAATTAATGAGTTTGACCAAGAAAAGATGGCCAACGTTCTAAAGCCAAAAGACGGAAAAGAAACAGCAGTTATAGTCTCTTGCACAGGTAAATGGATCCCAGCAAAACAAACTTATGATGAGCGGGTCGTAGTCCGAGCCATTGCTGAATAGAAAGTAGAGCCAATAGTTAATTCAACTCTTTACTTTAGTTTAAAATTAGAGTATAATTCACACTTGTAATTTATGGCTAAACAAAAGGACGTGATTAAATTGATAGGGAAGGTTAATGAAGCCTTGCCTAATGCTCAATTTAAAGTCGAACTTGAGAATGGGCATACAATTCTCGCTCACATATCAGGCAAGATGCGCAAGCATTATATCCGCTTGGTACCAGGCGATCGGGTAGAAGTAGAGTTGAGCCCTTACGATCTCGAAAAGGGTAGAATCAGCTTCCGCCTAAAAGATTAATACCAACCTAAGGACAAAGGAGTACACACTCATGAAGGTTCGTGCGAGTGTTAAAAAAATCAGTCCCGATGACCAAATAGTACGTCGTGTTGGCCGCCGAAAAGACGGCAGCAAGATTAGTCGTATCTATGTCATCAATAAGAACAAACCTAAGAATAAGCAAAGGCAGGGCTAAGAATGGCTAGAATTGCGGGAGTTACAATCCCAGCAGACAAGCAAGTGCAGATCGCTCTCCGTTATATATACGGAATCGGTCCTAAACATGCTGCGTCAATCCTTGCGGCGGCGAAAATTGAGCCGACCACTCGGGTGAAAGATCTCACCGAGGCTGAAGAACAACGAATACGCGATATTATCGATAAAGATTATACCGTTGAAGGTGACTTGCAGCGCTTGGTAGCAAATAATATCAAACGAATTAAAGATGTAAAATCTTATAAGGGCTTACGTCATATCGCAGGCTTACCAGTCAACGGACAACGTACCAGAACGAATGCACGAACTCGTAAAGGTAAAGCAATAGCGGTTGGTGGAGCACAAAAGAAAGCAGCGTCTAAGACCTAGGAGTTAATTATGGCAGAAAATAATGATAAAAAAGCTTCCGTCCAAGCTCCAAAAAAGAAAAAGCAAAAGCGTTCAGTAACAGCTGGCGAATTGCATATTCAGGCTACATTCAATAACACGATTGTTAGCTTTACGGACAATAAAGGCAACGTTTTGGCTCAATCAAGTGCCGGTGCTTGCGGATTTAGAGGATCTAAAAAAGGCACAGCTTATGCAGCTCAGGTTGCAAGCGAAAAGGCGGCTGAAGCAGCCAAGGCAAACTATGGCCTAGCTACAGTTGATGTACTTGTAAAAGGCGTTGGACTAGGTCGAGACGCAGCAATCCGAGCCGTAAATGGATTCGGTATACGAATTGATTCAATTAAAGACACGACTGGCATTCCACATGGTGGAGTTCGACCAAAGAAAAGTAGGAGAATGTAATTATGGCACGTGATTTATCACCAATTGTTAAACAAAGTCGCCGTGAAGGTTACGCTCTTCACCCTAAAGCGCATAAAATTATGGCTCGTAAGTCTACTCCTCCGGGACAACACGGTCGTGACCGACAAGGAAAATCAGGTCTATATAATACTCAACTTCGCGAAAAGCAAAAAGTTCGTCGAATTTACGGATTGCTTGAAAAGCAATTCGCTAACCTAATGCGGAAAGCAGACAAGCAAGCAGGATTAAGCGGCGAAAACTTATTAAGAATGCTTGAACTACGGCTTGATAACGCTGTCTATCGAGCAGGTTTTGCTGTTTCACGCAGAGCTGCAAGGCAACTTGTGACTCATGGCCACTTCATGCTTAATGGCAAGAGGGTAGACATCCCTTCTATCATGGTTAAACCAGGAGATGAGATTGTAGTTCGACCAAAAAGCCAAAAGAGTGAGTACTTTGCTCAACTCGATAAGGTTGCAAATAATTCAGTTCAGAAACCTCTTAGCTGGCTTAAATCTAACGTGAAAGATATGAAAATTTCAATAACTTCTGAACCTAAACGCGAAGAAGCTGAAGACGATATAAACGAACAATTGATAGTTGAGTTTTACTCACGATAAAATGGGGGACAATAAATAAATGTCAAAAGCAATATACAATCCAGCTCTAGAAAAAGTTGTAAAACACTCAGACTCGAGCGCAACAATTGTAATCAGCCCGGTAAATAAAGGTTACGGCAATACTCTTGGCAACAGCCTACGACGAGTCTTGCTATCAAGCATTAGAGGCGGGTCTATCGTAGCGGTTAAAATTCATGGCATCACACACGAATTCACAGCTATTGACGGGGTTAAAGAGGACGCTGTAGATGTACTTCTGAACCTAAAAAATGTAAATTTAATCGTTCACACAGATGAACCAGTTGAGCTATCACTTCAAAAATCTGGCAAAGGTCCGATTTTAGCTAGCGATATCAAGACGAATTCCGACGTAGAAATTGTGAACCCAAATCAATTGATTGCCACCATCGACGATCCAAAGGCAAAAGTCCAGATGGATTTTGTCGCTGAGTCAGGTCGTGGTTACAAGACAATCGAAGATTCGAGTGAGAACCGACTTCATAGCGATATGATAGCTTTAGACGCACTCTATAGCCCAATTTTGAGAGTTAGATACAAAGTATCTGAGACTCGAGTCGGGCAAAACACTGATCTAGAAAAAGTCGAATTAACAATTGACACCAATGGTGCTATATCACCAGCAGAAGCCTTCGAAGAAGCTTCAGCAATTTTAGCGAATCAATATCAGGCTCTGGCCGGAAGTACTGTCGTCGAATCTCGACCAGCTGCTGGACAAGATGCTTCTGAATTAGATAGTGAGCTAAATACTTCAATTGAAGATTTAAATTTGACTGCACGTACGGCTAATGCCTTGATCAACAATGATATTCGAACAGTAAATGATTTAGTAAGTCTAACTGAACAAGATTTGCGAGAGCTAAAGGGATTTGGTTCGAAAGCTCTTGATGAAGTTAAGACTAAATTGGCAGAATTGGAGTTATAAATGCACAGACACGGATATAAAGGTCGTAAGTTCGGGCGGGAAACAGATCAAAGGAGAGCGCTACTTCGCTCTTTGGCGATTAGTTTGATAGAGCACGGCCGCATAGAAACCACATTACCAAAGGCGAAAGATTTACGACCGATGGTTGAAAAATTAATAACAAAAGCGAAAAAAGGAACATTGGCCACTCGAAGGCAAGTTATTGCAGCAACAAATATTGAAACTGCTTACTTGCTAGTAGACCAAATCGCCCCACAATTAGTGAATCGAGACAGTGGATATCTCAGGATTGAACATACTGAGGAGCGAGTTGGTGACAACACTCAAATGGCAATCATCGAGTTCGTTGATAAGATAAACTATGAACGAAAAGATAATAAAGAAGTTGCTAAGCCGAAAGTAGTTAAACCTAAAGCTGAAGTTAAAACTCCCGAGAAAGCTGAGGAGAAAAAATAATGGCTATCAAACTTAGAAAAACTTACATCCAAAAACCGAGTCAAGTTGAGCGAAAGTGGTATCTAATTGACGCTTCTAAAGCTCCAGTAGGACGAATAGCTGTTGAAATCGCTAAGATCCTAAGCGGTAGGGGAAAAGTTACTTATACTCCACATGTTGATGGAGGCGATTATGTAGTCGTTATCAATGCAAAAGATTTCGTAGTTACCGGAGATAAAGAATTGGCAAAGCGTTATTACAGCTATTCTGGTTTTCCTGGTGGAATCAAACACATGACAACTGAAGAAGTAAGAGCAAAAAAGCCAGAATTAGCAATTGTTTCAGCTGTTAAGGGTATGTTGCCAAAAAATAAACTACAAGCAGATATGCTAAAAAGATTAAAAGTTTATGCAGGTAGCGAACATGGGCACACGGCTCAAAAACCTAAGAAAGTTGAGATTAAATAGTTATGGCTATTAAGAAATATTTTTATGGCTTAGGCCGAAGAAAAGCAGCTACTGCTTCAGTAAGACTGTATCCTGGAAAGGGAGATATTACCATCAACGGTAAGACACTAAGCGAGTATTTCAGTGACAATAAAAATTTGATTGCTGAGATAACAGATCCGTTGGCATTAGTCGATAAGCAAAAAGATTACGACATTACTATTGTTGTTAAGGGCGGCGGATTAAGTGGTCAAGTTGATGCTATAAAATTAGCAATTGCGAAAGCAATAACTGCTGATAAAGCTGACCTGAGATCAGTTCTAAAACGCGGAAATTTCTTAAAAAGAGATCCTCGCGAAAAGGAACGAAAGAAGTACGGCTTAAGAAGCGCTCGCAAAAGAGAGCAATTCTCAAAACGCTAGCTTCTTCAAAAAATCGCTCATACATGAGCGATTTTTTGTTTAATGTACTATAATTAGCTCAATGCGTATTAATGACATAATTCATAAAAAATTAAATTTACCTTATTCTATGAATGTATCGGCAAGAGGACCGCTTCTGCCTAATGTTACAATTGTTTTTCTTCATGGCCTAGGCGCGAGCAACAAAATGTGGGATAAAACAATCGAAGGCATTAGCAACGGAGCCAGAGTAGTATCGGTAGATATGCTAGGCTTTGGCAAATCCGTAAAACCTACTTGGATCGACTACAGTTTAGATAACCAGGTCAAATCATTGCACTGGACATTGGCTAAGAAGGGGATATTTCTGCCTAATCATCCGATAATTTTTGTTGGGCATTCTTTAGGCGCCCTGGTGGCAATGAAATTCGCGATAAAGTATCCAAATCTAGCGCATCAGCTTGTTCTGATTTCTCCACCAATTTATAAGGATATGGACAAGCAACAATCGGTGTACCAGAAGCTATTGTTTAAAATTTACAAAGCCATAGGCGACGATGGCAATCTAATCGACAATACATTGACGTTAGCAAATGGTCAATTTACCTGGGAGTATGATGGCAAGCAAGAGAGCCTTTCAGCATTTCAAAAGAGTCTGAGTAAAGGGATTATGATGGACCCGCTTTTTGATCAAGCTTTGCGGTTAAAAACGCCGACAGTAATTTATTTTGGAATGTTTGACCCGTTAGTCGTAGACGACAATCTCAAGGAAATAGATAAAATTAACTCCAGGGTAAAAGTTATTGAAAAGATTGGCGTTCACACTCCAGACAGCATGAACATCGATCTCACGACTATATTGAATCAGCTTATCTCTAGTGTAGTTAGGTGATATAATATAACTATGAAAGAAGTGATACTGACAGGACTTCGTGCCAATGAAGAGTTGACTTTAGCTAATTACCTTGGCGGTATTTTACCGATGGTAGATATGCAGAAACATTATGCGGGCAAATACCAAATTAATATGTTTGTTCCTGATTTACATAGCTTTACGACGGCTATCAACCACGAGGGTTTGTATGAACGTAGCATAAATAATTTAAAGTACTATGTAGCTTCTGGGTTGGACTTAAACGACCCTAATACTTTTCTTTATCGACAGAGTTTTATCTCAGCGCATTCAGAACTAACCTGGATACTGGATTGCTTTACTGGTTTTGGTGAGATGAGTCGAATGACACAGTTCAAAGAGAAATCAAGTGGAAGTGAATCGGTTTCGGTAGGGCTATTTAATTATCCAGTCCTAATGGCAGCTGATATTCTTCTATATAACGCTAAATGGGTGCCTGTTGGAGAAGATCAGTTCCAACATTTGGAAATCACTCGAGACATAGCCGAGAGGATGAATAATAAATTTGGCAAAATGTTCACAGTGCCCGAATCTACAGAAAAGCAATCCGAGTTCATGAACCGGGGAGCCGGACTTCGTGTTAGGAGCTTAACTGAACCTACCAAGAAAATGAGCAAAAGCTCAACTGAAGAAAAATCAAAAATTTTGTTAATCGACAACCCAGAAGTTGCTTATAAAAAGATAATGTCAGCCACCACTGACGATATTGGGATAATTAACTATGATTGGGCCGCTCAACCAGGTATTACAAACCTCATGACTATATTATCGATGTTGTCAAACCAAGACTTGGAAACCATTAAGTCTATCTGGACTGGCAAAACAAAGTATGGTGAATTTAAAGTAGCTGTCGCAGAAGCGGTCAGAAGCTTTTTGATTGATTTTCAATCTAGGCTAGCGTCAGTGGATGAAAATGAGTTAATTGCCAAGCTTGAGATATCAGAAGAGCTAATGCGACCAGTCGCAAACGAAACACTTTATCGAGTTCAAAAAGCCATCGGCTTGAGGAAATAATGGTAAGATTAAAAAATTCTGATATCAAGCAGATCTTGTTAGATTTTGAAGTTACCGATGACAAGGTTTCAGATTCGATAAATAATTTAAAAGTCTCTCACCCAAAAGGCTTTAAATTATATGAATTTGATTTCGCTAAAAAAAGCTGGGCGATTATATTTGATGATTTAGCCGAGGACGATCCGAGTAAGGTCATTGATAAATTAACTTGGGAAAATCAAGCCGAAATAATTAAAAATCCAAAAGTAAAAGAAGGCTTTGGCTATCCATTTGAACAAAAGACTTGTTATCTAATTCATAAAAAACCACTTAAGAAGCGTTTGGACCAGCAAGTGTCAGACCGAAACCCTGGGCTAACTCGTTCTAGAGTTCAAAATCTAATCAAAGAAGGCCGTGTTAAGGTAAATGGAGAAGTTGTCAAACTACCTGGAGTTCTTGTATCAAATAGTGTAGACATAGAATTGGATTATCAAACAGATGTGGTGAAAGTACCTGTAGAAATTGAAATACTGTATGAAGACAGCGAAATAATGGCCGTTAATAAGCCTAGCGGAATACTCACTCATGCAATTGAAGGCAAGGACTTTGAATTCACCATCTCAGATTTTGTGAAGCAACGCGTGAAGTCAGAGAGTAGCGATCTTCGCTTCGGCATTGCTCATCGACTTGATAGAGATACTAGCGGAGTACTGCTTTGTGGTAAAAACGAGATTGCTGTAGAGAATTTAAAGAAACAATTTAAAGCCCGTACAATTGGTAAAACCTATTATGCAGTCACTAGAGGCAAAATTAAAATTCCTGAAGCGATTGTTGATCTACCGATAGCTCGATCGATTAAACACCCAAGTCGATTTCAGGTGGATCCAAATGGCCGAAAATCCAAAACTCATTACAAAGTCATTGAATCCAATAAGCTCTATAATCTCGTAAAGTTAATGCCGTCGACTGGCAGAACACATCAGCTAAGAGTTCATCTAGCTTACTTAAACAGTCCAATTCTTGGCGATCGCTTGTATGCAGGACCAAAAGCCGACAGACTGATGCTCCATGCTAGTGAGATAAGATTTACTAATCTATCTGGTCAGAAAGTGATAGTTCAGGCTGAACTTCCTGAGGTCTTCTTCAAATGGACAAAATAAGTCATTTGCTTGGTGAATCTAGCACCCTAATAGATGATTTACTAAGTACTAACGCCCAAACTGTTATTTTCTGCTCAATTGATTATGGAGTGCTAAATCTAGCGGCAGAATATATAAAAAATGTTCTAAAGGCTGAGGTGTTTGAAATAGCTCCCGATGAATCTAACTCAATAAAGATTGAACAGGCTCGTGCAATTATTAATTCTTCGATAAATACTCACGCTAAAAATAGATATTTTATTATTCATCACGCCGATACGATGAATAAAGCTACTCAGAATTCTTTACTGAAACTTTTTGAGGAACCAAACTCTAGGAACTACTTCTTTTTAATGTCTAATAATTATCGGCGGCTATTGCCAACGGTCATATCTCGTTCTAAAGTTATAAAATTGCCAAAAATTAGCCGAGAGTCAATAAAAAACTCGTTAGCGCAGAAGCTGAGTAAATTTTCGAAAGATCAAATTTCACAGATGGAGTTTATTGCACAAGATAACGTTGAGATATGGCAAAAAATGATTGGAGAGAAAGATTATTTTGAGTCAAGAGCAATGACTGCGACGCTAGCAAAGCAAATTATATCGTCAAAAAATCTCTATGATCGAATCAAATTGATCAAGCAGATTGGCAAAGACCGCCAGTTGGCCGATTCGCTGGCTGAAGTTATTATAAAAATTTACAAAACTCTACTTAAAAGAAAACCAACAAATCAATCACTTGAACAGTTAGAAAAATGGTCAAATGTACGTGATGCATTGGCTATGAATTCATCGGTTCAGCTTACTTTAACTCTGGCTGTGATATAATTATTATCTAATGATAGCTTTAATTTTTATTCTAGCTCTTGGAGTATGGTTGATTCATTACAAAGAATCAGAAGTACTTAGCGACCCAAACGCAAGTGAATTTGAACAATACTGGCAGACGGCCCATGATTCTATAAAGGAGAAGAAATATTTAAAGGCCGAAAAGGCACTATTAACCATCCTTCAAAACGATGAAAAAAATGCCGTGGCATACAATCGGCTAGGCATACTCTACGCTCGACAGGGCCAATCTAAAGAAGCGATTGAGTGCTTTGAGATAGCTCAGAGCTTAGAGTCAAACCCAAGTAATCTCCACAATGTAGGGCTTATTTATTATAACATTGGTGAGTATGGCAAATCCGCTATTGCTTTTGAGCAGGCGATTGAGCTAGAGAATGATTTAGCGGTGAGGCATATAGCTTACGCAAAAGTTCAAGAAAAATTAGGCAATAAAGAAAAAATGATATCAGCCCTGGAAAAAGCCGTTGGAATCGAAGAAAATCCTCAAACACTGAAAATGTTAGCTGTAGCTTATGAACAAGCCGGCCAAAGAGAGCTGGCTAGGATACTTTATGAAAAAGCTGATAATATGATCACCAAGCAAGTTAAGCCCAAGGGATTAGATCAACCAAGAAAAGTAGTTATGTAAAAAAATAGCCTCAGCGAATGAGGATATTTTATGGTGCTGGGAGAAGGATTCGAACCTTCGAAGGCATATGCCAACAGATTTACAGTCTGTCGTGTTTGACCGCTTCACTATCCCAGCAAAAGTTGATAGCTACAATATTCTACCACATAATTTTTTAAAATTAAACCCTTAGGCGAATTGATCTAGCTTAAACTTGACTGATTTACTTTAGTTTGTTAAAGTGACTTTTATGTCAGATGACGTAATAAAGATTTCCGGCAAAGAGACCGGTCCTGTAAGCATAATTATTGCTGGGGTTCATGGTGACGAAACATGCGGTATTGAAGCTTTTAAAAGTCTTCTAAGCAATCTAACTATCAAAAGAGGTTTAGTATACTTTGCATTAGGGAATCCTCGTGCAATCAAGCAAGGCAAACGATTTACTGAAGCAAATTTAAATAGGATGTTTCTAGATGATAATGAATTAGACGGCAAGAGTAAATCAAGCTACGAGTATAATCGTTCGAAATACCTTAAAAAGTATCTTGATAAGGCTCAAGTTCTACTTGATATTCACGCTAGCTCCATACCAGGCAGTAGATCTTTTCTGATATGCGAACCTAATTCATTTGAAATTGTAAAATATCTACCGACTGGACTAGTTGTAAATGGTTTTGACAATGTTGAGCCAGGTGGCACAGATTACTACATGAACAAACAGGGCAAAATTGGCATTTGTCTCGAAGCAGGCTACACTAACGACTCACAATCTACAGTGGTTGCCAAAGAGACAATCATGGCCTTTCTTAAGGCTCGGAATCATTTATATAATGATCTGCACCCAATTTCCCAAACTCGGATAAGCATGTTTGATAAGTATTATTCTAAAACTGATAAATTTGTTTTAGCCGAGCCATTCTTGAATTTTGAAGCTCTAAAAAGCGGCCAACTAATTGGCTATGATGGTCAGACTGAAGTTCGAGCGCCTCGCGATTGTGTAATTTTATTCGCACAAAGTACTAGAAAGGTTAATGAAGAAGCATTTCTACTAGGTGAAATTGAAAAAGCCTCGTCTGATCATTAAGATCAAACAAGGCTTGAGGCTACAAGGCCATTACACTAAGAACTAGATCTAATTGATCTGCAATTTTCTCATCGGCTCGTCTAGCCATTGGGCGCACTTCTATGCACAAAGTGCTACCATAACGCTTGAGTCGAAAATGCCACCAGATGCTCCTAATGTAGAGCGAGGGGTCTAATTGCTCAACTAGAGCATAGGGGACTAATTTTTCTCCCTTTACTACCTGATTTTCACATAATTTTTCACAGTAGTCGTCAATTGAATTAAAGTACAAAGGACCACCGTATCTGTTGGCTCGATAGCCAGCAGACGATTCCTTTACATAGCGTTTCCACACCGCATCCTGGGGATAATCGGCCAAAAATAAATCGATATTTTTGCCGAAATTGTTCAAGACTCTTATCGCGTTGTCGGGAGAAACTGAGAATGTAAACTGCACTGACGAAGTCTTAGCTAGTGGGGCTAACGCGTTTCTACCGTCAAGTTTAAGCCACACCGCGTCTCTCTCATCGGGGATAACCAACAGATCTTCATCAGCATTAAGCAATGGATTTCTGTGTGGAAAGGCCCCAAACTCTTCTCCAGCTTTGTAAAGATGAGCTAGACAAGCGGTAGTTATGCCTAAGATAGACTCTTTGTCAGATGCAATGGTCGAGATTTCCATGTTGTGCCTTCCGAGTTCATAAAAAATTTTATTTCCTGCTTCGTCTTCCAGCTCAGTTATCAGGTTATTTTTTCTCCCAACCACTTTCCATCCTTGCTCCGACAGCCAAGCTAGCATTGATTGTGACACTTCAGTCTCAATTGGCCAACCCTTGAAATCCACGAATTGTGTTTCTATCTCTGCTCCAATAGTAAATTTCTTTATACAATTTACACCATCTAAAAAGTAGCTCTTCATGTCTGAAGTATTCATAGCATTCCTCATTTTTAAAGTGCGATGCACTAAAATTCCTCCAATTACGGAGGGGGTTAGCTTAATCCCACGATTATTTTATTAAGGCAACCCTCTCAGTAATTAGATAGAGTTGCGATGATGGAGACGAGAAATAATGGTCCGATATCCGCCTTCTTTACCGTTCAGCCATTTAGCCACTCGAGCTATGGTTGTTGAGCTAAGGCCGGTTTCAGATTCAATGTTTAAATAAGATTGCTTATCAATCAGCATCTCAGCTGCTCTTAGTCGTTTAGCAAACTCTTGGATTTCTTTTTCAGTCATCAAATCACGCAAAAAACGCTCAGCCTCATCAGTGGTTTTTAGGGATAAAATGGCTTGAGCAAGCCTCTGATTTATTTCACTCTTCCAATCCATAAATATTACTTTATCAAACTAAAGTGCGTCTGTCAACAGCTTCATCAAAAATTAAACAACCCCTGACCGTTTCAGGCCAAGAGTAGGTTGATTATATGGAGCCGACTGTCGGGCTTGAACCGACGACCTACGGTTTACAAAACCGTT
>CAZHYM010000013.1:0-14371 GCA_964536785.1 uncultured Candidatus Saccharibacteria bacterium | reverse complement strand
CCTGTATTTAGTTTTTTCTGCAACACCCTCTGCTATGCTGGAAATATCTTCGCACAGGCTTTACTTTAAGATATATTCTGATATAATCATTACTACATTACCCAAAGACAGTAGCGGTCGTGTCGACTTAATCAAGCTACCGAGGATAAAAAATCTTTTTATGTCTTTGGCAATGCCAAAGATTTTTAAATCCTAGAGGTAAATGGACATTAACAATTTGGTCGAAATATCAAACTAAAGAAAGGATTTTATGGCTATTTCACGCGATAAAAAACAAACTTTGGTTAGTGAATTAGGAAAGTTGATTGAAAGCGCTAAAGCAGTCGCTAGTGCAACATACACTGGTTTAACTGTAAAGGAGATGCAAGAGCTGAGAAAGCTAGCACGAGAAAATGGCGTAGAACTTAAAGTCGTCAAAAACCGTCTAGTAAAAGTAGCTTTGAAAAACGATACACGCTTCAAGGAAGCCGAGCTTGGCGATTTCAAAGGTCAACTCATCTATGCTTTTTCAAGTGAAGATGAAGTTGCCCCAGCTCAAACTTTAGCAAACTTTGCCAAAGGACGAGAAAATATGAACCTAGTAGCTGGTCTGTCTAACGACGGAAAAGTTTTAGATACCCCTACGGTTACTGCTCTCGCGAGCTTGCCTTCAAAAGATCAACTTCGCGGACAAGTTGTCAGCGTTATCGCAGCACCCCTCACTCAATTTTTGGGCGTGGCAAATGGTGCACAGCGTGGTTTCGCTCAAGTATTGTCTCAGCGAGCTGAGAAAATCTAACCTAATTAAAACCAATTTTATATATTACCCACCGATTTAATCGGTTAACAAAGGAGACTAACATGGCTGAAGAAATTAAGCTATCTGCTGCTCAACAAAAAATTGTTGATGAGCTAAACAAACTAAGCGCTCTAGAGCTTAGTCAAATCGTAAAACACCTAGAAGAAGAATGGGGCGTATCTGCTGCTGCACCTGCTGCTGTAATGGCTGCACCAGCCGGAGAAGCTGCCGCTGCTGCTGACGAGAAATCAGAATTCACCGTTACTTTAAAAGACGGCGGAACCCAAAAAGTTGCTGTTATCAAAGCCGTTAAAGAGCTAACAGGCCTAGGATTAGGCGAAGCTAAAGCTTTGGTTGACAACGCACCAAGCGCTATCAAAGAAAAAGTTTCTAAAGACGAAGCTGAATCAGCAAAAAAAGCTCTAGAAGAAGCTGGCGCAACCGTTAGCCTAGACTAATTCAATAATCGACCAATTGTTACTAATTTTGCATCCTAAATCAGGATGCATTTTTAGTTGAAATATAAAATACCATGTCTAAAATATAAATCAACAGTAAAAATTACAACGATATTACAGATACATCTAGACGGCTTGTGGAAAATGCTTTTTGTAATTTTAGCTACAATTGACACCAGCTATAGCTAGTGCTAGAATCTATAGGAAATAAACTTTAAATAAAAACAGACAAGGAACTGCGAGCATGTCTGAATTACCAGAAAAACAAGTCAAAAGATTAAAAGCTTTAATTACTGAAGCTGAAACAAATCTAGCCGCTGCTAAAGAATTGCTTATTAGTGTTCTTGGCGATGATGACGAGATGTCTACGGCACAAATTGCTCAAGATATGAGCGGAAAAATTATCGAGGGAGTTTTCGATGGCCAGGCCATGATTGGTCCAGACGGCAAAACTTATCCAGTACCAGCGAATTATGCGTCAAAATCTAAATTAGTTGAAGGTGACATCCTTAAATTAACCATCTCAGATGATGGTAGGTTTGTTTATAAGCAGATTGGTCCGGTTGACCGCAAACAAGTTATAGGTACTCTTATCAACCAAGACGGCATGTATTATGTTGAAGTCGGCGGTAAAGAATACCGAATCTTACTTGCAAGTGTTACTTATTTCAAGCTTACAATTGGCGACCAAGTCACTATCATTTTGCCTGAAGACAATCCTGATGCAACTTGGGCTGCAGTAGAAGCCTCCTTATAATTATTGAGCTATAATGAAAATACTAAGCTTATTTGGGTTCAATTCAAATGAGATAGCCAACATTGTCATCTCTGAAGAGAACAGTATTTACTTTAAAGAACTAAATTTTGGTGATGAAATTACTATTGTCTTTAATTTAGACCAACGATACTGTACTGGTTGGCACGATTTAGAAACAGGCGAGAGGTTTGCCTGCCCAACTCACGAAAAAGTTGATCACAAATACGAACAATGCAAAATATGTCAATCTAAAACTGGTTTTAATCCAGCTTTTTATAATGCTGATTCTGTTAGCCAGGCTCAACAAGCCAGAAATTCGCTCCCTCATTTTGTCTATTTGGCCTATTTTTCAGATAATGACATTAAGGTGGGGATTTCTTTTGCTAAAAGAGGAAATTCTAGGTTGCTTGAGCAGGGAGCTAGGCAGGCTTTGATTTTAGAAACATTTAGCTCAGCTCTTGTTGCTCGCCAATATGAAGCAGAAATATCGAAATTGAGCATGTTTTGTGAAAATGTTAAGTTGAACCGTAAGATTGAGCTACTTAGCCGAGATTATGATGAGTCTCAAGCAAAATTGAAGTTATACGACGCAAAACAAACAGTTGAAAGCAACCTAAACACCAAGTTTGAAAATTCGGAATATATTAATCTAGATCTAAAATTTTTTGCCTCCAAATTTGATAAATCTAAATTAAAAAATGTTATAGACGTGACCGCAAAAAATCAGATAACTGGGAAAATTGTAGGAGTCTTAGGCTCGATATTGCTTTGTGAGTATAATGAAGAACTATTAGCGTTACCACTCAAAAAATTTACTGGTTATCCAATTGAAATCACAAACTCAATAGGGAAAATTGAATTGGATGCCCAACAATCGTCTTTATTTTAGTATAATGATATAAGAATCATGCAAGCATTATATCGAAAGTACCGTTCTGAATCTTTTGCTGATGTTGTTGGGCAACCGCAAGTCACTGATATATTAGAATTAGCTTTGAAAAAGAACCGCACTTCACACGGTTACCTATTTGTTGGACCTCGAGGCGTAGGCAAAACTAGCGTAGCTCGGATTCTAGCTCATGCAATCAATAACTTGCCTTACTCCAAGGAATCAAATCATCTAGACATCATTGAAATTGATGCGGCGAGCAACACAGGAGTAGACAATATTAGAGAGCTGATTGAGAAAGCCCAAATCGCGCCGTCAATCGCCGATAAGAAAGTATACATTATCGACGAAGTTCACATGCTCTCTAAGTCGGCTTTTAATGCTTTTCTAAAGTTACTGGAAGAACCGCCTGCACACGTTGTGTTTATACTTGCAACAACCGATGAACACAAAATTCCACCAACGGTCATAAGTCGAACTCAAAGATTTGTATTTAAAAAAATTTCTAATTCTGCGATAGTTAAGCATCTTAAAAAAATTGCCGAGAAAGAAAAGATTAAAATCTCGGATAAGTCTCTCGAGGCAATAGCTAGATATAGTGACGGAAGTTTTCGTGACGCAATTAATCTTCTTGACCAAGTATCGACTTTGTCAGATAGCAAACATTCTATATCCGATGAAACTGTTAATCGAATAATTGGTTTAATCCCAAGTGAAATCCTTGAGAATTTAATTAGCGCCTATACCGACGGCGATCTTGCTAAAATAGTCAAACTGCTTGATGATTTAAACGCAAGCAACTATGAAGCTTACGAAATAGCTAAGCAAACGATACTTCAAGCTCGTTTAGGATTATCAACAGAGCCCAACTTAATTGAGCTAATTACTAATTTGTCTGAAGTCGAACCGGCTAAAGACCAAGAAACAAAATTATTAATTGCTCTATGCGCTAAGTTTAAAAACCACACAATTGATGTTAAATCAGAAAAACAAAAAGCTCAGACTAAAGAGTCTAGTCTAAAAGCTACAGTACCTATCATCAAGTCCTCAATCAAAAAAATTAAAGCCGAACATTCCAAAACAGCCCACGGTAGCTTGCATTGTGATTTATCAAACTTCGATTGGCAGAAACTGTTAGAATCAGCTCAAACCAAAAACCTTCCCCTCTATAGCCTGTTGTCTAAATCCGGTGCCCAAACAAAAGGCGAAGCTCTAATAATTTCAACCACCGGAGAGTTCTTTAAAAAACGCCTAGAAGGTCAAAAATACAATCAAATGCTATTTTCTATTCTAAATGATTTAGGTTTTAAAGGCGCAACTGTTAAAATTATAGTTGACGAGAACATATCAAAATCTAAAGAAGCTATAGTTAAAATTAAGGAAATTATGGGTGGCGGAGAAGAGGTACCTGTAGATGCGTAAAGAAGGTAAAATCCCCCCACAGAACTTAGATGCCGAGCAAAGCATTCTAGGTGCAATTTTAATTGACGAAGATACCTTGTCTAACGTTGCCCAAAAAATTAAGAGCGATGACTTTTATGACGACAAACATAAACTTATATTCGAATCAATGCTCCGCTTGTTTGAGAAACACGTTCCGGTTGATTTACTAACCCTGACGGACGATCTAAAGGCTCGAAAAAAACTTGAAAAAGTTGGAGGATCTGCATACCTTGCAGAATTAACCAACCACGTTCCAACGTCAGCCCATTCCGAAGCCTATGCCGACATGGTTTCTGAAAATTCCGTAAGGCGCAGATTAATTAAAGCTAGTGGTGAAATAGCCGAGTTAGGCTATGAGCAGGACACTACAGTTGGCGAATTACTTGAAAAAGCCGAAAAAGAGATATTCAGCGTTTCTAATCAAAATATTAAAAAAGATCTAGTTTCAATCGAAGAAATATTAACGGATAGCTGGGATCGTATAGAAGAGCTCCATAAGAATAAAGGCAGTTTACGCGGAACGACTACCGGCTACCGTGATTTAGATAAAATCACTGCAGGTCTCCAGAAATCGGATCTAATTATCTTAGCCGCACGACCAGCAATGGGTAAGACTACGCTTGTCACAAATTTAGCGTATAATGTTGCAACAATGGCGAGAAAGGCAGTATTGTTCTTTAGCCTCGAGATGAGCAAAGAACAACTTGTCGACCGTATGCTAGCTGACGCTAGTGGGGTTGATGCTTGGAAAATTCGAACCGGCAATCTAAATAACGACGATTTTTCAAAAATCTCCGAAGCTATGGGCAGCATGGCTGAAGCGCCAATCTTAATTGACGATACCCCTGGTTTAAGCGTACTAGAGATGCGAACAAAAGCTCGTCGAGCCGCGCACGATGCTGAACTAGGACTTATAATCGTTGACTATTTACAGCTCATGCAAAGTAGTATGCGTTCAAGTGATGGCAATCGAGTTCAGGAGGTTAGTGAAATTTCTAGAGGGTTGAAACTCATAGCCCGAGAGCTAAACGTTCCAGTAATTGCTCTAAGTCAGCTATCAAGAACTGTTGAAACTAGAAATCCCAAAATTCCGCAACTGGCTGACTTACGAGAATCTGGATCAATTGAGCAAGATGCCGATATTGTTATGTTCATCTACCGAGAAGCTTATTATAACCCAGAAACTGAGCGTGAAAACATCACCGATCTCATAATTGCTAAACACCGAAATGGCCCAACTGGCAAAGTCGAACTTTATTTCCACCCAGACCGTTTGCGTTTTATGTCTGTAGACAAGGAGCACGAAGAATAATGAAGTTTAGCGTCAGCGAGCTTACGCTCTATAAATTGAGATATAAAATCGGCGCAGTAATAATATTCCTGGCTTTCTTAATCATCATCGGGCTGAGGCTATTTTATGGGAGTCAGACACTGTCAATCGACGAAATGCGCTCAGCCATTATCAGTGACCGTTTAGCGGGTTTCACTAATTTAATAGATTTACCATATCGGATTATTCAGAAATTGCTCATTGATGCTTTTGGCCTCAGTCCAGTTACAATTAAATTACCGTCAACTATATTTGCGATTATAAGCATAATTTGTCTGATAATAATTTCTAAACTTTGGACCAACACTCGAACGGCTATTTTATCTTGTTTTGCAGCCATAAGTACAAGTCGCTTAATGTTCTTCATGCAAGACGGAACGCCTAAAATAATGATAATTTTTTGGTCAGCGTTGATACTCTTAATAATTCACTACCTAATTGAATTTTTTAAACTAAAGGATTACAAAGATAAAACTAAAGTTCTAAATTATTTACTAATTGTAGCCTCACCATTAATATCACTAAGCCTATACACACCTTTGACAATTTACATCATAGGAATCATTACAATTTCAGTCTTGGCTCATCCTCATATAAGATTCATAGCCAAAAAATCAATCCGTTTAGCCGACAACAAATACATCGCCGTATCGGTCCTAGCTGGCGTGGCAACAATTTTACCTTTGGTCATTTCACTGACAAAAAATCCCACTCTAGGTTGGGAATTATTGGGCCTCAGCGGAGGATTCAATCCATTAGAAAATTTGCAATCGCTTTTGTTCTCGTACTTTGGATTTGGTATCTCTATAAACCAAAGTTTCATACCAACGCCGATATTTAATTTTAGCTCAATGATAATTGTATTGCTTGGACTATATGTGGCAATCAAGCAAAGACAACACTACAGCAAAACTATTGTTTTAACTTGGTTTGTTGTATCTATATTAATCGGAGTGCTAACTCCCTACGCCTCGCTTCTGGCGTTCTTGCCCACTTATGTGCTTTTCGCAATTGGCATTCATTATCTGATATCTAGTTGGTACAAAATATTCCCTTATAACCCTTATGCCAGAATTGCTGGTTTAATCCCCATAACTTTAGTAATACTTAGCTTAGTAATAAGTGGAATTGATATTTTTACTTATAGCTACCGTCACAATCCAGAAATCGCCGGACTATTTAGAAAAGACCTAGTTCTGATCAACGAAGAATTAAGAGACAAATCAGAAACGATTATCGTTGTTGACACACCTCTAGAATTAGATTTCTATAAAATCCTAACCGCCAAGAACCCAAACCTATCTGTAACCGATAAGGTCACAATAGGCTCTGGGCCAAAACAAATAGTTTCTCGTAGCGTACATCGACAGTTCAATATAATAAGTATTGATAGAATTTTAGTTGACGGCTTCATGAAAGAAGGGGACCGTTTCTATGTCTACAAAAAGTACTCGAATTAGACTATAATAGTATAAATATTTAAAGGAGTGTATTATGGCTTTTGACCAAGTAAAGATGCTAAATGAGATCCGTAAAGCGCAAAAAGAATTATCAAATGAAATTATTGAAGTAGAAGCGGGAGACGGAGCGGTAATTATTCAAATAAATGGCGAACTTAAAATTAAAAAAGTAGCAATCGATCCTGATATGGTTGATTTGGAAAATATATCTGATCTAGAAGAATGGATTAAAATTGCCGTCAGAGATGGAATGGCTAAAGCTCAGGAAATCGCTGCTGAAAAAATGAAACCCCTAATGGGTGGACTAGGAAATCTCGGCCTGTAAATGTCAAGCCAGCTCCTTCCCAGGCCGCTTAATGACCTAATCGACAGATTAGGTTATCTACCTGGAGTTGGATTAAGAACTGCCGAGAGATACGCTTATTTTTTGCTAAAAAATCAAGATAAATTAAACCAAAACTTGGCTGAAGCTATCGCAAATCTAAAAGCAAATGTTAAAGAATGCCCTACGACTTTTGCTCTAATCGGCGTCGATGAAGAGGTTTCAGACCTATACTCTAGTCCCGGCCGTGATAAGACAATAGTTGCACTTGTAGAGGAGCCTCTAGACGTGGTCTCAATTGAGAAAACCGGCAAATACAATGGCACCTATCATGTTCTAGGAGGAACAATATCACCCGTCGATGGCATAGGCCCAGACAAACTTCACATAAATGAGCTACTTAGCAGGTTGCAAAAAGACAAAGTCAAGGAACTCATAATTGCCACCAACGCTAGTGTGGAGGGCGAATCAACTGCTCTATACATACAAAAGCAGATAAATGAGCAGAGCATCGAAGTTGAAATAACACGCCTAGCTAGAGGAATCCCGATTGGCACGGATCTTGAATACGCCGATCAGATTACTCTAGGCCATGCGCTCGAAGGAAGAAAGAAACTATGATCGATTTACCTAAATCAAAAATTAGTGATATGCACAATTTAGTTGCCCAAGCACATAAAATTGTGGTAATTCAGGCAGAGAATCCAGATGGAGACTCTCTAGGTAGCAGTTTAGCACTAGAAGGCCTACTAACTAACCTTGGTAAAAAAGTTTATCTTTATTGCCCAGTTAATCTACCCGGTTATATTAGATATTTTGAAGGTTGGGATAGAGTTACTAATGAGTTTGATTATAAGGCTGATTTAGCAATAATCGTTGACACGGCTAGCAAAGTCTTATTAAGCAAGCTCCTCAAAGACCCGATTATTAATAACTTTTTACACACTAAACCAGTAATTGTTATAGATCATCACTCAGATGTAAAGCCAGATTTAGATTTTAAGTCGCTGGACATTATCATGCCAACCACTTCAACCGCTGAACTGCTATATTATATAGCCAAAGATATCGACTGGCAGATTGACAAATCAATTGCCACAAATTTATTAGCTTCAATTTCTTCAGATACCCTCGGCATGACAACTGCAAATGTAACATACGAACTTTATTTAATCGCAGCTGATCTAATGAAAGCCGGAGCCAACATTACATCAATCGAAGACGCCAGGAGAGAATTATCAAAAAAAAGCCAAGAAATTTTAGCTTTTAAAGGCGAACTAATCAGCAGGATTAAGTACGAGCTAGACGGAAAGCTCGCACTAGTTGAAATATCTTTTGATGACATTAGAGAATATTCAGATAAGTATAACCCTAGCATGCTTGTGCTGGACGAGATGCGATTAGTCGAGGGAGTCGTAATAGCCCTAGCTATCAAAACTTATCCCGACGGTAAACTAACTGGCAAAATCCGCACAAATAAGCCTATTGCCAATCAAATTGCCGGGTATTTTGGTGGCGGAGGACACGAATACGCTGCTGGCTTTAGGGCCTATGAATCATACGATAAGATATTTCCTGAGATAATTGATGCGTGTAGAAAGGCGCTTAGTGATGAAACTTTATAACTCATTAACGCGAAAAGTCGAAGAATTAAAACCGCTAAGTCCTCCGATTGTTAAAATTTACAGTTGTGGCCCAACGGTTTACGATACGCCACACGTTGGCAACTGGTCAGCCTATGTTTACTGGGATGTATTAGTCAGAGCTTTGACCTTAGACGGCTATGAGCCCAAGAGAATAATCAATCTAACTGACGTTGGGCATCTCGTGTCAGACGCAGACGAGGGTGAAGACAAACTGCAAAAAACCGCGAAGCGCGATAACAAAACAGCCTGGACTGTTGCAGAAACTTACATCAATGAATTCATGACAGGGTTTAATGAGTTAAATCTAATAAAGCCAATAGATTTTCCGAGAGCCACAAACTACATTAAAGAGCAAACTGATATAATTCAGAAACTCAAAGATTTAGGCCTTACTTATCAAATTGATGACGGCATATATCTTGATACTTCTAAAGTTAAAGACTATGGCCAGATGGCACGTCTTGATATAGAAAAACTAAAAGCTGGCGCAAGAGTTGATTTTAATCAACAAAAGCGCAACGTCACCGACTTCGCTTTATGGAAATTTTCGGACACTAAACGTGACATGGAATGGCCAACGCCAGCCATGATTATGGACAACCCAGCTGGGATACCCACTATGGGCTTTCCAGGTTGGCACATTGAGTGCAGTGCGATTATCTGTAAAGAGCTAGGGGAACAGATCGATATTCACACTGGGGGAATCGACCATATTCCAGTCCATCATATTAATGAAATAGCCCAAATGGAGCCAATTACCCACAAACCAGTATCTCAATTCTGGGTCCACAACAACCACTTAAAAATCGACGGCGGCAAAATTTCAAAAAGCCTCGGCAATGGCTACACATTAAACGATCTCAAAGACAAAGGCTTCACTCCGATGGATTTTAAACTCTTTGTCTTGCAAAGTCATTTTCAGACTGAAGGCAATTTCTCATTCGAAAACTTAGTAAGTGCAAAAAATAGATTAGCAAAATGGAAAAAAATAGCTTGCTTACGCCATCAAATTTTCGACGGAATTATTGAAGACAAAGCCAAGTCAATGAACTTTTTAGCAGTTAAACAACATCTGCTAGAGCTAGCAAATGAGAACCTAGACACACCAAAAATACTAGCCTCTATCGACAAAGCCTTTGACAAAATTGATTCTGGTAAAATGTCCTTGACGAATCTCAAAAAGCGTTCCTTTGATGAGTTTTTGCAATTTATTGACAGTCTACTTGGCCTGAATTTGTTAGCAAGCACGCCTGATATTTCGGATGAGCTAAAACAAACAATCCAAAAGAGACGATTTGCTCGGCAGACTAAAGATTGGGCTAAATCTGATAAGCTAAGAGCAGATCTAGACAAGGCCGGCGTGCTAATTGACGACCGGCAAGACTCAAGCTATTGGTATTATAAATAATTAGCTTCGAAGTTTCTTTGGAATAAATCTTGAGTTGATGACAAGCTCTTCAATTATGACTTTCAGGCTTCCGGCAATAGGAATCGCTATCAAACCTCCTGCGATACCTGAAACATAGAGACCTATAGTTACCGCGATCAGTACAACTAGCGGACTTAGCTCGATAGTTTTTGATTGAATAGCTGGGACGATGACGCTATTCTCAACTTGTTGATAGATCATACAGTAGACGAGGAATATAGCGCCGGCTATTGGGCTGTAAAAAGTCATCATCAGCGCTCCAATTACCGCTCCAATCGTAGCGCCTATAACAGGGATTAGACCAAATAAACCAACAATTAGACCAATCGGAGCCGACAAACCAGAGGGTATCTCTTTGAAAATTAAACTGATTACAAACACGGCAACGCTGGTAGCACTTCCAGAAATTAAAGCTATCGTTAGTTGACCGCCAACAAAACCATTTACAACTTTGATTATTCTACCGACAACTTTTTGATGAGTTTTTTTGGTGGTCCCCTCTGGATACAAATCCCAAAACTCGCGCTTCAATTTAGGGGCATCTATGGCCATTAATAAGGCTAAGAAAAATACCACAAAAGAAGCACTCATAAAAGCCATCACTGAATTCACGCCTGAAAACAATTTTGATCCAACATTTCCAGCCCATTTTTCCTTATTTTCGTCGATTGACTTTACAATTTCCTCAGTAATTGTTTTGATTTCTTGATTTGCAAAGATTCCATCAGGGTTCGCGAAGTTTTCAATTCTATCAGTTAACTCATCAGGTAAAATTTTAGCAAAATTAACCGTCTGGTCTACTATGCTTGGAACGATCAAAAATCCTAAAATCGTCAGAGACATTACTATGATCGAAAAAGATAGGATGCTTGACAGCCCGCGCTTGATTTTTAATTGACGAGCCAATAGGTTTATAAGAGGATTTATCGCAATCGCCACAAAGACCGCCGCTGCAATTAATACCAATCCGTGGCGTACCCAATATAGCAAGGCGGTGATTGCAATTATGCCCACTGGGACCAGCCAAAATCTAATAATCGTTTTGTTGTCAATTTCTAATCTATTCATAAATTAATTCTACAATAATTTTGCAATAAAAGCTAATAGTATCTCTTTAGAAATTGCTCTTTAAAAGACTCATAGTTGCCGTTAATGAGCGACCTACGAATTTGTTTAGTCAGATTGACGACGAAATATTCATTATGGATACTTGCTAGTGTCGAAGCTAAAATTTCATTGGCTCTAAATAAATGATTGATATAGGCCCGTGTATAATTGCGACAAGTGTAGCAACTGCATTCAGAATCGATTGGTGAAAAATCAGTTTTATACTGCGAATTTCTGATATTAGCCCGTCCATCGTAAGTATATAAAGCGCCGTTTCGAGCTTGACGTGTCGGCGCAACACAATCAAATGTATCGATTCCGTTCTCAACCCCTAGAAATATATCGAGTGGCTGTGAACCCATGCCAAGCAGGTGGCGAGGTTTATTTCTAGGTAAAATTTGATTAACGATTTTGACATAATTCGGAATCTCCTCGGGGACAAAAACCCCACCAATTCCATACCCGTCAAAAGGCAAATCGCCAAGCACTGAGGCCGATTTTGCTCTTAAATCAGGCTCATGAGCACCTTGCACGACACCGTACAAAGCTTGCAAAGGCTGTGATGCGGCCACATGTTTATGATTTAACTTTTCGTGTTCAGCTAAACATCGTTTTGCCCATTCGTGAGTTCGATTCATCGCTTTTTCAACATATTCTCTACCGGCGGTAGGTGATGTTAATTCATCAAAAGCCATATGAATGTCAGATCCAATCTTGTGCTGGATTTGCATTGAACTTTCCGGAGTCATTCTGATCATTGAGCCATCCAAATGAGACTTAAAAGTAACGCCATCATCATCAACTTTTGCTAACTGATTTTTTGAAGGCTTGGCATCATTTTTTATAGTTTTATCCAACCCTTTGTCATAAGCCATACCTAGCGAAAAAACTTGAAAACCGCCGCTATCTGTAAAACTCGGGCCGTTCCAATTCATAAATTTAGCCAAACCGCCAGCTTGGTCAACGATTTCTTCTCCGGGCTGTAACATAAGGTGATACGTGTTAGACAAAACTGCTTGTCCGCCTAGATCTTTAACCATTTCTGGAGTCATAGCCTTAACCGTCGCTTTCGTTGAAGCCACGATAAAAGCTGGCGTCTCAATATCGCCATGAGGTGTTTTAATTATTCCTACCCGCGCCAAAGATTCAGGAATTTCTTTTTGAATCTCAAATTTAAATTCGTTCATCACGGGATTCGATCACATCATCTTTTGACGCCAGCTCAGATTTAGGAGTAGATTTGTCGACATTAACACCCATATCATTGGCAATACTGGTATAAGCACTCGATATGAATAACGCGAAAATGACAAGCGCTCCTAAAGGAATAAAATATATCAGTACATAATACAAAATCATCATTAAACGCCACAATCCATTTAATCTGATGACATCCTCTGATATCTCGAAAAAATTATTCCGAAAGATCAATAAAGCTGCAACCAAATAAATCGCAGTAATCGTGATGAGGTAATTATTTTTCTTGAACATTCAGTAATTATATTATACCTTTATTAACTCTCTAATTAAAGCCAATAGGCGACCAAATACGACGAGTGCCTATAGATTATTTAATTAACATTGAATCGCCGTAACTTAGAAACTTCATCTCTTCATCGATTGCGTATTGATAGGCTGATTTTAAGAAATCCCAACCAGCAAAACTGGACGCCATCATCAGAACTGTACTTTTTGGTGCGTGGAAATTTGTTATCATAACGTCAACAACTTTAAATTCGTAACCTGGATATATAAATATATCAGCTTCACCAATAAGCTTATCTCTCGAGGTGTGCTCAGGATCGTCAGCTAGCTTTTGGCCCATGGCCATAATCTCATCATTTGCATATTCTAGGGTTCTAGTGACGGTTGTGCCTAATGCAACAACGCGCCGATTTCTTCGTTTGGCATCATAAATCCGAGCGATTGTACTCTGCGGAATTTCAAAATATTCCTTATGCATTTTATGATCTTCCAAATTATCTGTTCTAATTGGCAGAAAAGTCCCGAGTCCAACATGCAATGTTAAATAAGCCACCTCGATACCTTTCGCACGTAGCTTAGTCAGCAATTCTTCAGTCATATTCAAACTGGCAGTGGGGGCGGCGACAGAGCCAGAGTCTTTAGCAAAAACCGTCTGGTAACGTTTAATGTCGCTCTTTGTAGCTCGCCGGTTCATATACGGCGGCAAAGGAGGTTCGCCTAACTCATCACAGACAGTAAGCAGATTAGCGCTAGATCTAACCAACGCTAAACCATCACCGATTATCTCCACGACATCTAACTGATAACCACCAACCGATAGTTTTTCGCCGACTTTAATTTTTCCACGATAAATTACTTTATGTGTAAACCAATCATCATCATTACCGTGATTTTCAACCACCACAAGTTCTCGCACCACACCTGATTCTTTTTTGGCGTGCAGACGAGCTTTAATCACTTTAGTCTGATTAATAACTAATACATCTCCGGCCACTAGCTCTTCGACCATATCAAAATATCTTCGCTTTGCAATTGTCTGATCACGCCTGTCTAAAACCAACAATCCTGAAGTGCCTCGGACTTTTGGCGGTTTATCAGCAATCAAATTCTCGGGCAAGACATAGTTAAAATCGCTTATTTTCATCCTAGCTATTATACACCTTTATTGACTATACAGTGATTTAGTGATATAATGTTAGTATATTAATAAATTAAGCACTTCTGACCTGAGGTGCTTTTTTCTGATAAAATATATAGCATGAATGAA
>CAZHYM010000012.1:9681-14803 GCA_964536785.1 uncultured Candidatus Saccharibacteria bacterium | reverse complement strand
TACCGTACCAAATATGATTCCGATATTATATACAGCAGGTGCTAATGCATAAAAAAAGTACCTTCCTACGGCTTGCTGAATTCCAGAAAGCACACCCGATATTGAAAACAGAAACGGATTAATTGCTATAACGCGCATCATGCTTGCCGCCAATGCTCGGCTATCTTCAGGCAAATCGGGTCCGACAACATGGTTTACCAAAAAATCAGCAAATACGATTATCAAAATCGATAGCACTAGAGTGACCAGACTCATGAAATTAATCATGCTAGAAGCCAAATCCCAGGCAGGCTGATCGCTATTAGTACGCTTATCGTTTCTAAGCTGGTTAAAGACTGGAATCATTGTTACGCTTAGAGCTCCCGATATCAAAATCGTAAACATAAAATCAGGAATGATAAAGGCTACGGTATAAGCATCGATGCTAGCTGGATAGACATCGAGGTAATAGCCGTTAAGTAGCCTATCCCTTATAATTCCGAGCAAACTTGAGACCAAAGTAGATCCAGCCAAAATTATTGCAGCCGTTTTAATGTCTAGCGACTGATTAGCGAAATCAACGACCTGCCTGGCAGGGTTTTTATTCGAGAACTTACTCATAGTTAATCGTGGAGCTTTACTTCTTTTGGCAGGACGGCTGATTTCAAAATTTCAGCTACTTCGTCTTCTTCCAAGGTCTCCTTTTTGATCAATTCTTGAGCTAGTTTATCTAATAAATCTTTATTCTTAGTCAGCACGGCATGGGCACGCTGAACCGATTCTTTGAGCAATTCGGATACTTCCTGATCAATTTTTTCAGCTGTTTCGTTCGAGTAGGGCCGATCATGAGTGATTCGATCAAAAAGCATTCCACTTTCTCCTCCGTGGAAAACTTGATCTCTTAAAGTCTTACCCATTCCCTGCTCCATAATCATATCGCGGGCTATTTCTGTGGCGTGTCTAAGATCCATACCAGCTCCTGTAGTAATACCGTCATCACCATTGATAATTCGCTCAGCCTGACGACCACCCATAGCTCTAGCTAAGATATCTTTGAACTGATAAATGCTGGTATAGTGCCTATCTTCAGGTGGAATAAACCAAGTAACTCCTCCAGTCCCACCCCTAGGGATAATCGTGACTTTATGAACTGGATCACTATCAACCAGAACATGTCCGACGACAGCATGACCCGCTTCATGATATGCAGTTAATAATTTTTCTCGCTCGTTCATGATTCGCGCTTTACGCTCAGGTCCGATAGCAACTTTTTCAAAAGCTTCGACTAATTCAGCATTGCTAATTTTCGTTTTATTACGCGTTGCGGCAATAATTGCAGCTTCATTGGCAATATTCGCTAAATCAGCACCGCTAGATCCGGCGGTTTTGGCAGCCATGGCCGGCAAATTAACGCTCGAATCAACTGGTTTGTTTTTAAAGTGCACTTTTAGAATTGCTAAGCGATCAAGTCTTTCTGGAAGATCAATCTTCACTTGGCGATCAAATCGTCCTGGGCGTAGCAAAGCAGGATCTAGAACATCAACTCGGTTTGTAGCAGCAAGAATTATCACGTTCGTAGATGTTTCGAAACCATCCATTTCAACCAGAATTTGGTTCAAAGTCTGTTCCCGCTCGTCATGTCCTCCACCCATTCCTGATCCTCGACGTCTACCAACCGCATCAATTTCATCGATAAAGATAATTGCTGGTGAATTTTTCTTAGCCTTCGAGAATAAATCACGAACCCTAGAAGCTCCAACGCCTACAAACATCTCCATGAATTCAGAGCCAGAAATTGAAAAGAATGGAACGCCAGCCTCACCCGCTACGGCTCGAGCTAGCATAGTCTTACCGGTTCCAGGATCGCCGACTAATAACACTCCACTAGGTATTTTTGCTCCAAGTTTTCGGTATTTTTCTGGATGTTTTAGGAAATCGACTACTTCAAAGAGGTCCTGCTTGGCATTTTCGTTTCCAGCAATATCATTGAAACTAACTTTGTCTTTGTCAAGTCCGTAAAGCCGCGCTTTGCTTCTGCCAAAACCCATAGCTTGATTGTTCTGACCTTGCGCCTGACGAGACATATACATCATAAATCCAACTAAAATTACTGCCGGTATAGCTAACGAAAGTAATCCGATTACTAGGTCCCCTGAGTTAGATTGTGGAGTGATTACAACCTTAGTAGGAGAATCGGTTTTCAGACCTTGTTCATATATACTACGAGGCTCTTTGTACGAAACCTGGCTAGGAGCTTTCTCGCCTCGCTTAGTTACAACAACTTTATTATCACTAACCTCAATCTGCTCGATCTCACCCTTATTCGCTCGAGAGATTACGTCAGAGATAGGGACTTTCTCCAGGCGCGCGTCGCCCGCCACAGAGTTATAAAAATACAGCCCTATCAGTATCATGACCGTCCAAAATACTGCTAGCCTAGCATAATCCTTAACGCTTTTTGGTTTTTTCATCAAAGATTTTTTATTCATCAATTTTAGCCTTTCTTAGCAATTACAATTTAAAACGAATAGATAAATTCTCGTTTAATTTTATCATCTTATAGATAGAAAATAAACTGTTAGACAATTTCAAAATTTTTTAAATCAAAAACCAATTCAATTCCGTTTGAAAGCTCAAACACTTCTCCACTTTTAGCCGTTTTTATGGCGAGAAGTGCTTTTTCGGCCTGAGGTCTGGTGATTGAATAATCAAACTGTTCTTTGACAATAGATCTTAATATTTCTATCGCAATAAAATCCTCGACCATTATAAAAAAATATCTGCTATAGCACCCATCTTCATTGATCCACTTAGTTATTTCTTTATCAATCGCAAAGGATAATCTAATCTGATTTTGAAAAAGCTCGTACATCATTTCTTTGGTGGGAGCCTGCATTTTGCCAAGCTTAGCCCTGACCTGATTTCTAACATAACGGTCAGAATTGTTAGTGCTATCCTCCCGCCACTCTAGTTTATTCTCTTTGGCATAGCGCAGGATATCTGCCTTGGTCTGATTTATCAAAGGACGGTAAATGTCTGGTGAGTTCATAACGGATAATCCGCGCCAACTTGTTTTCCTGAGCAAATTTATCGCTACCGTCTCAATTACGTCATCCGCATGATGAGCTGTACAGAGTGTACCTTTGTAACTTTTTGCCACCTCGCGCAGAAAAGCATATCTGGCTTTTCTAGCCATAAACTCATTGGCTTTAGGCCCCAGACCTCCGTGGCATATTTCGTATTTTAACTTATACTTCAGCGCTAAATTCTTAACAAATTCCGCATCAGCCTGAGACTCTTCGCCCCTTATGCCATGTTCAAAATGAGCCACTACTAAATCGGCCCCGCTACCAAGCATTTTGTGGAGCATAACTACAGAATCAACGCCGCCACTGACAGCCAAGACATAAGTTTTAGAATGTTTTGTTGATAGATTCATCCATATTAATCATAAGTTTTTTAGCAACGATTGACAAGATTAGTTCTATGATTTAGTCAAAGACTATACTATAATTAAGCTTAAGGATTATGATTTTACCGGATCGCATCATCGAAAAAATTATTGAGTTTGACAAAACTAAACTCGAGAGTTTTAGAATTAGAGCGAAAGAGAGCGAAAAAAGCCTTCAAGAAATAATTCTAGACGAAAAAATAATTGATGAGACTGAACTAACCAAAAAGTATGCAGAATATATTGACGTACCGTTCGTTGTACTTTCCAGAAAAGAAATCGATCCAAAGATTCTATCAAAAATTCCAGAGCCAGTTGCTAGACAATACCGAGCCGTAGTATTTGACATTGATGCAAAAACTGGGCAAGTCCATTTGGCGATTGAAGATCCTGATGACTTGCAGGCAATTAGTTTCCTCCAAAAGAGACTTGGTTTTGATCTTAAGGTGCACATAGCCACATCTTCTAATATTCAGCAAATATTAGACTTATACCGAGGAGACGTCGAAGAAGAGCTAACTCACGTAATTAATATCCAAAGCGAAAACCCTGAGGATAGTCAAGTTTTACTTGAAGACGATCTAAGCGAAGACTCTCCAATTGCTCAAACCGTAAATCTCATCCTCGAATACGCAATTAACTCCAACGCCAGTGACGTCCACATCGAGCCAAGAGAAGAATTTGTTCAAGTCCGCTACCGCATCGATGGCATTCTTCAGGAAGTTAATCGTTTACCAAAAAATGTACTGAACTCTTTAGTTAGTCGTATAAAAATTTTATCGAATTTAAAAATTGATGAAAGACGCGTACCGCAAGACGGTCGGTTTAAAATTGTCATCCATAACACTCAGTTTGCCTTACGAGTATCAACACTTCCAGTAGCTGATGGTGAAAAGGTAGTCATGCGTATTTTGGGAGAGGGCTCAAAAGCCTTGACCTTAAAACAACTTGGATTATGGGGCAAATCACTGGAAATAATCGAAAAATCAATAAGAGAGCCTAACGGCATGTTACTAGTTACCGGGCCAACTGGTTCGGGTAAATCAACAACGCTATTCAGCGTCCTATCGATTCTAAACACTCCCGACGTCAACATCTCAACTATCGAAGACCCGGTTGAATATAAAATACCTGGCGTCAACCAAACCCAGACTAACCCAAAAGCTGGCATGACTTTTGCATCTGGATTACGTGCGCTCTTGCGCCAAGATCCTAATGTGATTATGGTTGGCGAGATTCGTGACTCCGAAACCGCTAATTTAGGCGTTCAAGCTGCGCTAACTGGTCACTTAGTTTTTTCCACCTTGCACACGAACAATGCCGCAACCTGTTTGCCTCGTTTACTAGATATGAACATCGAGCCATTTTTAATTGCATCTACCGTCAACTCAGTTATCGGACAACGTTTGGTGCGTAGGCTTTGCAAAAGTTGTCGAGAACGAGTAGAACTTGATGCCGAGATGAAAAAAGAACTCCTGTCGATGATCGACACTAAAAGCGAATCGGTTGTTGCTAAACTTCATGAACTAGAAAAACAATCTGTCGAAGGTGGTATTGGAGAGGGTGTGCCGCTAAGTTCTACTGCTCAAGATCTGAAATACATCTGGAAACCTCACGACGGTGGTTGCGATGAATGTAATCATATCGGCTACAGAGGTCGTATTGGAATTTATGAAGTACTAGACAATTCAA
>CAZHYM010000012.1:0-9581 GCA_964536785.1 uncultured Candidatus Saccharibacteria bacterium | reverse complement strand
AATCATATCGGCTACAGAGGTCGTATTGGAATTTATGAAGTACTAGACAATTCAATACCCGTTCAAAAACTTATTATCTCCAATGCAACTGCTCAGCAGATTCAGGATCAGGCGATTACCGAAGACATGATAACCATGAAAACCGACGGCATAATCAAAGCTATGCGTGGCGAAACAACATTCGATGAAGTATTTGGAGCAACTAAGGAGTAACAATGAAATTTAGCTATAAAGCCCTCAATAAAAAAGACAGCCTAGTTGAAGGTGTAATTGAAGCCTCGAGCAAAGAATCAGCTATTGCTTCGATAAATAAGTTTGGCTATAAGCCAATCTCTGTAAAAGCCGTCAAAGAGGCCAATGGAGGCTTTAAATTCTCCCAAAAAGTCAAAAGTGATGATCTGGTAATTTTTACTAGACAATTATCAGCAATGGTGAGTGCTGGAGTACCTCTTTTGCGTTCGCTCAACTCACTAGCAGGTGATGAGAAAAACCCAATCCAAAAGAAGATTAAATTAATCATGAAAAGCGTCGAGGGAGGTTCAACCTTTTCGGAAGCACTTGATCAGCACCCAGACGTTTTCGATAAAATTTACGTTAACATGGTCAAGGCTGGTGAAGCTGCAGGTATTCTGGATGACATTTTAAAGAGGCTAGCATTGCAACAAGAAAAAGCTTCTAGCATGAAGAAAAAAATCAAATCAGCTATGGCCTATCCAACCGCTCTAATGGTCATAATATTCTTTTCTTTTTTCGGTTTAATGCTATTTGTCATCCCAAAGTTAGGTGAAATTATTAAGAACATGAGTGGCGACAACGCCAAGCTTCCAATGATAACAGAGGTCATGCTAGCGATTAGCAATTTCTTTCTTAGTTGGTGGTACGTTATATTCCCTGTAATGTTCGGGGGCGCCTATTTATTAAGAAAATGGCTCAAGACTGAAAAAGGTAAGGCTAAAGCCGACAGCATAATTCTAAAAATCCCAAAAGTAAACACAATCATAATGAAAGTTGTCGTATCTCGCTTTACACGAACATTCTCAGCTTTGATGGGGGCTGGCGTATCCGTAGTGCAGGCTCTGGAAGTCAGTTCAGATGCAATCGGCAATAAAGTTTACTCAGACTCACTAGCTAGAGCATCCGAAGGCGTTAAGAACGGACGTCAATTATCCGAGATGATTGCAAAAGAACCAAAGATATGGCCTGAAATCGTCAGCCAAATGCTCGCGGTTGGTGAAGAAACAGGAAACACGGATACTGTTTTGGTTAAAGTTGCAGAGTTTTATGAAGAAGAAGTCGATCTGGAAATCGAAAAAATTAATTCAATAATTGAACCAGTTATGATTGTTATAATGGGCGCCGTCGTGGGGCTAATCGCAGCTAGTGTTATGTCTCCTATTGCCGGCCTGTCCAAAAACATACAAAGCTAAAATGCTTATGATATAATCAAATCAGCATAGGTGGAAATTAAATGAAAAACTTTTTTAAAGCAAAAACAACTCTCGCTCTAGATATAAGTTTGAGCGGTCTTCGTTTGCTTGAAATTGATAATAACAAGAAAACTACAACCGTTCGCTCATACGGATCAATTGAATTGTTTCCCGACAAAGTAGAGGCATCACTTGAAAATTCTGATGGCTTTTTAGAAGAGCAGTTAGTAGAATTAATCCAAACAAAGCTAGTTGGACAACCTTCAACATCATATGTCAACGTCACAATTCCTTCTGCCAAAACTTTTTCCAGAGCTATCAAACTTCCAAAAAAAGTTGAATCAGAGATAAACAGTGCAGTTGACCTAGAGATTGAGCAATACATTCCCCTTCCTAAAGAAATGCTAGCGATTGATTATACAATCACAGCACGTGATAAGAACGAAATTGAAGTAACGATTATCGCTGCACCTAAGACAATCATAAACCGAATAATTGAGATTACTCGATCTGTTGGGCTAGAGCCTGTGCTGATTGAACCTAGTATTGATTCGATAGCCAGATTACTCGTTAATGACGAGCAAGGCTATCTTAAAACATTAATTATTGACATCGGCTTGACTAACACCGACATAGCCGTTCTTGATAGTGGCATTAGAGCAACTAGCAGCGTACGAGTTGGGGGCAATGATTTTACGCTCGCCTTGGCTGAAGGCTTAAATGTATCTAACGAAAAAGCTTATCAATTGAAAGTCCTAAAAGGCCTCAACAAAAGCCCGCAGCAATCGAAAATAATCGCAGTTCTAGAGCCTCACATAAAACGAATATTGAGCGAAATTAATAAAATCCTACGCTACAACGACGAGAGGCTAGGCGGACAAAAAATCGAACAGATAATAATTACTGGTCTAGGAAGCAACTTGGCGGGAATAGGAGAATACCTGACTAACGAACTATACTTACCAGTTCGAATTGCTAATCCTTGGCAATACGTTGAATTTCACAAAATCCCCAAGCCAAAAAGAGTTGTTATCTCTCGCTACATTACGGCAACAGGAGCAGCGCTCCTAAGAAATACGGAGATCTACTAATGATAAATCTATTGCCAAGCGAAAATCGAAAACAGCTAGCTGCATCCAAGCAAAATGGCGATATATTGAGAAGCATTTTTGTCGTCATTGGCTCGATGGGTGTGTTAGTAGCGATGTTTATCGTCATATACGTGGCTCTGATAAATTCCGAGAAACTAGCGAATCAAACATATAACGACAATCAAACCAGGATTACTGAGTACAAGGAAGTCGAGGCCGATGCAACTAAACTACTTAAAGATTTGAATAAGGCCCAACAAGTTCTTGCCCTAAGAGTTAATTATTCTAATGTGCTAATAAAAATTGCTCAAGTTTTGCCCAGTAAGGACATTACAATCAGTTCAATTCAGCTCGATTCTAAACTATTTAATGATCAGGCAAAAAGCCTGACTATTAACGCAAAATCGCAGGATCAAGTGATCGAAACTAAAAACGCTTTCGAAAAATCTGGTCTCTTCAAAAGTGTTAAGATCGATGAAATTGGTACCGAAACACTGAAAGACGATACTGCGATAACAAAATCTACATTTAGCGTTAAGTTTAACAGAAAAGGATTTGAGCTATGAAAAGCAAACTAACTCCTCTGGTACTGAGACGAATCCTGCTTTCAATCCTAAGTATATCAATTCTCATCTCAGGTGTGATCTACTACTTCGGCTATCAAAAATTAAGCCAAAAGGGCGTCCAAGTAAACAAAGCAGTTATAGACGCTAGAAGCAGTGAAGACAATATCACTCGAATGATTGATCTTGAAAGACGGATGAAAGATTATGATGAGATATCGGAAATTGCCGGATCAATGATAGCCCCACTTTCGTCCTTCGGATATCAAGAAAAAACCATATCAACTATCAACTCTTACGCCAAGCAAGCAGGAGTTGTAGTTTCTCAAATTGATTTCAACCCGAAGACAAAAGAAAAGACATCAACAACCGGAGTTAGTAATACTTTAGCAACTGTAACTCTGGCAAATCCTACAGATTATTATAACTTCTTAAAATTTATGAAATTTATTGAAGGCGGATTGAGTCAAATGCAGATAACCCAGGTTTCAATCCAAAAAACAACTTCTGGTAATAACGACGTCTCTGTCGGCGCATTAACGATTGCAATATATGTGGAGTAATTAAATCATGGCAAAAAAATCTAATAAGTCATCAAAAATAGAAATATCCTTTAATCTCAAAGATAGTAAGGCTTTAAAATTTATCAAACGTCACCGCAATGCAATATTTGTTATTTTTATAATTTCTATTACTAGCATAGGTTTGATACAGTTTTATAAAGTATTCATCGACGCCAATGACACTTCTTCTTACGACCCTTCAAAATCAAGGATTGTTTTTAACCAAAAAACTATAGACAAAATTATGGAGATAAAAAACACAGACCCTCTCGAAATTAAAGAGACAGGTCGCACAAACCCATTTTCAGACAAATAAGTTATAATATTATTTATGCTGTTATTCGGATCAACGTTGATAGACCAAGCGATTATGAGCTTACAAACTGGTGGCGAGCTAGCTCGGACCAGTAGTGCTGTAATTGATCCCTATCGACTCGTGATTAGAGCTTACAAGCTAACAGGTGCCCAACTTGAAGAACCTTACAACTCTTATATTCGAATAGAAGATGTTCGAGAAATAGGAAATATTGGTTTTATTATAGACTCTAATGATGAAATCATATGTGGAACCGACATAATCAAACTAAAAAAACTAATCGACTTAGATTTTTCACTAGTAGGTTTAAAAGTTATCGATCAGGCTGAAAATAAAATCGGCACTGTGATTGATTACTCAATTGACGTTAGCACTTTTATGATATATCAGCTGGTAGTCAAAAGACCTTTTTGGCAAAGCTTTAACGACCCAGAGCTCATAATTGACCGTTCTAAAATTATCGAGCTAAATAACCAAAGAGTAATCATAAAAGACAATGTCGAAAAAGCAGAGCCCAGCCCGCTAATCAAGGAAACTGATTTCATCAATCCCTTTAGAATCCAAAAAGAAGCAGAGTCTATCGAGAACTAATTGTTCAAGTCAGCCAATGCTTCTTTAATATCATCGTAGTTAAAACCTTTGCTCAGCAAATATTTAAATAATTTTTGGTTGTCATATTTTGAGCTCTTCTTAACAATGATTTTTTGCAACTCAGATTTATCGTCGCGGATTCCCTCGGCTAAGGTCGTCCTAATGATTTCTCGGCTTATGCCTTTTTTTGATAACTCCTGAATTAACTTTCGCTCACTAATTCCTTTTCTTTGGTTGCGATTTGTTATCCAAAACTTTGCAAAAATTTGGTCGTTAATATAATTTTTTTGGATCAGACGCTCTAAAACCTTTTCTGCTAGAAACGAAGGGTAAGTTACTTGTTTTTTACCATTTTGAGCTAATTTCGGCTGAGTCAAACGCCACAGATAATCCTTCATTTCACGGATTGACCTGGGCCGAATAAGTGCATATTTCAAACTTCGAGAATACAACTTCCCGAATAGGCTGGCTTGTTTTAAGCACTCTAACTCTTGTTGACATATTTCTCGCCCAACTTTTATTTTCAAATCAATGATCTGAGAAATATCTAGGCTAAATAAATATTTCTCATCTACAAAAACGTTTACTCTCTCAGGATTTTTTACCTGTTCAGTAAGTTTTGTAATTTTCATTTATTTTGAACGCTACTCTTCGGTTTTTAATTTAGCGCGTACCTTATTATCAATCTCTAACAACACGTCTGGATTGCTTTTTAGGTATTCCTTAGTCGCGTCTCGGCCTTGACCAATCTTTGCATCATTATAGTCAAACCACGCTCCAGCCTTGCCCACAACGCCATGAAGTACTGCTAGGTCTAGGACATCACCAACTCTAGAGATGCCTTCATTGTACATAATGTCAAATTCAGCAGTTCTAAAAGGAGGCGCAATTTTGTTTTTTACAACTTTTATCTTTGTTCGGTTGCCGACGATATCCTCGCCAACTTTTATCTGGCCAACGCGCCTAATATCAATTCTAACTGAAGCGTAAAATTTCAAGGCGTTGCCGCCAGTCGTTGTTTCAGGATTACCAAACATCACTCCAATTTTCATACGAATTTGGTTGATAAACACAACTGTTGCTTTTGATTTATTAATAATTCCGGTGAGTTTACGCAGTGCCTGACTCATCAAACGGGCCTGTAAGCCCATATGCGAGTCTCCCATGTCACCATCAATTTCAGCTTGGGGAACTAAAGCGGCGACTGAGTCAACAACAATTAAATCAACTGCATTAGAGCGAACTAATGTTTCAACAATCTCAAGTGCTTGTTCACCATTGTCTGGCTGGGATATAAGTAAATTCTCTGTATCTACTCCTAATTTTTTTGCATATGAAGGGTCAAGAGCGTGTTCAGCGTCAATAAAAGCAGCCGTTCCGCCGGTTTTCTGGATCTCGGCGATAGCATGTAAGGCTAACGTCGTCTTGCCTGAGCTCTCTGGTCCGTAGATCTCGATAATCCTACCCTTTGGATATCCACCGCCCAGAGCAATATCCAAGCTCAAGGCCCCTGAAGGAATCAATTCTACATCCGCCTTGTGCGAATCTCCAAGTTTCATAATTGCACCATCGCCGAATTGCTTAGTAATTTGCTCTAGCGCTAATCCTAGCGCTTGTTTTTTACCATCAGTCTTTTCAGCAGGTGCTTTTTTATCAACAACTGTTTTCTTAGCCATATCTTCCCCTTATTATCTAAATATAATTATATAATTTAATAAGGTTTTTTGCTATACTAAGTACAGTGGTTAACGGAGTAATTTATGTCTAAAAAAGGTTTCACAGTGATAGAATTGGTGTTCTCAATAGTATTTTTGCTTACAGCATTTAGCCTTTTCTTTACTCAAAAAAACGATCTCCAAAAAAGCATGCGTGATCAACAGCGTAAAACTTCAATTAATTCTATATATTTCAATCTAAAAGAAGTTTATTTCAAACAAAATAATTATTATCCAGAAACATTAAAACCCGACACCCTGTCAGGAATTGACCCTAGGATATTTACTGATCCAAATGGGATTTTGATGGGAGACGAAGGTTCAAACTATTCTTACCAAACAAGCGATTGCAAAGAAAACCAATGCAAAAATTTTAAACTTTCGGCTAAAATGGAAAAAGAAGCCGATTTTATTCGTCAAAATTAGTGGCTAATAATTAATGCTCGGAATTGGTTGATTGTTTTTTGCGGCTTGCACGATTGCTGATAGGTCGTTGGCTACGTCTTCAGGATTGTCGACGAATCTCATGTTGTAAGTAGATTCCTCGCCAACGGTTGATAATTTTACGCTACCAATATCCATCATCGTATCAACAAAACCGGTTTTATGAAATGAAACATCCTCAACTCCACCTAAATTAACTGACTGGACTTTTCGGTCGAATAAGCCTCTGGCGATAGTTTGTATTAACCGTTGATTTGTAACGATAATATGATTAGCCTTGTAGATATCACTAGCAATCCATCCAAACAATAGCACTATCAAGGCTGTCGAAAATAGAGCAACAGTCATGATTCCCTCTGGCATAAATTCTTGATTTTGAGCTGGGATTGTAGTTACAAGAGAGTCTCCACTCAGAACTAAAATCCAAACGGTTGCAATCAGAATTAAAATTACTATATCAACCGCCCAAAGTGCGATCAAACCAAGTTTACTCCGACGAATTTCCGTTACAACATATTCTGTTTCATTCATTTCCAAACCTATATCTGGGTATCTCTCCAGAGATCTTTCTCTCTTAAGCTTTAGCAGTTCAGGCGATATCGGAGGAGTCATCCCTAATGGCTGCTCAATTATTGCTCCGGTAGCTGATTCAGTCACCACTCTCTGGTAAAGAGGCTGGCCATTTTGATCAGTCCCGATTACTTTAAATTCTACATTCTCAGTCATATTTTTAGACGTTACAGACTTATTTTTCATCAACTAACTCCTTTGTTAAAGTTTAATATTTTTATCATTGCTAGACAAGTGGTCAATCGCTCTACGCGTTACTCGTCTGCCTCTGGGAGTACGTTCAATAAACCCGATTTGCATTAGAAACGGTTCATAAAAATCTTCTATTGTGCTAATCTCATCACCGGTTAAAGCTGAAATCGTCGTAAGACCAACTGGCCTGTCGCCATAGCTGTTGAACATCCTCTGGATCAAACTACGGTCGGCTGAGTCTAATCCCAATTCATCAATCTCAAGTAAATTCATCGCTTTCGTAGTGATTGATTCATCAATAATTCCGTCTCCATTTACATCAGCGTAGTCACGAACCCGTTTGAGCAACCTATTAGCAACTCGAGGCGTGAGCCTAGCTCGAGTCGAAAGCATCCTTGCTGCCTCCGGCTTAATTTCAGAGTTCAATATTCTAGCCGCCCGACTAACTATCTGAGAAATTTCATCAGTATTGTAGAAATCGAGTTTGTAGATATGCCCAAATCGGTCTCGAAGTGGAGCAGATATGCTACCAGTTTTAGTAGTCGCTCCGATGACAGTAAATTTTGGCAAATCCAACCTGACACTTCTGGCAGCTGGACCTTTACCAATCATGATGTCGAGTTTAAAATCTTCCATCGCTGAATATAGAACCTCTTCTACAACCCTACTCAAGCGATGTATTTCGTCGATAAATAAAATATCGTTGTCTTGGAGATTTGTCAGCATGCTTGCTAAGTCACCAGCTCTCTCGATGGCTGGTCCAGATGTCACTTTAACTTTCGTGCCCATTTCATTAGCAATTACATTCGCCATGGTCGTTTTGCCAAGCCCAGGAGGTCCAAAAAGAAGGACATGATCGAGCGGTTCAGCCCGTTTTTTAGCTGCGTCAATCGCCAACTTCAAATTTGTTTTTAACTTTTCCTGCCCAACATATTCGTTAAAATTTTGTGGGCGGAGCGAAATTTCGATCTTTTGATCTTCAACCGCATCGTCATGCAAAACAGTATCAACGATTCTTTCTATAGCCATTATCGATTTTTCAAAGCTTCCCGCACTCGTTCGGAAGTGCTTAGAGCTGTGTCTATTTTTTCTAAAGCGCGCATTGCATCAGCGATTGTATAACCCAAGGACACCAAGGCTTCTATGGCCTCGTCCGCCGTATCAATTTCGGTCTGAACAAAATCTGCACTCATCTTACTTGGTACGCCAACTTTATCCGACAAATCTACGCAGACTCTCTCGGCAGTTTTCTTACCAACACCACTCGCCTGCTGAATATATTTACTGTCACTCCTAGCTATGGCCGAACGAACCGACTCAAAATCACCAATTGATAATATTGCCAATCCTGCTTTAGGACCGACTCCCTGAACAGTTATCAGTTGCTCAAATAAAAACTTCGAATTTTTGTTTAAAAAACCAAATAATTCTTGACTTTGTTCGCGAATATGATGATAGGTGTAGATTATAACCTCTTTGTCTAGAAATATGTTGTCGTAATCGCATCCAGAAATTTTGACCTCATAGCCAACGCCATTAACGTCAATAACTATTGAATCGAGATTTTTTTCAATCACTTTACCGCTAAGCATCGCTATCATAGCTCTATTATACCACCCCCTTGGGCTAATCTTAATTGTGCCTGGATAGAGCCAATCGCTTTTGTCTTGATAACTTAGCAACAAGTAAGCCAGATAGGATTAGGATCGTTCCAAACGTAGGCAAGTTTAGTTGCCTACCCACCCCAGTCGCTGGTAACTCAATTTTAACTTCTAGAGCATCTATGGCTGATTGCAAATTAGCTAAGGCTTGAGTGATGTCAGACTGGGTGGAATTAGGATTGTCTAAGATAGCTTGGACTAGGTTAATTTGGAATTGGAGTTGGTCGAGTGAATCTTGGGTGTAATTGTCGGTGGCGCTTTTGGCAAAATAGTTTCGTCACTAGTTCAAGACGTCCTGATGCCAATCATTGGAATTATCACCGGCGGCGTCAATCTAGCTAAACTAAACTGGGCACTAATTGTTCCTGGTCGTCCAAGCGTAGTTATCAATTACGGAAGCTTTTTACAAAACGTATTTGATTTCATAATCATTGCAATTTGTATTTTC
>CAZHYM010000011.1:0-15598 GCA_964536785.1 uncultured Candidatus Saccharibacteria bacterium | reverse complement strand
TGGTGCGCACGAGAGGACTTGAACCTCCACAGGATTTCTCCCACTACCACCTCAAGGTAGCGCGTATACCAATTCCGCCACGTGCGCATATTTCAAATAGTACAAATTAATTTTAATCTGTTTATGGGGTTTTGTAAACGTTTTTTAACTCAATCATCCAATCGACAACATCAAAATAGCGATATTCGGGCGCCACAAGTCTCGCATTTTCACTATAAGATTTGCTCGATTTTGATTGAATATATATAAAGTTAGGCTGATAAAGACCGATCGCCGGAATATCTTTTACCCATTCTTCGATAAATGTCTTATATTTTAGGCTTCTTAAATTTAGATCAGCTCTTCCTCTAGAGGTACGCAAGGCATCATCCGCGATTACGTTGGAATAGTTAGACAGATTAAGCCCCGTATTAGATTTTTGTGATGAATGCCAATACGCAAAGACATCTAGGTCGTCTCCTAACTCTATTTCATACACCAGGATGTCATAGTCACGCGGACGAAGCGTATTAAGTACAAAATTTTGGCTAGGGTCATTGATATCGATAAATTGCAATTGAACCCCAAAACCGAAGTCTCTCAATTTATCAGCAATTAATTCAGCAAATTTTGAATAGTCTGCTCCCTTAACTGTAACTATCGACAAAGTTAAGTCTTGATCATCAGCTGTTTTCCATTTGCCCTCAACCTCTTTATAGCCCAGCTCCTTAAGATTGTTTCTAATATCTACATCATTCCAATCACTCTGAACTGATGGTAATGTTACGCTTTGATCTAATTTAGATGTTAAAATTGGATAATCTAAAGAATTGAAAGTGCCATAGATTTTTTCAAATTCCTGTCTGGATGTTTCTAAATCAATTATGCTTTTAATAGACTGACGCATCCGCTGATCTTTGACTAAATTTCGGTCAACGTTAAAAAAAGCGTAAACACCGTTATTAATCGGCGTTTCTTTGCGAACGAGCGATCCTGAGAGCTGGTATAATCCGGATATCCCGCTAGCTGAGTTTGAATCGCCACTCTCAACAGAAGAAAGCAAATTTTCTTGAGACTGATAACCATGAATTTCAAACCGGTCTAGTTTAGGAGTGCCACTATAATAATTTTCATTTGAATTAAGATGTGCTACTTGGCCAACAACATCTTTAACTTTAATGGTTTGAATAGTTCTTACCTTGAACGGCCCGCTACCTATTGGCAATCTGCTAAATCGATTGTCTCGCATGCTTGATGGCTCAACCTCGAATAAAATGTGCCGTGGCAACACCGGGAAAGTCAAGGCGTTTTGAAAATATGCGTATGGAGTTGGGATATTAAACTCTATCGAGTAGTCGCCGGCCAGCTTAACGTCAACATTTTTCCAAGTCTGGCTTTGCGCACTACTTATCTGACTGTTTTTTATTAAATCCAAAGTAAATTTCACATCATTCGCCGTAAGTGACTTGCCATCATGCCATTTAACATCATCTCTAATTGTGACCAAGTAGGTTTTACCGTCGTTAGTTATCGACATAGATTTTGCTAAATCGCCCTTTAGACCACCCGAGACATCGTACGTATATAAACTAGAGAAAACCAATTTGAGAACCGACTTCTCGGCTTCTGTCGAAGCATATAGTGGATTAAGATTCTCGATTTTTCCAATAACAGCTTCTCTGTAAGTCCCGCCGCTTGTTGGCTCTGAAGCGGTATAAGTTTGGTCACTCATGTAAATTTGGAACCCAATAGAACTAAAAACTGCCAACACCAACAATGACCAAACCACTAATTGAGTCCTTGCGGCAGCTACATTTTCCCAGCGCTTGACAATAAATTTTCTTGCATGGCGGACGACTGATTTCTCCGTTTGAGCGGCTTGCCGACGTATATTAAACCTATCAAGCTTGATAAGTTTAAATTTTGATTTCTTTTGATCTTCCATTTTGCTTACTTAGGCAAAACTATTGCCGCAATTATCGACAACACAAAAACAACAGCTAGGATAACAGTAGCGTCAAACAGGCTTTTATCTATGCCTCGTCGTTTAGTGTATAGCTCACCCGATGACCCGAACCCGGCTCCTAGGGACGCGCCTCTCTGCTGGAGTATAATCAACAGAATCATTAGAATTGCTGAAATTATTGTTACGTACTGAAGAACCATTATTTGCCTTTCTTATTTTCTGATAATAAATTAGTAATCAGGTAGTTAATTAAACTCATAATAATCGAAACGACAATCGCCTCTCCGAAAGTAATTGAAATGTTCGGAGTTAAGGCTAAAACAATGTACAAAACTAGGCCGTTAACAACAAAAGTAAATAGCCCAAACGTCAGCAAAATTGCTGGAATCGATAGAAAAGTTAAAATTGGTCGCACTAAAGTATTAACAATTGAGAAAAACAAGCTGGCTACTAGAAATATAGCAAACTTACCTACGAGACCGCCACTAATTGATTCAACATACTCCGGGCTATAAACCCAAAACGAAAGCCAGATAACTAGAGCATTAATAACTAATCTAGTAAAAAATCCACCATCCTTAATTGCATTTTTTTGCATAGAGCTATTATACCGTTTTTTTATTTAGTTGTCACCTTCAGACTTAAACGTTTCATATACTATTTTAGCTTTTGCCCGACCGATAACAGCCGCGAGATCATCAAAGCTTGCTCGCTTGATTCCACTAAGAGTCTTGTAGCGCTTCAACAATTTGTTACGAGTTGAATCCCCAATCCCCCTAACCTCATCCAGCTGGCTAGCTCTTTGTGATTTTGTTTTTAATAAACTATGATACGAGACTGCAAATCGGTGAGCCTCGTCACGAATTCGCCTGAACAACTTAACAATCGAGTCATTTTCTTCGAAAGTTAAAGTGGTATAAATTCCGTCGTCTACCACTCGGACGTTTTCCGTCATTAAATTGGATAAAATAATCCCAGAATTATTTTTAATTATAATTTCTTCATTTTGTTTAGCCAGACCAATCATTGGGACTAGCAGTTTATAATCATCTCTAATTTTAAGCGCTGAGCTCAATTGACCCTTGCCGCCATCTATTAGTACTAACTGCGGCATACCCCAACTTTCAATATTTTTCTGCGAGAAACGGCGCTTTAAGGTTTCTTGCATATTGTAAAAATCATCATTTTTATCAATTTTTATTTTAAACTTACGATAACTTGATCTATCGGAAATGCCATTAGTAAAGACAACCATGCTAGCAACTACATTTGTCCCACTCATATGCGAAATATCATACCCCTCAATCCGAACTGGGTAGATTGATAAATTAAACATGTCTTTTAGCCGACCTAAGACTTCGTCTTGAGCCACTAAATCATTAGATTGATCTCGCAACCTAACTCTTTCGCTCAAAGATTTGAGATTGATAAATTGATTTCGATAGTGCGAGGCTTTTTCAAACTCTTGCTTGCTCGCTGCTTCTTGCATGGCTGCTGAGATTTCCTGAATAAGCTTCTTACGCTCGCCACGTATGTAGCGTTTAATTTGTTCCAGATCATTTAAATACTTTTTGCGGTCCAATTCAGTTTCGAGTTTTGGAGAGAGACCAATTGAGGCGTCTAAACTTTTCTTAGCCTGATTATAGCTAGTAATTAAATAAGGGTAAACTCGCCTTAGATAACGCAGAGCTTGTTTTATCGGCTGGGCATTAAAATACGGGCCAAAATACTGCGCACCGTCATCGACGGGCAACCTCGTAAACCCAACAACCGGGTAAGTGTCGTTACTAAACTTAATATATATTTGCGATTTATCATCTCTAAGCAAAATATTGTATGCCGGCATGTATCGCTTGACCAGCTCGCTTTCTAGGAACAATGCATCTAGCTCAGAGTCTAGTTCGATAAAGTCTAAATCGGCAATCTCATTAACCAAGGACAAAGTTTTAGCATCGCGAACTCTTCCAGTAAAGTATTGCTTAACTCGCTTCCTAAGGACAACAGCCTTACCAACATAAATGATATCACCAGCTTTATTTTTATACAGATAAACGCCCGGCCTGATTGGTAAGCTATTAATTTTATGCTCAAGCTTCTTATTCACACTTACATTATACGATACAAAAATCCCCAGTTGGTATTCTGGGGATTTAATTTGATAAGGTTATTTATCGGCTGGATTTTTTTCTGACTCAGCTTCTGGCTCTGTTTCGCCACCCTTTTCAGAAACAACTTCTGATTCATCGGTAGCATCACCGCCAGCGGCTTCATTTGCCGCTTCTAGCTCTGCTGGATCGTAAACATTAGCTATCGCTAATTCCATATCTTGCTCTTTGTCGGTAAACTCTACTCCGGTGGGTAACTGCAAATCAGACACAGTTAGACGATCGCCTTTCTCGGCTAGTTTTTCAACAGAAAGTTCAATGTGTTGAATCATGTTCTTAGGCAGTGCTCTAACCTCGATAGTATCGATAACTTGCATAACAATCAAACCTGATCGCTCAGCAGGACTTTCTCCCTGGTGCGTCAAACGAATTGTTATCTCAGAATCGATAGGGTCGCTTGCGGATACAGCTTGAAACTCAATATGGCGCAAAGCATTCTTGACTGGGTCCTTATCTATTTTCTTGATAATAGCTAAGTGTTTTTTGCCATCAATTTCAATTTGCATTGGTGCGTTTAAGCCTACCTTTGCTAACAACTGTTCAGCTTTTTGGACGTCAGCTTGAACATTAATTGGTTCTTGATCAGAACCATAGACTGTTCCTGGAACTACACCAGAAGCACGCAAATGGCGTACTCGCTTACCAATTATTTCTCGTTTGTCCAGTTTAAATATAGCCTTGTCAGCCATGAAGTAACTCCTCTTTATATAATTATTCAAACTAATTTATTAAACTAATTATAATACATTTTACCGAATTAATCTAGCGACAGCTGATTGATTATTTCTGCAAATCTTGTCCGAGCTTCTTGCTTTTGATCCTCATTGCTCATGTCTTGATTAAGAACTTCAGCAAATTTATTAGTGCTTAGCCTAACTAAATGGCGATTGCACTTTAATTTTTTATCACTGATTATCCCACCAAAATCCTCAAGACAGCTAAATTCACCATCTTGCCAAAAATCTCCTACCAGCTCCAAAACAACTAAATTTTGGTCCACTTTCATCAATTTCAACTCTTCAGCAAGAGACAACAATAACTTCTGCTTCAGCGTTTCATCATATTTTCCAAAAAGCTCTAGACTAATTACTGGCAAAACCCCCTTAATTTGAACCAACTTGGCAAAACGCCCGGCCATATGGAAATTTGCTATGATTGCAGAATCACTTGGCAATTCATCGCTCCGTTTAAAACGCACCACCCAGCGCGATGTAGATATTTTTTTATTTAATAGCAGATCATCAATCTTGTCCAGGCCCACAGACACAGGCTCGCCCTCGGTTCCAGGCAGCTCCTCTATTTTCTGGCTAGCATTTACTAATTGTATAAATTTGGTATCTAAATTATCTACGTAATGTCGAAGGCCTATTGCGCTAACAAGCTTTTGCAGATCTTTGGTTTGCGCTAGATTTATAATCACGCTCTCGTCTATGTCTGAGCTTGTAAAGTCTATCATCAGTTTTTTATCAACAAACATTGAATCCATGGCCTCCGTAAGAGCCTCGCGAACATCTTCCGATCCAGAAAATAGATAAGGCGTAGCTTGTCCTAAGCGTTGATCTTCAACAATCTGCATTAAGACACCTTTGACAAAATCATCATCAGGAGTGTCAAGAATTAAATTACTTAGATTGATTGCCTGGTTATCTAAGGCTTGCGCATAAACTCTAGCGCAATCACCAACAAATAAATTTGAGCTGGTTGCAAAAATCATAAGTCCCGGCTTGTGTCTTAAGTATTTAGCAATAGTTTGCGAAACATTCGATTCCTCGACGTCCAATTTAACTACTATAGTCTGACTAGCCACCGAGCTAAAATCAACATCATTTGGAATGATCTCTGACAGTATAATTAAGCTGATTTCTGGTGATTGCTTAACGAAGTTTATCATCTCGTAATAATCATCTTTGGAATAATTTGCGCTTGAATCGATGACGATTTTATCTGGTATAAACTCCGGATTTTGCCAGTAGGAGTCAGCCGTCACATTACGGAAACAACGCCTTTGACCTGATTTTTCAAAACAAAATTGCTTTACCCTGCTATCGCTCCCTTTTGCTAAGATCACATGACTTCCGGCGGCCTCAAGATCAGTTTTTAATTTTTGGAAATTATCAATACTGTGGCTAAGATTTGAAACAGCTGACAGCGAGTTGTCCAGAGGAAAATCTACCCAATAGCGATTTTTTTCATCAGCTAACGCCGTGAAATCGTCAAGACTCAAAGTATATTCTTCGATATTTCTACCAGCTAGTAAGATTGTCTGTTTTTTGCCCGCCATATCTAATAAAAGTATAGCACAAGCGTGATAAAAATATTACTAAGGACTAACCCTTAAGATAATTTTTTAAGTAATGGCCAGTGTAAGACTTCGGATTTTTTGAGACTTCTTCTGGAGTGCCAGTTGCAATAATTTCACCCCCTTCGTCACCACCTTCTGGACCTAGATCGATCAAGTAGTCTGCTGATTTTATAACGTCAAGGTTATGTTCAATCACAACAATCGTGTTGCCATCGTCTACTAGCCTCGATAAAATTTTTAACAGCCTGCTGACATCGTCTGCATGAAGCCCGGTCGTTGGCTCGTCCAGAATATAGAGCGTTTTACCCGTCGAGCGCTTTGCAAGCTCAGTTGAAAGTTTTATACGCTGAGCTTCGCCACCTGAAAGAGTAGTTGCCGGTTGACCGAGATGAACATAGCCCAACCCAACATCTGATAGAGTATCTAACCTTCGCTTTATTGGAGGAATATTTTTGAAAAACTCTGCAGCCTGGTCTACGGTCATTTCGAGTACGTCATTGATATTTTTATCCTTGTATTTGATATCAAGAATATCGCGATTATAGCGCTTACCGTGACAAACTTCACAAGTTACATAGACATCTGGGAGGAAATGCATCTCGATTTTATTAACACCATCTCCTTGACAGGCTTCACAGCGCCCGCCTTTGACGTTGAAACTAAAACGGCCCGACTTGTAACCTCTCATATTCGATTCAGGTAGGCTAGCATAAAGTTCTCTAATCGGCGTAAATAAGTTGGTATATGTTGCTGGATTCGAACGCGGAGTTCTACCGATAGCCGACTGGTCAATCGTTATAACTTTATCTATTAATTCAGTTCCTTCAATATCATCGTGTTCTCCTGGAATATCTTTTGAACGATAGAATCTTGCTGAAAGTTCTTTGGCCAATATGTGATTAATTAACGAGGATTTTCCTGAACCGCTAACACCAGTTACCGCTACAAATACGCCAAGCGGAAAACTTACATCAATATTTTTTAAGTTATTTGCTCGAGCCCCTTTTATCACCAGTGCTTGATTTTTCTTTGGTTCACGACGGGTTTTTGGTACAGCAATTTTTTGCTTACCGCTTAGATATTGGCCAGTTATACTATTTGGGTTCTGCATGACCTCAGCTGGCGTTCCAGCTGCTACAATTTCACCTCCATATCTTCCAGCTCTCGGACCAACATCGATAAGATAATCTGCCTCGCGAATAGTATCCTCATCGTGTTCTACGACTAAGACAGTGTTACCCAAATCACGTAAGTTTTTTAGAGTTTCAAGCAATTTGTCGTTATCTCTCTGATGCAGGCCAATCGAGGGCTCATCTAAGACATACAGTACCCCCTGCAAACCAGAACCGATTTGAGTCGCCAAGCGGATTCGCTGTGCTTCACCACCTGAAAGAGTATTAGCAGCCCGCGACAATTCTAAATAGTTAAGGCCAACTCGATTCATAAACTCCAAACGGGTTTGAATCTCTTTTATAACAAGATCGGCAATCTTCATTTCTTCTTCAGTTAGAGTTACGTGGTTCTTAATCATGTCTAGGGCTTTTTCAACACTTAGGCTCGTCATTTCCATGATGTTCAAGTTATCAACAGTGACTGCTAAGACCTCGGGCTTCAATCGCTTGCCGTGGCACTCGTGACATTCTTTTTCGCGCATAAATCGCTCGATATCTTTACGCATAAACTCACTATCAGTCTCACGATGCCGACGCTCAAGATTAGGAATTACGCCCTCGTAAGTAGTTTCAAACTCATGACCCGTTGATGTACTAATTTTGTATTTAACATCTCCTGTACCATAAAGAATTTTATCAAGTTGTTCCGGTTTCAAATTCTTAATCGGAGTTTTAACATTAAAGCCGTAGACTTTACCGACCGCTGAGAGCCGTTTAACATACCAAGAATCATAACCTACGCGGTTATATGGTCTAATTGCTCCTTCAGAAATTGTCAGGTTTGGATTAAAAACTAAGCTTGGATCAATTTCCAGCCGTGAGCCTAGTCCCGTACAAACCGGGCATGCACCTAGAGGCGAGTTAAAGCTAAACAACCTCGGCTCCAGTTCAGGAATATTTATTTCGGGGTGATCTAAGCAGGCATATCGCATTGAAAATGAAGTTAAATCATTAGACTCTGCATCCAGAATTTCGGCTATACCACCACCAATGTTTAGGGCCTGCTCAATTGAATTCGTGACCCTACTATGCGAATTTTCGTCTACCGCTAAGCGGTCAATGACTAACTCGATGCTATGTTTAAAACTTTTTTGAAGTTCAGGAAATTCATCTAGCGCATAAATCACATCATCGACTCGAACTCTAGCGTATCCTTGTTTCAGATATTGCTCGGAAATGTGGCTAAATTCACCTTTTTTCTGTTTCACAAGTGGCGCTAGGATTATTATTTTTTTGCCTAGGTATTGTTTTAACACTTCTTCGACAATCGCCTGTTCAGTTCGTTTTACCACTTTATTACCACAAATTGGGCAATGAGGAGTTCCTATGCGGGCAAACATAAGCCTTAGGTAATCATAAATTTCAGTAACAGTAGCCACGGTTGAACGTGGGTTGCGAGAAGTAGATTTCTGATCAATTGAGATTGCAGGAGAAAGACCGGTAATAGAATCAACATCAGGCTTATCCATTACGCCCAGAAACTGACGAGCATAGCTAGATAAACTCTCAACATATCGCCTCTGCCCTTCAGCATAAATTGTGTCAAAGGCCAAAGTAGATTTACCAGAACCTGACAATCCCGTAATTACCACTAACTTATCACGGGGAATCTTGACACTAACATTTTTTAAGTTGTGCTCTCTTGCCCCGATAACTTCTATAAACTCTTTCATAAACTGCTAAATTATAGCAAAGAAAGCTGACTTTTTCTAGCCCCCAATAGTAATAAATGCGCTAGATTATCCGATCGACGACTTCAACTGATTCTAGCAATTCTTTTGAACTATATTGGCGTTTGACATTGAGTTCGGTCCAGCGCCCGCCATTAGGCGAATCCTCTGGGCTTTCAGGATAAACTATTCTTATCCAATTAATGCTCGGCCTGATATCGGTTGGGTTGTTTGGGTTTACTCGAGAATAATGAACCACTCCTCCATTTGGCAATTGCATTTCAGAGTTAGACGACATCTCCAGCCAGCGTTCTGGCATCAGCCATTCGATTGAATATCGCGCTGTTTTAATTAAGTCGCCATGAGCCACAACGACCACTTTTTGGCCTCCATGATGCCTGCGAATTGAACTTTGAAAAGAGCGATACCTACCAAAAACATCCTGCAAACTCTCACTGCCATCAATTCGAGCGTACCAAGGCGATGCATCTCGCATATTCGCAAGTTCTGCTTGGTTGAGAGCCTTGTTATAGGAAACTACGCCGTAGACGCCACGGAATCGCTCAATCAATCGATCATCAACTATCCAACCACTTCCACCAATATGGCCAGCAGTTTCACGAGCTCTCAAAAATGGAGATACGAATTTACCATCAAAACTATCGATCCCACCCGCTTCAGACTTTAACCATTCTCCGACAAGCCTCGCTTGTTCTGCGCCTTTCGTAGTTAAACGTTGCTGCCAATCTGGACGAAACGAAACTTCATCATGACAATCATGCAAATCACCTATCGATTCGGCTCGCTGAACAACATTCGCTTCACTTTCGCCGTGTCGAATAAAGATTAAATCATTTGGCATAGCCCGCCCGTCTTTTCTATACGCCATACTTGGTATAATTTTAGCACAAGTCAACTCGTGTTAAAATAAGAGTATGAATAAAACTATGATTACAAAAATACTAGCCAGGCAGATATTTGATTCTCGTGGCAATCCAACTGTTGAAGCCGATGTCTACTTGAGCGATGGCGGATTCGGACGAGCTTCTGTGCCAAGCGGCGCAAGCACTGGGTCAAAAGAAGCGCTAGAGCTACGTGACGGTGGTCATATGTGGATGGGCAAAGGTGTTACTCAGGCCGTTGACAACATCAAAAATAAAATCGCCCCAGCTCTAATCGGCCGACCCGTCGAACAAACAAAAATCGATAATTTGCTGATTAAAATTGACGACACGAAAGATAAATCAGCCTTAGGCGCAAATGCAATTTTGGCTGTTAGTTTAGCTGTGGCTAAGGCTGAAGCGGATTCTAAAAAGCTTCCCTTTTATCGCCATATCAGCGAACTAAGCAATCTCGAATCGAATCTCCCGATGCCGATGATGAACATTATGAACGGTGGCGCTCATGCTGATGGCTCAAGCGACATCCAAGAATATATGATCGTCCCAATTGGAGCCAGAGACTTTACGGCAGCGATGCAGATGGGGACTGAAATTTTCCATAATTTGAAGAAAATATTAAAAGAAAATAATTACCAGACAACCGTCGGCGATGAAGGTGGATTTGCTCCAAATCTTAAAAATGGCAATAAAGAACCGCTAGAACTAATCGCCAAAGCAGTTTCGAATGCGGGATATATACTAGGCAAAGACGTGGCGCTAGCTCTTGATGTGGCTGCTAGTGAACTATACGAAAACGACAAATATAATCTAAAAACCGAAAAATCAATCATGAACGCTGACGAGCTTATTGATTTATATGCAAACTGGCTAGAGAAATACCCTATTATTTCAATTGAAGACGGGTTAGCCGAAAATGATTGGGACAATTGGATCAAATTAACTGAGAAATTAGGCAAGAAAATTCAACTAGTTGGTGATGATTTATTAGTTACCAACACCAAACTATTAAAGAAAGCGATTGATAAAAAAGCTTGCAACGCAATTTTGATTAAACCAAACCAGATCGGCACCTTATCCGAGACAATTAAAGCCGTTAAACTAGCCAAGGAAAATGGTTTTAATACGATAATTAGTCACCGTTCAGGGGAGACAGAAGACACATCAATCGCTCATCTAGCAATCGGGCTAGGAGCAGGCCAAATCAAAACTGGCTCACTTTCACGAACCGACCGAGTTTCAAAATACAACGAGATTCTACGAATCGCTGAAGAAAATCCAGAATTAAAAATCATAAAACCATTTTAGCGGATTAGTTCCTCGAACTCTTGCTGATTGATAACAGCGACATTGTATTTATTTGCTTTTGAAATCTTATTTGCCCCAACGTTAGTTCCAACTAGTAAATAATTTGTGTCTTTAGTTATGGTTGACTGAAATTCACCACCCAAATTCTCAATTTTCTGAGCCATTTCATCTCTACTAATCCCCTCAAGCGATCCAGTTATTGCAAACTTCTTCCCGCTAAGTTTTGAAGTTTTTCTGTCTTTAATTGTTTTTGGTTTAACTCCAAGCGAGTCTAAACTGTCTAACAAATCAAGATTATGTTGATTGGAAAACCAATCGCGAAGACTTTCAGCAACTATTTCGCCAATGCCATCAATTTGAACTAGCTCTTCATAACTAGCACGTTTTAGATTATTAAAATTCTTAAAATAACTTGCCAAATCTCGGGCCGTCTTTGTCCCAACATGGCGAATGCCTAAAGCGTAAATAAATCTCCCTAAGTCCGGGGTCTTTGAATTATTAATTGCGTTAACTAACTTTTTTGCTGAGATTTCAGCGAACCGGTCTAGCTCCAACAAGTCTATTTCGTCAATTCGATAAATATCGGCTAAGTTCCCAACCAATCCGCTGTCGACTAGGGCTTTTACATTCTGTTCTCCAAGCGTGGCTATATCTAAAGCTGGTTTTGAAGCGTAATGTGCGATATTCATAGCAAGCAAATCTGCATTACTGGCAGCATTTTTGGAATTAATTAGCCGGTAGACAACCTCTCCTTCAGGTCGAGCAAATTCTAGACCTTTGAATTGCTCCTTTAAAGCTTTTTCAAAATCAAATTTTATGGCTGACTTTGGACGAAGCTCAAGCAGTACTCTTTCGACTTGAGGAATTATGTCACCGGCTTTATAGATGATTACAGTATCTCCAATCCGGATGTCTTTCCGTTCGATTTCATCAGCATTGTGCAAGCTAGCGTGTTTAACTGTTGTGCCTGCTAATTTAACCGGCTCAAAAACCGCGACTGGCGTAGCTGCCCCAGTTCGGCCCAGCCAAAGTTTAATGTCTTTTATGGTAGTAGTAGTTTGCTCGGCAGGATATTTAAAGGCAACAGCTCCTCTCGGAGTTTTGCCCACAACGCCCAAAGAATCAAAAACCTTTCGGTCATTAACTTTTATCACGAGGCCGTCGGTATTAAAAGGCAGTTCGTGTCGTTTGCTTTCCCATTTTTGGATAAATTCTATCAAAGAGCTCATATCAGCAACTACTTTCGTGCGCTTATTGCATGCTATACCAACTGCTCGCATGGCAGAGTAGACAAAATCGTTGGTCGGCAGTTCTGATTTGTCATCACGCAGTACATCGTATCCCTGAAATTTTAGAGGTCGAGAAGCGGTTAAAGCCGGATCTAGCTGTCGAATCGTACCAGCCGCAAGATTACGAGGATTGGCAAATTCTGGTTCTTTGTTTTTTCGCCTTATGGTGTTTAATTTTTCAAAATCCTCTTTTAGCATAATTATTTCACCACGAATTTCCGTACGTCCATTCAAGAATCTCTCAAAACCTTTCGTTTCTCGTAGTGTGAGCGGAACATTTTCTATCGTTCGAACATTATGCGTTACGTCCTCACCTATAACACTATCTCCTCTGGTAATCGCCCGGACAAATTTCCCATTTTCATAGATAAGCGCACAAGCTAAACCGTCCATCTTTATGTCACAAAAAAATTCTATTTTTGACCCGGGGACTAATTTCTGAATTCGCTTTTCCCAAGCTTCTAGTTCAGAGTAGTTAAAAACATCCGTTAAACTAATCATCGGGACTTTATGGACTACCTTATTAAACTTGTCCAGAGCTTGACCCGCTACCCGTTGAGTGGGGCTTTCGGGAATAATTAAATCAGGGTAAGCTTCTTCTAATTGGGCCAATTCGTGCTTCAAGCTATCAGCCGCCGCTTCGCTCATGGTTGATTCATCTAAAACGTGATAATGATAACGATAATTATCAATCAGTTGCCGGAGGCTTTTAATTCTATCTATGGCATCACTTTTTGTCATCAGGCTGGCTTAGATTTATCCTCTATAATTCGTCGATACAGCAAATAGATGTACGCGCTAGTCCAAGCAAAAGTTGAAGTTAGCAGCAAAACTTGAACACTTTGAACTAATGGGATTGAGGCTACAATTTCATTCTTTTTGCTAATCCAATCCTCAAATAAAATTATTGGAATTAATACAACTACCCACAAACTAATAACTTGGATGATATGCCAGATGATTCTTTTTAGCAATCTTCCTCGTCTGCCGACGCTTAAGTCACCGGCTAGCGAAATTGCTTGCATTGGATACATTCCAGGAATAGTGATTAGAACCATAGCCAGCACTGAACTCAAAATCCAATACAGCGACAAGACGATAATTAAAAATCCGACAGTGTAAATAATCATCGATTCTACCCCTCCTGTGATTAATTGCGTTTCGACCGCGGCAGCATAGGCGATCAAATAAATAAAGAGTGGGATTAGCTGGATGACAATTATTAGCATTATGCCGAGCATCGGAATGAGTGGTGATCCGGAATTATAAACTGCTTCTCTAAGCTTAATTTTATGACCAGCTAAATAATTTCTAAGATACCACACAACCGACAACCAAACTATCGCGAATATAAATACCAGCAAAATTTGCTTAGATTCAGAGCTCTGAGCATTTGTGCCCCCGTCTGTAACAGTTGAGAGAAACAGTAAGCCGGCCTTGAAAAGCCCTCCAGGCGCTTCTTGATTAGCCCTGGTATAACTCTCGTCTATGGCTATCTTTAGGCTATTGTAGGCAGTTTGAGGCATTAATCCCGTGAATAAGAAAAGCCCAACGCTGGACGCTAGAACAATCCCTATAAAAAATCTGCTATTTCTTATGATTAAATCAATTACATTTTGAGAAAATTTAAAATACCCTTCAATTTCTAGCGGCCGTACATAATCAACTTTATGGCTCAACTTGAAACTACTGTGCGGGCGACGGTCTAAAAAAGACCTAACTGATTCAACTTTTCGGTTAACAAAATTAGTTGACTGGTTAGGTTTTACTGTACGCTTTTTCTTTGTAATTTTTTTGATTGTTTTGGCCATATCAAAGCTCTTAATTTGGTGCGCAGAGCGGGACTTGAACCCGCACAGGCTATTTGCCCAAGAGATTTTAAGTCTCTCGTGTCTACCATTCCACCATCCGCGCATATTTTACTAACTGGAGGCACCTGCCAGAATTGAACTGGCGTAAACGGTTTTGCAGACCGCTGCGTAACCACTCCGCCAAGGCGCCACACTTGCTTAACAATATACCTTATTTACCAAGCAAATTCTAGCTTTATTATCCAAAAATGTCTAAAATTACCAATCTTCAAAAACGTCATGTTATTGACATTTAGTCTATATTATGATATTATTAAAGAGTATTAAGTTAATCTTGAGGAGAATTTTATGAAGCTTTTAGCTTTAATAATAACCTCAGTTGTTGCAACTAGCTTAATGGCTGGTAATATTGCCGTTGCGGAAACAGTTGCTCAAAACAATGAAGCAAATCAACCGGCTTACTGGGTGAATTATTTTAAGGTTTCTAATTTAACCTGTAAAAAATATGAACCGGTCAAAACACCTTTTGTCGTGCCTGCAAGTAATAGTGGCGTACCAATTTATGCGACTATCGTTAAAGCTGGCGCTGGTGAAAACGCCAACGAAATCGATCGAACAGTAAAAGCGGGAGATGAAATTGTTCATTCTTCGGGCAAAGAAAATTCCCATGTAATCGTGTGTTATGGTTCATCTAGCAAACCGCTTGGAGATAACAACTTGGATGATTCCAAAGACGAGACGCCTAACAAACCAAATGAAGATAGTAATAATCAAGCGTCAGAGACTCCACTTGAACTGCCCAAGACGGGTAGTAATAAATTAGCGCAAGCGTTTGGAATTAGTAGTCTTACTTCTGCTAGTCTGTATTGGTTAACGTCAATCAAAAGACGACGTTAATCTGAACGCAAACACGATTAACCCCAAAAAATCAGCATGAATTAGTTGCAAATAATCAAATTATTAGCTATAGTAATTTATGCTTTGCGGGTTTAGCTCAGTTGATAGAGCGCTTCCTTGCCAAGGAAGAGGTCGAGAGT